>CAYLTF010000134.1:0-8384 GCA_964386625.1 uncultured Akkermansia sp. | reverse complement strand
CCTGGGCTGTCGCATGGGGCCCCATCGGGGCCCCAGAGACGCCCGGGACAGGCCCGGCACCCACAGCACGCATCCGGGTTTGACTCTGCAGCGGCGGGTTCCGGAGAATCGCACCCATGAAATCCCTTTGCCTGGCCGCGGCCCTGCTGTCTCTCGGTGCATCCACCGCATGGGCGGTCGACGACTACACCCTCGGTGCGGAGTCCACGAATCGCGCTCCGGGCGTCCTCAAGGGCAGGGTCGAGTCGTTCGAATTCAACGAGTCGAAGGTGTTCCCCGGCACCACGCGCCAGGGCTGGATCTACATCCCGGCCCAATACGACGGAAGCAAGCCGGCAGCGCTGATGGTGTTCCAGGACGGGCATGAATATGTGCGGGAGAACGGCTCCCAGCGGGTGCCCATCGTGCTCGACAACCTCATCGCCCGCGGCGAGATGCCTGTCACCCTCGCGCTCTTCCTGAATCCCGGCCATCGCGGGGCCGGAGCGCCGGCGGCCAATGGCTGGGGCGACCGGAACAACCGGTCCTTCGAATACGATTCGTTGAGCCCCGACTACGCCCGGTTCCTGGTCGACGAGGTGATCCCCTTCGTGACCACCCGCTACTCGGTCCGCATCAGCGACGACCCCGAGATGCGCGGCATCGCGGGCATGAGCTCCGGCGGGATCTGCGCCTTCACGGTGGCGTGGGAACGGCCCGACCAGTTCCGCAAGGTGCTCTCGCAGATCGGCAGCTTCACCAACATCCGGGGCGGCCACGCCTACCCCGCCCTGATCCGCAAGACCGAGCGCAAGCCGCTGCGGGTCTTCCTCCAGGACGGCGAGAACGACCTCAACAATCTCCACGGCGATTGGCCCCTGGCCAACCGGACCATGGCCAGCGCATTGACCTTCGCAGGCTACGACAACCGGTTCGTGATGGGGGACGGCGCCCACAACGGCAAGCACGGTGGAGCCATCCTGCCCGATTCGCTCCGGTGGCTCTGGCGACCCGCGATGCGCCCGCCGGCCCCGAGCACCAACAACTGGAACGGCGATGAGGCCCTCAACAAGGTGCTGGCAGGCGGCGGCACCGACTCGCCCTGGGAACTGGTGGGCGACGGCTTCGGCTTCACCGACGGCGCCTGCGGCGACGCCGAGGGCAACTTCTACTTCTCCGATCTGCCGAAGGGTGTGATCCACCGTGTGTCCGTCGGGGCCACGAAGGCCGAGCCCTGGCTGACCAACGGCCCCAAGGTCAGCGGCCTGAAATTCGGCCCCGACGGGCAGCTTTACGCCGCCACCCAGGGTGATTCCCCGAAGATCGTGGCCATCGATCCCAAGACGAAGGCCCTGCGCGACGTGGCCACCGGGGTCAAGCCCAACGACTTGATCGTCTCCAAGGCCGGCTGGATCTACTTCACCGACACCGGTGCCGGACAGGTGCAGGCGGTGCCGATCGGGGCCAAGGCCCTTTCGCGGCCGCGCACCGTCGCCGGAGGCATCACCTCGCCCAATGGCATCGCCCTGTCACCCAAGCAGGACTTCCTGTACGTCTCGGAATACGGCGGCACGCATGTCTGGAGCTTCGCGGTCGCGGCCGACGGCAGCCTGACCGCCGGCGAACGTTCCATGACCTTGGCAGTCCCCGCCGGCAAGAAGGACAGCGGCGGCGACGGCTCGACCGTGGACGCCCTTGGCCGCCTGTACGTCACCTCGCATGCGGGCGTCCAGATGTTCGACTGGAGCGGCCGCCTGGGGGGTGTCATCGCCAAACCCCGCGCCGACAAGGGGGTCTACAGCTGTGTCTTCGCCGGACCGGATCGGGCCTACCTCTACGTCTGCGGCGGCGACGCGGTGCACCGGCGCAAGACGCTGACGCAGGCTCCGTGACGGCCTGCCGAGCCCGGGCGCTCGGGGGCGGAAACAAGGGCGGAGGTCCATCCGACAATCGCCGATCGATCTGCGGTCCTGACTGCGGGTACAGGAACTGCTATGGTCTTCGCATCAAATGAACGTGCCTCTCGCGGCCGCCGTGCTGTGCCTGCTGCCCCTGCTGCCCCTGCTCGCCTCGGCTCAGATCCGGATCAGCGAATTCCTCGCCTCCAACACCCGGTCCTACCCCGACATCGTCGATTTCGGCGACTATCCCGACTGGATCGAATTGGAGAACACCACCGCTGCGCCGGTTTCACTGGCCGGTTGGTACCTGAGCGACGACCCCAAGAAGCCCTTCCGTTGGACCTTCCCGGCGACCGCGACGATCCCCGCCCACGGCTTCCTGGTCGTCTGGGCCGACGGCGAGAATGCGTTCCCCGGCGAAACATGGCCCCGAGGCTACTGGCCGTGGCGCGACTTCACCACCGAAGGCTACCACACCGATTTCTCGCTGTCGGCCCTGGGTGAATCGCTCGTCCTGACCCATGCCACCGGGGTCACCAACACCGTGCTGGTGCAGTCGGGTGCGGCCCGCTGGCGCTACCTCGACAACGGTTCCGACGCAGGTGCCGCGTGGAGTTCACCCGCCTTCAACGATGCGGCCTGGGCCAGCGGTCCGGGTCAATTGGGATACGGAGACGGCGACGAGGCCACCGTGCTGACAGCCGCCGCGGCCGGCGGCACCCACCCGATCACGACCTACTTCCGACATGCCTTCACGGTGGCGGATCCCACCCGGTTCGTGGACCTGGAGGTGAAGCTCCTGGTGGATGACGGGGCTCTCGTCTACCTGAACGGTGCGGAGGTGGTCCGGCAAAACCTTCCGGCCGGTGCGGTGGACTCCAAGACCCTCGCCTCCGCTTCGATCTCGGGCACCGCCGAGAACGCCTTCACCACCTACCGGATCTCCGCCAAGCACCTGACCGGCGGCACGAATGTGCTGGCCGTGGAGGTGCATCAGAGTGCGGCCAACAGCTCCGATCTCGGATTCGACCTGTCGCTCACCGGATCGGCCTTCGCGGCTTCCACCACGGTGGACCTCCTGGAATACGGCCACCAGGTCGCCGACGTCTCCCGGGGACGCAATGCGGCCGGAAACTGGGTCCAATTCGCCAACCCGACGCCGGGGGCGGTCAACGTGGGCACCGAGGTTCCCGACCTGCGCCTGCCGGGCATCGCCGCGACCCTCAGCCCCGACGGCGGGGTGTTCTCGAGCCCCGTGCAGGTCACCCTCGGGGCCGCTTCGGGCACCGTCCGCTACACCCTGAACGGGGCCGTGCCGACCCCGAAGTCGCCGGCCTACACGCAGCCGATCACCCTGACCTCGAACACCGTCGTCCGCGCCCGGGTCTTCCAGGATGGCCGACCCAACGGCCCCATCGCGACCCGGACCTACCTCATCGGGGAGACCCTCGGCACCCTTCCCTACATCTCGGTGGTCTCGGACCCGGAACTCCTCTTCGGCGACCGCCTGGGCATCTACTACAACCAGCATGAACCGCTGGTCAGCGGCGGCAACTCGGCCCGAGGTCTGCGCGATGTGTACAAGAACAAGGATGCCCCGGGTTCGCTGGAGTACTTCGCTCCCGGCGGCCAGGCCGGATTCCGGGTGAATGGCGGCTTCCGCATGGGCGGCGAGAACAACTGGGTCCACGCGCAACGGGCGCTGAATTTCGCCCTGCGTGGCGCCTATGGCGACGACAACCTGGCCTACGACCTATTCCCAGGCACCGGCATCCCCAACCACACCTCGCTGACCCTGCGCGATGGCGGCGATGCCTGGAGCATGGAGATGCTCCGGGACGGCCTGTGGTCGTTCCTCCAGCGCGGCCAGATGCGCGTGGGGGTTTCGGACTACCGCCCGAGCGTGGTCTTCATCAACGGGGCCTACTGGGGCCTGCATGACGTCCGCTCCCGATGGGACGACGCTTGGTTCTTTGAACACCACCGCCTGAATGCAGCCGACGTGGACCACCTGGTGTACGGGCACCTCACCTCGTCGGCGGTCACCCTCGGGGCCGACAAGGGCGACACGGTGCACTGGCTCGAACTCCTCGACTTCGCCCAGGCGCACGACCTGAACGATCCCATGGTCTGGGCCGTGATCGAGTCGCGGGTCGACATCGACAGCTTCATCGATTTCGTCGCCTCCGAGTCCTGGGGCCAGAACACCAGCTGGCTGCACAACCGCGAGTTCTGGCGGCCCCGCACGCCCAGCGGTCGGTGGCAATGGTTCCTGCCTGACATGGACCAGACCTTCCGCTCCTCGCAGCTGTCCAGCGGCGTCCTCGGCGAGATGCTCTCCTCCGACCAACTGCTGTCGCGGTTGAAGGCCTCCACCCGGTTCAGGCAGCGCATGGCCCAGCGCATGGCGGCCCACGCCGACGCGACGTTCCGGCCGGCACGGGTGCAGGCGCTGTTGGATGCCATGGCCCAGGAAGTCGAACCGGAAATCGCCCGCCATGTCGCCCGCTGGTCGAGCCTCGGCGGCATGACCATCGCCGGGCGCGCCTCGGCCCTGGCGGACATGAAGAAATTCATCGACGCCCGTTCCGACGGATTCCTCGCAGAAATCCAGGGCCGGCTGGGCCTTTCACCGGCCGTGGCCGTGACTCTGGCCGTGAGCGGCCCGAACCAGGGCCGCATCGTCGTCCAGGGCGTGCCCACCGAGCCCGGAGTGCACCGGCTCTTCCCGGGCATCCCCCTCGACCTCAAGGCCGAGCCTGCCCCGGGATACCGGTTCGTCCGGTGGAACGGCGCCCCGGGCGAGGCTTCCACGACGCTGACGCTGACGTCCGCCACCACGATCACGGCCGAATTCGCGCCCTCGGAAGAGCGCGTGATCGGCGGGACCCTCGCGGCCACCACCACCCTCATCGCCGGCGCGACCTACTCGCTGGATTCGGACCTCCTCATCCCGTCGGGCCGTGCCCTCCATGTGCCGGCGGGCGTCACGCTCCGCATGCCGTCAGGACGGCACCTGCGAGTGCAAGGCACCCTCACCGTGGACGGCACGCCCGAGGCTCCCGTGCGCATCGTCGGCCGCGACGGAGCGCGATGGGGGGGCATCAGCTTCGAGAACCCCGACGGCACCAGCGTGCTGCGCCACCTCGTTGTCCGCCAGGCGACCCGGGGCGCGCACCCGCTGGCTTACCCCTCCGCCATCTCGGGCCTCAACGCCTCGCTGCAGATCGAACACCTCGACATCGAACAGTGCGACGGCCCCATCTTCTGCCGCGGCGGATCCATCGTGCTGCGCCACAGCCGCCTGCACACGCCCTACACCGGCGATTGCATCAACGTGAAGCGTGGCGCCGCCGTGACCGAGGACTGCGACTTCATCGGCAACAACGCCCCGGACACCGATGCGATCGACTACGACGGTGTCGTGGGAGGCGTCATCCGGAACTGCCGCATCTGGCGTTTCCAGGGCCCCAATTGCGACGGCATCGACATCGGCGAGGAGGCCAGGGACATCCTCATCGAGAACAACCGCATCTACTACAACTCCGACAAGGGTGTCTCGGTGGGCCAGGGCTCGACGGTCTGGATGCGCAACAACCTGGTGGTCGGCTGCAACCTGGGGGTCGGGGTGAAGGACTCGGGTTCCAAGGTCCTCGTGGACCAGAACACCTTCGTGGGCTGCGCCATCGGCGTGGACGTGTACGAGAAGAACTTCGGCGGCGGCGGCGGCTCGGCCTTCGTCACCAACACCCTCTTCGCAGGCAGCACGATCGCCCCGGTGCAGGTCGATGCGTTGTCGCAGCTGGGGGTCTCCTACTCGCTGTCGGACACGGTCGCGATCACCGTCCCGGGATCCGGCAACCTGCTGGCGGCCCCGCTCTTCACCGCACCGGAGCGGCTCGATTACAGCCTCCGGCCGACGTCCCCGGCCATCGATGCCGGCGCTCCGGATCACCCGTCCGACCCCGACGGCACCCGGGCCGACATCGGAGCCCGCTACCAGTATCTCGCCTCCGACTATCCCTATGTGATCACCCCGACCGTGGTGATCGACGAGATCCTGGCCAACTCGGAAGGCGACCAGGACTGGATCGAGCTCTTCAACCGCGCCTCCACGCCAGTGGACATCGGCGGTTGGTTCCTGAGCGACAACGCGACCGATCTCCGGAAGTACCGCATCCCTGCCGGCACCCGGCTCGGGCCCGGTGAGCGCATCGTGCTCACCGAGCGCCAGCATTTCGGTGTCGCCTCGCTGGATCCAGGCCGCATCACCGGCTTCGCCCTCAGCGACGTGGGCGAGACCCTGTACCTTCGCTCCGCCCTCGGCGATGAACTGACCGATTACCGCACCCAGGAATCCTTCGGTGCCACGCTCCCGGGAGAGACCCTGGGCAACTACCGCAAGGCATCGACCGACACCTGGAACTTCATCCCCCTGATGACGGCAACCCCCGGCCAGGCCAACAGCGCACCCCGCGTCGGCCCGATCGTGATCTCCGAGATCTTCTATGCCTCGCCCAGCGATCCCGACCTGGAGTTCTTGGAGTTGCTCAACATCACGGCCAATCCCGTGCCGCTGTACGACAGCATCCGGAACGCGGCCTGGCGCTTGACCGACGGCATCGATCTGGACTTCCCGTCAAACCCGCCGCTGGTCCTCGCCTCGGGCGAACGCCTGGTGCTGACTCGCAGCCTCGCCCATTTCAACGCCGCCTTCACGGTGCCCGCCGGGACCCGGGTGCTCGAGTGGACCTCGGGGCGCCTCGCCAACGAAGGCGAGAGCGTGCAACTCGGTCGGCCCGCCGGCCTGGACGATGCCGGGCAGCGCCAATTCGCCCGGGTAGACCGCGTGAACTACGACAGCAAGGCCCCCTGGCCCACCGGGGCGGCCGGCTCGGGTCAATCGCTGCAGAGGCGGGTCGAGAGCGGGTACGGCAACGACCCCGCCGCATGGCTCGGAGCCTCCCCGAGCCCCGGGACGGCCATGATGGGCACGCCTTTCGCCACCTGGATCGCCTCGCTGGCGGTCCCTGCAGGCCAACAGGGCACCGCCGACGATCCGGATCGCGATGGGCGCCCGAACCTCCTCGAATTCGCCCTGGGCAGCGACCCGATGACCGCCGATGCGGCCCCACCGGTCATGCTGAGCCTGGCCACTGAACCGGCCACGCTGCGCTTCACGGTGCGCCTCGATCGCCCGGGGGTGACGATCCGCCTCCTGAGCACCACCGACCTCATCGGCGGTGCCTGGACAGAGATTTCCACCGAGATCTTGTCCACCGATGGCTCGAACCAGGCCCGGATCGCTCGGCAGGCCGGGGACGCGGCCGTGCGGTTCTTCCGCCTCGTCGCGCACTGAGTCCGCCCCCGAGGGTTCACCTCTCCGGCAGGCACCGACGCTGCTCATCCCGGAGAGGCCACCCGGCGGGTGCTTGCACCACCGCATTTCAGCATCGGCCCGAGATTGCCGATGCGTTGGAGACACCGAAACCGACGCCCATCATCAGGGCCGACCTCGCTCGGTGCCTTTCCTCATGATTGTCGACATGTGCATGACCCGGACCGTGGAGACCGTCACGCCGGAGACTTCCCTCACCCAGGCCGTTGAACGAATGAACGCCCGCGGCATCCGGCGCCTCGTGGTCGTCAGAGGCAAAATCATCGTGGGTATCGTCTGTCGCCAGGACATCGTCCAAGCCTTTCCCCCGGACTTGAACCCTTTCTCGGTGGCGGGTGTCGACGGGCTGCCGAACCTGGGCACGGTAGCCGACGTCATGCATTCACCGGCCATCACCGTGTCGGCCGACGAGCCCATCGAAGCGGCGGCGAGGCGCATGACCGAGCACCACATCGGCGGACTGCCGGTCGTTCAGGGCGACCGCCTCGTGGGCATCATCACCGAGTCCGACATCTTTCGCGTCTTCAGCAAGCTGCTCAGCGGACAGTTGGGATCCACGCGCATCACCTTCGACATCACCCACAAACCCGATGCGATGGGTCAGTGGATCCGCCTGTGCCAAGAGCTCGAACTGGAGTTGACCAGCATCATCACCTTCCCTGACGGAGCGCGCCGCCTCGCCGTCGCCCGCGTCCAAGGAGCCAACACCCACCGCCTCATCGACCGCCTTTGGGACACGGGTCAATCGGTGCTCAGTGTGGTCGATTGAGATCGCCCGATGGGCTCCCACGGATTGCCCGGCGGAATGGGCGAAAGGTTCCGCAGGGTTCGCGGCGTATGGATTCCGGCGCCTGATCACCACAGGGCCACCGGTCGACTCCGATACCGTTGGGGTGGCCGTGAGAAATCGGGAGTCAAAACCCGAGGAACACGACAAAACGAACGGGGCCCGATGAAACCTGAGGGGATATCCGGGGGGGGACGTCTGGGGGGCGTGATCTAGGAGAGATGGCGGAAGGGGAGGGATTTGAACCCCCGGTACCCTTGCGAGTACGCCTGATTTCGAGTCAGGTGCCTTCAACCACTCAGCCACCCTTCCGCGACTC
>CAYLTF010000133.1:0-8581 GCA_964386625.1 uncultured Akkermansia sp. | reverse complement strand
GGCTGGGGTGGTCGGGCTGGCGCTGGTCTTGGGGCCTCGGGTGGGCTCCGCGGGAAGCGATCTTTAGGGGCGGTGGATGGAGCGGGAGAAGAGATGACGAGTTTCCGGAATGCGGCGGAGCGGATGGGATTGAGGGGGAACGGGAGCGGTCGTACGGTGGAGGCCGATGACCGCTGTTGATCGGGCCCAGTCGCTGCGCCAAGCCATGCCGGAGGGAGGCCTCTTCGGGGGCATGACGTGGCGGTCGGCGGCGCGCCCCCTGGCGCTGGGTGAAGACTTGGCCTCCGAGATCGAGTCGCTGGGCCGGGTGTTCCACCAGTTCTACAAGGCGGTGAATCAGTTGTATCGCCGCAGCGCCGAGGGGCGAGCACCCGCCTGGGTGGCCGAGGTGTTGGATCAGGGCAAACCCCCGGAACTCGTGGCGGCCCAACGGGCGGCGGCCGTGCGCAATGAACTGCCCCGGGTGATCCGGCCGGACCTGCTGCTGACCGAGGAGGGATTCATCATCTCCGAGCTGGACTCCGTGCCCGGTGGCATCGGACTGACGCAATGGCTCAATCAGACCTATGCGTCCCTGGGCGATGCGGTCATCGGCGGTGCCTCGGGCATGCGGGAGGGGTTCGCCTCGATCTTCGGGGCGGCCCCGAAGGTGCACATCGTGGTCTCCGACGAGGCGGGGTCGTACCGCCCGGAGATGGTGTGGATGGCCGAGCAGTTGGGTGCGGATCGGTTCCAGGTCCACGGCGGGGAGTTCGACGCTCCGGGCGATGGGGAGGCCGTGTACCGGTTTTTCGAGTTGTTCGACCTGCCCCAGGTGGCGGGATCCGGAGCCCTGATCCGCAAGGCCTTGGAAAAGCGGATCCGGCTCACGCCCCCTCCTCGGCCCATGTTCGAGGAGAAACTCCTCTTCGCCCTGCTGTGGAACCGCAACCTGCGCGAGTTCTGGCGACAGGAACTGGGGGAAGGATTCTACCTGCGGTTGCTGAAGATCGTGCCGCGCAGTTGGTTGCTGGATCCGACGCCATTGCCACCCCACGGGGCCTACCCGGGGTTGGAGATCACCGAGTGGTCCCAACTCAAGGGGCTGTCCCAGCGGGACCGGGCCCTGGTGCTGAAGATTTCCGGGTTCAGTCCGGAGGCCTGGGGATCCCGGGGGGTCTACCTCGGGTCGGACCTCAGCGCGGGCGAATGGGGGGCGGCCGTGGATCGGGCGCTGGGATCGTGGCCCGGATCACCGTACCTCCTGCAGCAGTACCACAAGCCGCGGCTGCTCGAGGCCGACGGCTTGGATCTGGCGACGGGAGCGGTCACCCGGCAGTCGGTCCGCGCCCGGTTGTGTCCCTATTATTTCGTGTCGGGCGACGGCGACCAGGCGCGACCGAAACTCGGTGGCATCTTGGCCACGCTCAACCCGGCCGACAAAAAGATCATCCACGGCATGAGCGATGCCATTCTGGCCCCGTGCAGCGCCGCGGAGCAGGGCTGACGGTCACTTCAGGACGACCTCGGTGCCCACGCCGGCGTCGGTGAAGATCTCCAGCAACACCGAATGGGGCACCCGGCCATCGACGAAGGAAACCTTCTCGACGCCGGACTTCAGGGCCGACACGGCGCTGTCGACCTTGGGGATCATGCCCTTGTCCACCACGCCGGTGGCCTTGAGACCGGGCACCTCGGAGACCGACAGGTGGGAGATCACCGTGGCGGGGTCCTTCGGATCGCGCATCAGGCCCGGGACGTCCGACATGAAGACCAGGCGCCGCGCTTTCAGGGCGATGGCGGCCATGGCGGCGGCGACATCGGCGTTGCAGTTGTAGACGTGGCCGTCTTCGCCGCGCGCCGTCGGGCTGATGACCGGGGTGATCCCCTGGCGGATGCACTCGAGCAGGGGTTCGGTGTTCACGGCCGTCACCTCGCCGACGTAGCCGATGTCGACCGGGTTGCCGGCCGCGTCCTGCAGCCAGAGTTTCTTGCAGGTGAAGATGTCGGTCCCGGCAAAACCGCGGGCCACTCCTCCGAGCGACTGGATGGTCTTCACCACCTCCGGGTTGATCTCGCGTGACAGGACCTGGTCGACCACGCCGACGGTCGCGGCATCGGTGACCCGCTGTCCCTGGATGAAGTTGGCCTTGAGTCCTGCGGCCTCCATGGCGCGCGTGATGGCCTTGCCGCCTCCGTGCACGACCACCGGGTTGATCTCCACCGCCTCGAGAAACACGATGTCCCGGGCGACGCCGTTGCGCACCGCGGGGTCGGGCGAGTCCATGAAACTGCCGCCGTACTTCACCACGAAGGTCTGTCCGGAAAAGCGCTGGATGTAGGGCAGGGCTTCCAACAAGGCCGCCGCCTTGGAGATCAATTCTTGCATCGGGCCGGGATGGTGGCCGCAGAGAGGGCTCCGTGTCACCTGTCGACCTGCCTTGGGTCGTTCCACCGACCTGCCGTGTTGCCGTTTCGGCCGGGCGACCGTAGCCTGTCCACACGATGAATCCTGCTCCTGCGGCGGCTGGTCCTGGCAACACGTGGTTGATTTTCGCCCTCCTGACGGTGCTCTCCTGGGGGGTCTACGGGGTGATCCTGCACAAGGGCCGCGGATACATGCCCATGGGGCCGGAGACTCCGCATGCCGGTCTCAAGGCGTTCCTCTTCGTGTGCATCGCCTACGCGATCATCGGAGTCGCCTCGGCGATCCTCCTCAAGGTGCGCGGCTCGAACTGGAGCCTCACCCCGCTGGGCATCCAGTGGAGCCTGATCGCCGGCGCGGCCGGAGCGGTGGGTGCCTTCACGCTCGTGCTCGCCCTCGGGGCCGCCTCGCCCATCTACAAGGGGGCCGCCGCCGCCGCCGTGATGCCCATCGTCTTCGGTGGGGCCCCGGTCATCAACACGCTGGTGGCGATGCTGTTGCACCCGCCGCAAGGTGGCCTCAAGGCGCTGCCGCTGCCGTTCCTGCTGGGGTGCATCCTCGCGGCCACCGGGGCGTTCATGGTGGCCAAGTACGCGCCGTCCAACACCGGTGGCCCGGCCAAGCCGGCGGCCGGTGCCGTGGCCCCAGGCGCTCCCGCCCCGGCCACCACCAACGCGCATTGAGCGGCCGTTGGGGTCCTGAGAATCCCGGCCTGTGAGCCACCACGAAGACCACTCCGACCCGGGGGCGCTGGACTCTATCCGGTCTCTGCTCGGTGCGGTCCTGCCGGGCAATGCCTTTTATGGTCGGAAATTCGCCTCGATCGGTTGCTCCGCGCTGCCCGCGTCGCTGGACGATTTCCGCACCCGGTTTCCGCTGACCACCAAGGCTGAACTGGTCGCCGACCAGGAAGCCTTCCCGCCCTACGGCTCCAATCTCACGTTCCCGGTGGAGGCCTACACGCGCTGCCACCAGACCAGCGGGACCCACGGGGCTCCCATGCGCTGGCTCGACACGCCGGAGAGTTGGTCGGCGATGACCGACGGTTGGGTCGAGGTGTTGAAGCAGGCCGGGGTGGTTCCCGGGGATCGGGCCTTTTTCCCGTTCAGCTTCGGCCCATTCCTGGGGTTCTGGCTGGCCTTCGAGGCCGCCCAGCGGATGGGCGTGCTCTCGGTGCCCGGTGGCGGGATGAGTTCGGTGCTGAGGTTGCGGGTGCTCCTGGAGCAGGGGGCCACCGTGATGTGCTGCACGCCGACCTATGCGCTGCACCTGGCCGAGACGGCCCGCAGCGAGGGCATCGACCTGGGGCGGTCGCGGGTCCGGCGCATCATCGTGGCCGGGGAACCGGGAGGCAGCCAACCGACGGTCCGGGCGCGCATCGAGTCGGCCTGGCCCGGGGCGCGGGTGTTCGACCACCACGGCATGACCGAGACGGGGCCGGTGACCTACGAGTCCGCGGAACTGCCCGGGAGCCTGGTGCTGCTCGATTCGCAGTTCTTCGCCGAGGTCCTCGATCCGCAGACGCTGACCCCGGTGCCCGAGGGGAGTCGGGGTGAACTGGTGCTGACCACCTTGAAGCGCATCGGTTCCCCCCTGATCCGGTACCGCACGGGTGACTGGGTCTGCGCGCGTCGGTGGCGGGGGAGGTGGACGTTCGAGGGCGGCATCCTGGGCCGTGTCGACGACATGGTGGTGGTCCGGGGCGTGAATCTCTATCCGTCGGCCGTCGAGTCGGTGGTCCGTTCGGTGGCCGCCGTGGGCGAATACCGGGTGACCGTGGACCGGAGCGGCGACCTGGCCTCCGTCTCGATCGAGGCCGAGGGTTCCGAAGCCGCTTGTCGCGACCTGGCCGACCGTCTCCATGGGGCGTTGTCGTTGCGCATCGCCGTCACCCCGGTCCCGCCCGGATCTCTCCCGCGCTTCGAGTTGAAGGCCAAGCGCTGGCGATGCGTGCCCTCGCGAGCCTGACAGGCGATCCGGCGCGGCGTCGGATCGAGCCTGTCAGGGCGTTCCACCCGCGGGTCCGTGCCCGGACTCAGCGGCCTTTCCGGAAGGCGGCCAACCCGCGGACCAGGTCTGCAGCCCGCGACAAGACCGGATCGGCGAGGCGGACGGGGGCGGAAGGCCTGATCGGGGACGCCGTTTCGCTTCCCGCCTCGGAGGGGTCACTCCGTTGGGCCCGGACCAGATCGGCCTCGGTCACCTTGCGCCGTTGCAGGGGGGCCGAGCCCGGCGTTTGGGCCTGGGTGCCGGCAACCGTGTTCGTGGAGCCGGCGGCGGCCGCGGTGGTGGCCTGACCGAGGGTCGCGGTGGGATTGGCGAGGAATGCCCGCTCGGCGGCCTCGGCGACCGGGATCCGGATGTCCGGGGTGATGGGCCCGTCCGCCAGGATCGATCCGCCTCCCAGGCGGATGCGGCCCGCCGGCACCTGCAGCCGGGTGCCATCCTTCAGGGTGACTTCGCGGAAGACTCCATGAGTCCCTGCGGTCGCCTGACCCACCAGCGCGCTCCCGGTCTCCTGCCGCAAGGCGGCCGCCAGGGCCTCGGCCGCCCCCTCCGTGCGACCGTTCACCAGCACGGCCATCGGGAGACTCCAGGCGCGCTCGGCTCCCGAACCGGTCACTGATCCGCCGCCCCAATCGAGGATCGCTTCGGTCCGGTCGGAGAAGAGCGCTGCGGTCTCACCCGCGGCCGGGAGGGATTCCCCGCGGGCGAACCGCAGATCCAGAACCAGGCCTGAGGCCGGTGGGCTGGCGTTCGTGCCCGACGTCGCCCGGGTCAACGCGCTCCGGGTGGCCTGGGCCAGCCCGGCCTCGATCCTCCCGAGTCGCAGGTACAACACCCCGCCCTCGAGCCGCTCCTGGCGGGCGATCAGATCCGCCGGCGTCGGGGGGGCGGGGATCGGAGTGGTTGACGCCGTCTCCGTCGGATCCTTCCGCCGGACGCCGAACCGCTCGATCAGGGCCTCCGAGGCACGGGAATCGAACTCCTGCGACCCCAGGTCGAGGTTCGTCCGCAGGACCTGGATCAATTCCGGCAGGATGCCTGTGGACAGTGGAGGTGCGTCGCCTTGAAGCCCCGCGGGCGCCGAGGTCATGACCGTGGCGATCAAGAGGGCCGTGGCTCCCGGACTCGACGCAGCGACCCCGAGTCCGATCCGTCCGAGACAGGCTCCCACTGGCTTTTTCCGCATGGAGGAGTTGTAGACCCGGCGGGTCCGATTGTCGCTTCCAACCTGCCTGGCGCGGCGGGCTCCAGGCCCGGGTTCCAGCCGTCCAAGGCCTGGGGTTGAGGGGGCGGATCGGATCGGATCGGAGGGGGCTCAGGAAGCCTCGACCTCCGGTTGTCTGAAAATGCTGCTTGCGCCGAGCCTCCCCGGGCTGGTAGGTCATCCGTTCCTTTAACTTAAGAAAGCTTCGATTATGGCACGCATTTGTCCGCTGACGGGTCGCCGCCCGGTGAAAGGCAATCACATCTGGCGCTCGGGTAAGGCCAAGAAAAAGGGTGGTATCGGTACCCACGTCACCGCGATCACCAAGCGCAAGTTCTACCCGAACCTGCAGCGCGTGAAGGCCATCCTGCCCAACGGCGAGGTCCGCTACATGCGCGTGTCGGTGAAGGCCCTGAAGGCCGGCCTGGTGACCAAGGCCCCGCGCCGCACCTGGAAGAAGGCCGACGCCGCCGCCAAGTAAGGCGGTTCGTCCGAGGCGACCTCGGGGTGATCCACGTCGGTCCAGTCCGGGATCTTCGAATCCGAGACCGAGACAGCCGCGGAATCCGAATCCCAACCCCTTCAAGAACAACGGCTCCCGAACCCGGGAGCCGTTGTCGTTTTCGGGCCAGTCCGACCCATGGACGGGCGCCGGTGATGTTCTGTGGGCCCGGGGCCGCAGGCGACCCTGCGGCCCCGCGGCCCGAAGGCTGGGCTCAGTGCTTGGCCGCAGCCGAGGCCAGGAATTCCAACAGGTCGCTCAAATCCTGGGGCGGCAACTGCTCGAAGCCGCCCGGCATGATGGACTGCCCGGACGACTCCAGCTTGGCGATGGTGCTGCGCTGGATGACATGCTTGGTGCCCGTGGTGTCGAGGATCTCCACCGAGGTGGCCGTCTCGGCGTCGAGTCGGCCCGAGAGGCTCTCGCCGTCCTTCTGGGTCACGGTCCAAAGCTTGTAGTTGGCCTCGACGGAACGGTTCGGGTCGAGGATCTCGGTCAGGATCTCCGCCTTCGGGCGGGCGCCGATGCCGGTCAACTCAGGCCCGATGCGGCCGCCCTTGCCTTCCAGGGCGTGGCAGGCGCTGCAGTTCTTCTCGAAGACCTCCTTGCCATGGTCGGCCTTGCCGGTCTTGAGCACCACCGGCTGGAGTTGGGCGATCAGGGTCTGCATGGCCGCCGAGGATTTCGGCGTGCTGGTCTTCTGGAGCGAGCGGGCCTTGGTCGACACCGCAGAGTCGGCGTTGCCGGTCAGCTGGCTCCAGTGATCCCGGCTGAGATCTCCGGCGACCAGGGTCCCCGACTCGACCGCCCCGAGGAGCGCCAGCGCCCATTCCTTCCGCCGCAGCAGCAGGGCGGTCGCGCTCCGGCGCATGGCCGGTGAGAATTCCGACCAGCGACCCACCACCGCCGGAGCCGTCTCCGGAATCCGCGAGGCGGAGAGGGTGCCGATGAGGCCGTTGGCCAGGCTCGGGGTGGTCAGGATGCGGATCTGTCCCAGGATCGCCGCGACGGAGGCCGGGGAGTCCTGGATGGCGATCAAACGTCGGGCCGTCTCGATGCGGTCGGAATCGCTGGCGGTGGTCGAGGACAACACCTCGATCAGGCGCCGCGCAACCCCAGGGATCTGGCTCGCGACGAGGTCGGCTCGATCCCATCGGGTGGCGAGCTGGACCAGGGCCACCTTGCCGGCGTCGGGGGCCTTGGCCAGCGCGGCCTGGAAGCGGGCCGCCATGTCCGGGTTGAAGGAGGGCTTCCGGTCGGCGGGCCAGCCGGCGGTCAGGCCCTCGAGGATCGCGGCGGCGGCGGCGGGTTGGGCGGCGGCGGCGGCCAGGGTCAGCTTCAGGGCGTTCGGCTCGGTGGCCGCATGGTGACGGGCCACGGCCCGCATCACCTCGATCGCCCCGGGCGAAGACGGGGCGGCCGCCAGGCAGGAGGTCAGGAAGGCCTGGTGATGATGCGCGGCCGCCGCGATGAGGCCGTCCTTCAGCCACGGGTCGCTGGTGTTCCGCGGGTTCTGGAAGGCTTCGACCAGCGGGAGGATCGAGGCGGTGTTGCCCCGGTCGGCGACGGCCAGCAGGGCGGCCAGACGCACTTGGGCGTCGGTGTCGTTGACGAGCAGTTGCCTCCAATCCTCGGCCGTCCAGCCGTCGGCCGGCAGGGTCATGACCGCCGCGCGCCGCACGGCCGCCGAGGCATGGCGCAGAGCCGATTTCGGCGCGGATCCCGAGGCCCCGAGGCCGTGCAAAGTCCAAAGGGCATGGAGGGCGCGGGGGTTCAGGTTCAGCTCGTCCGCGGACGCGTCGGCCACGAGGCGGACCAGTTCCGGGACGACCGTGCGGTCCTGGGCCTCGACCAGCCGGCGCTGGGCCTGCAGGCGCACGTCCATGACGGGCGAACCCAGGGCTGTGAGCCACCGGGCGGTGTCCCGTCCCGAAAGATCCTCCTTGGCGGCCGCCCGGCCGTTGCGGTGCGTGACCCGGTAGATCCGCCCGTGGGTCTTGTCGCGCAGGGGGGTCTCGTAGGCGTTGCCCTTGCCGTTCTGGAAACCGTTGGGCACCGGGTTGTGCTGGATGATGAAGTTGTACCAGTCGAGCACCCAGAGTGCACCGTCCGGGCCCACCTCGGCCATGATCGGAGAGAACCACTCGTCATCGCTGGCCAGGAAGTTCTTCTCGTTGGTGGCCTTGAAGTCGGCGCCCGAGCCCTCGAAGCGGAATTGCCCGATGAGGTGCCCGGTGGGCTCGGTCACGAAGGAGACCCGGTTCCAGTAGTCCTTGGGAAAGCTTCGTGCGGTGTACAGGGCCGATCCGGCGCCGGCGGTGTATTTGCCGTGCCAGTCCACCTGCCGGACGTTCTTGGCGATAGAATTAAACCAAGAATTTGGGCGCCGCGGGAGAGAAATCGTCGTAGCAGACTCCACTCGCTCACTCCTCCCCCTTCGACGTGACGACTAGCAAGAGCTAAA
>CAYLTF010000132.1:3859-8745 GCA_964386625.1 uncultured Akkermansia sp. | reverse complement strand
CCGCCGTTTTCCGCAGGGTCGAGTCCGTACAGGGCGACGAAGGACACATGGGGCAGGTAGAAGAACACGCCCAGCCCGAGCCCCTCCGTGCGCGTCAGCGGCGGGGTCAGCGAGCGGGTGAGGACGGCGATGGCGTCGTCGTAAGCCGGCGGCAGGTGCCGCCGCAGGACGCATGCGAGGTGCTCGCCGCGCCGGAGGATGGACAGCGGCCCCAGGCCCTCGTGGGCGTCCCGTTGGAATCCGTCGGCATCGAAGGCCGGATGAACCACCGCAAGGTTGTGGGCGAGGCACTCGATGGCTTCGCGGTCGAGGAGTCGGGCGAGCGAACTGCCCTTCGCGATGGACCGGGGCGCCTCGGGCAGGCGCAGGCCGGCGGTGTCGGGACGTGCCGTGGTCGAGGTCCGCATCGCCGCCACCGTGGCAAGGCGCCTCGTTGCGGGCAACGACAGGACCGGGCTTCTGGGGACAACCCTGACTTGAGGGAGGCAAGGCCGCCGTCAGGTCCGCCAAGGACTGCACGATTCCGCCCCGGTATCTGGCATCTCAATCCGCCAAGGACCGTTGGTAGTCCGGGGGCGGATCGCCATAACCGGCGCGACGACGGGCCAAGGCGGGAGCCACGATATCCCGTCCGACATCCAGGGGCGCTTGCCAGAGTTCCCGCCACAGGCGTACCGAATTGGCAGGATACAAGTTGGGGGATTCATCGTCGAACGCCGGTCGAAACAGGTCCACGGCGTTCCGCAATTCACTCAGCAGTTCCGCTTGGGTGGGGTGCCCGGTGAGGTCGATCACCCGTCGGAAGGCCAAGAGGTCCTTGGCATCGAGGCGTGCCAGTTTGGCGATCAGGATGTCCAGGGGATGCGGGATGGTCACCGTGACGTGCCCCAGGGACACGACCTTCGCCCGCTCGGCCATCAATGGCGTGGTGCGGAAGCTGAGCCGGTAGCCGGGTTCCAGATACAGGTCAGCCTGTCCTTTCCCCAGACCCAGACGGTGGATCCGCTCGTGATGGTCTTCGTCATCGTCGGAAAACAGATCCACGTCGGCACTGGTCCAGGAGCGGTTCAGCGTCAGTTGAAGCGGCGCGGAGCCGAAGAGGATGAAATGGAATCTTCGGTCGGAGGGCAGCCCGTCGAAGAAGGTGCGAAGCAACCGTCCGGCCGGTGTGCTCCAATCCACATCACCGCGCCACCAATCCCAGGTTTTGGTCGAACTCATGCTTGCGGTCTCCGATGCGGCGTCCCCGGTATCGGATGGAATAAATCCCCTGTTGGATGAGGCGGTTGGTGACTTCCGGATCTTGGGCGAGCCGTCGACCAATGCGCTGATCTCGGGCCGTCATGCGGCCTGCTTCCTTGCGGAACAAGATGCGAGCGGCGAGGCGGGATTTCCGCCACGGCCGGTCTGTGTCGTCTCCCGGTGCTCGCATGACTCCGTGAATCTGCCTGGTTTCACCGACCATTTCAACCTGGCTCCAGTCCCGCAGTCATCTCCGCCCCGTTGGCCAAGATCCCCTCCAGAGTTTTCAGACAGGCTCTACCCGGCGGCGAGGACCTCGCGGACCACCTTGCCGTAGACGTCCGTCAGCCGGAAGTCGCGGCCGGCGTGGCGGAAGGTGAGCCGTTCGTGGTCGAAGCCGAGCAGGTGCAGCATCGTCGCGTGCAGGTCGTGGACGGACACCGGGTTCTCGACGGCCCGGAACCCGAAGTCGTCGGTCGCGCCGTGGATCGTACCGCCCTTGATCCCGCCGCCCGCCATCCAGAGCGAGAAGCCCCAGTGGTTGTGGTCGCGGCCCTGCGCGGCGCCCGATCCGTTCTGCCCCATCTCCACCGACGGGGTCCGCCCGAACTCCCCGGTGCACAAGATGAGGGTGCTCTCCAGCATGCCGCGCTGCTTGAGGTCGGTGATCAAGGCCCCGAGCCCCTGGTCGCATTCGTTGGCGACCTTCCGATGCTCTTCGCGGATGTTCGAGTGGCTGTCCCACGGCTGCATGTTGCCATGCCACGTCTGCACGAAGCGCACCCCGCGCTCCACGAGGCGACGCGCGATGAGCAACTGGCGGTTCTGCGGCCCCTCACCGTAGGCCTTCCGGATGTGCGCCGGCTCCTGGTCCACATCGAAGGCGTCGGTCGCCTCCATCTGCATGCGGTAGGCCAGCTCGAAGGAGCGGATGCGCGATTCCAGGGCCGCCTCGCCCGGGCGGGAGGCCAGGTGATCGGCATTGAGTTCCCGCAGCAAATCGAACTGCCGCCGCTGCTGCTCTGGCCCCAGGCGGCCGTTGCGGATGTGGTCGATGAGCTTGCGGGGATCGGCCTGCGAGGTGTCGACGTGGGTTCCCTGGTAGGATCCCGGCAGGAAGGCCGACCGCCAATTGGCCGCCCCACCCACGGGCATGCCTCCCGGGCACAAGGCCACGAAGGCCGGAAGATTCTGGTTCTCGGAACCCATGCCCCAGGTCAGCCACGAACCGAAGCTCGGACGCACCAGCCGCTGGTCGCCGGTGTTCATGAGCATCAACGACAGCTCGTGGCTGGGCAGCTCGACATGCATCGAGCGGATCACCGCCAATTCGTCTGCGCAGCGGGACAAGTGGGGGAAAAGGTCGCTGATGGGGATGCCGCTCTGTCCGTGTTGGCGGAAGGTGAAGGGCGAGGGCAGGGCCACGCCGGTCTTCCGCTCCGTCTGGAGGTTGGCGTAGGGCAGCATCTGGCCCGCCCGACGCGTGAGCTCGGGCTTGGGATCGAAGGTGTCCACCTGCGACATCCCGCCGTTGAGAAACACATGGATGACCCGCTTGGCCTTGGGCGCGAAATGCGGGACGAGGGGCTGGTCGGCCGCGCGCGCCGGCTGGCAGACCAGATCCGCCAGCGCCAGGGAGCCGAAGCCCATGCCGCAGCGCTTCAGGAAGTGGCGCCTGGAATGGGGCAGGGGTGGGTTCATGCGATTCCGTTTCAGTCCACGAAGGAAAACTCGTTGGAGGCGAGCAGCGAATGGGCCGCCTGCTGCCAGGCCTCGGCCCGGGACGCCTCGTCGCCCGTCCGCACGAAGCGCAGGAGGCGATCGAGCTCGGCGGGGCGAGGTTCGCGGGCCAGCACCCGACGATAGAGTTCCCGGACCCGCAGCTGGTCGTCCTGGCCCGCGGTCTTGCCGGTCAGTACCGCCAGCGCCTTGGCGCGGTCCTGGACGAACTCCGAGTTCAGGGCGAAGAGGGCCTGCTGGGGCACCGTGGTGTCCGGGCGCCGGGCGGTGCAGGCGCTGGGGTTGGCTGCATCGAAGGTGCTCGAGAGGTTCGAGACGATGTCCCGGTTCACGAAGGCGTACACGCTGCGACGCAACACCCCGGGTTGGGCCTGACGGTCGAACGGTCGGCCTCCCGGGGTCAGGTCGAGTTCGCCGGAGGCCCACAGCATGGAGTCGAGCATGGCCTCCAACTCCAGCCGGCGGGTCGGCATCCGCCACCAGAGCTGGTTGTCCGGATCGAGGTTCCGGGCCTTCTCGTCCTCCCGCGACCCTTGCGCATAGACGGCCGAGAGCAGGATGCGGCGATGCAGGCGCTTGAGGGATCCGCCATCCGACACGAAGGACGAGGCCAGATGATCGAGCAGTTCCGGATGGGTCGGACGGTTGCCCCGCGTGCCCCAGTCGTCGGGCGTGCGCACCAGGCCCTGGCCGAAGTGATGCTGCCAGACCCAGTTCACCAGGACGCGGTAGGTGAGCGGATTCTCGCGGGAGACCACGGCCCGGGCCAGGCCCAGCCGGCGGGACCCGTCGGGGAACGGTTCGGCATCCGGCCGGCTCAGCGCGGAGAGGAATCGCGGCAGCACCGCCTCGCCCCGGTTCAACGGGTTGCCGCGCCTGAGCACATGGAACGCCGCCGGGGTGGGAGACTCGGCGAGCACCATGGCTCGCGCGGGCGATCCCGCCGCATTCAGGTGCAGGTCATGGATGGCCCCGCGACGCCCGCCCAGGGAGTCGTTGACGGTCCGGTTCAGGAGTTTCAGCGCGACCGCCTCGGTCACCGCGGTCGGGGTGCCGGGTCCGTAGAGATGACGACGCAATTGCCGCATCACCGGGCTGTTGATCTCCAGTTGGCGGGGATCCTCGTCCGGGATGATCTCGGCACCGGGCGCCGCCTCGGCCGAGGCGGTGGTCAACGCTTTCAGCCACCCCTGGTGCACGGTGCCGAAGAGGTCTCCATAGGCCGCCGCGACGTCCACCATCGACTTGCAGGGCTTGCGCAGGATCGCCTCCAGCACCCGCGGGTTCCATCGCGGCGCCTCGGCCGAGAGCTGGTGCAGGTCCTTGATTTTGGCGGGGTCCCCGTTCTCCTGCTGAAGCGCGTTCACCAGTTTCGAGCACGCCCCCTCGAAGCCGTCGGCCGGCAACCGGGCCAATCGCACCCAGGGCCCGAAGACGGGATCGGTGTCGGGCATGGCGGCGAGGTAATCGCGCCACCGATTGAGGATCAACGGGCGGAGGTCGTCGGTGCGGTAGGACAGGAACTCGGTGGAGACATCCTGTTCCGGCGCTCCCTGGGCGATTTCGCGCAGGTAAAGCCCCACCTGCATGCGCAGGCGGCCGCGCATCACCTCGTTGTGCTCGACGGCCATGTCGTCGTGACGGGTCTGGAGGCGCGCCAACTCCCGCTGGTAGTCGCGGCGTGCGTCGTTGGTCTTGCCCGACTCGATCACCGGCAGCACCTCGGGGGCCCCGCTGGCCGCCAGGGCCGCGTACAGCGAGTAGTAGTCCCGCGTGGAAATGGCGTCGAACTTGTGGTCGTGGCATCGGGCGCAGGCCACGGTGAGCCCCATCAGTCCCCGCGTGACCACGTCGATCTGGTCGTCGATCACATCGTGCCGGTTGCGGTACTGCATGCCGACGGT
>CAYLTF010000132.1:0-3759 GCA_964386625.1 uncultured Akkermansia sp. | reverse complement strand
GAATGGAGCAGGCGATCCAAGACCTTCTCACGGGCATCGGGGGACGTGTCCGCGAGGAACGCCTGGGCCTCGTCCCAGGTCGGCGGCAAGCCGGTGAGATCGAAGGTGGCGCGCCGGAGCCAGTCCCAGCGGGAGGCCGCTGGCGACAGGGACAGCCCGCGGGAGCGGAGGGCGGCGACGATGAACCGGTCGATGTCGGTGTGGGACGGATCGTTGCTCGGGGGCGGCACCGGATTGCCCACCGGTCGGTAGGCCCAGTGGTTGGTGTCGCTGCCGGCAGCCTGCGCGGCCTGCAGGGACCCGGTGGCCCACCCGGCCAACAGAACGCCCGCGGCAAGGATCACCCCCGCGACGCGCCACGCTCTCGGCTCCAGCGATCGGCAGGAAGCCGGAGAGGCGGAATGGCTGCGGGGACTCATCGTCGAGACCGTGAGCCGAAATCTCAGGCCCATCAAGCCCGGGCCGAATTCGAGGGCGGCCGGTCAGGGTCCAGGAGGCAGGATCATCGGACCCGGGAAAGTTCAGTTCCCCCCTGTTCGGAAGATTTCGAGAAACGGAACCTGGCTCCAACGTCCGGTGTTTACGGTTTTCGATCAGGGCCGCTTGGGTCCGTCTTCGCTGGGAACCTCCGCATCAGCTCGGCGCGACAATCCAAGGCGTTTTAACTTGTTGAGCAATCCCTGACGGCTGATGCCCAGCGACTTGGCGGCCTTCAACTGGTTGTGCCCGCATCGCTGGAGCGCGTTGGAAATGAGTCGGCGCTCCAATTCGTCAACCGCCGTCCGTAGCCGAGTTTCGGGTGGGAATGTGATCCCCGGGTTGCTTCGAGGCTCCGTCGATGAGCGGGGGACTGGCAGCCCTTCCTCCCAGTCCTCCTCTCGCAGCACGGGACCGCGAGAGCAAGCCACGAGGCGGCGGATCTCATTCTGCAACTGTCGGGAATTGCCCGGCCAAGCCATCGTCTGGAGTTTCTCCAACAGACCCGGGGTGAATTCCATCCTGGGTCGGCCTTGTTCCCGGCACAGGTCGGCCAGGAACCGGTTGGCGAGGATGGGGATATCCTCGGGAATTTCGCGCAGCGACGGCATCCTGAGGAACACCACCTTCAGCCGGTAGTAGAGATCCTCTCGGAACCTGCCGGCACGGATCTCCGCCTCGAGATCCTTGTTCGTTGCCGCCACCACTCTCACATCCACCGGGCTCGAACTGCGTCCCCCGACCCTTTCGATGCGCTGCTCCTGCAGTGCCCTGAGGATCTTCGCTTGCGCGGAGAGGGCGAGGTCGCCGATCTCATCCAAGAACAGCGTGCCCCCGTTGGCCGCCTCGAACTGCCCCACCCGCCGGTCGACTCCGGTCGCCACACCCCGTTCAATGCCGAACAATTCACTTTCGATCAGAGTCTCCGGCAGCGCGGCGCAGTTCAGGGCAACCATGGGTTTTCGGGCCCTCAGGCTGGATTCATGGATGGCCCGTGCCGCCATTTCCTTGCCAGTGCCGCTTTCGCCTCCGATCAGGACATTCACCGAGGAGTCCTTGATGCGATGGATCTGCTTGAGGACGTGCTGGATTCCCTCGCTCGCCCCGGCGATCCGCCCGGCCCAGGAAGCGGGGACGGCCTCCCGCCAAAGCCGGGCGTTCTCCTGTTCGAGCGCGCTTCGATAGCGGCTGATTTCGCTGATGAGCTGAGCGGTTTGGAGCGCGATCGCGGCCTGCGCCGCCAGACACAGCAGGAGGTCTTCATCCTCGGCCGTGAATCGGGATCCGCCGCGCTTGTTCAAGACTTCGAATGCCCCGATGATCTCGCCGTCGATGCGCCGGAGCGGAACGGCGAGGAGATTGCGGGTCAGATAGCCGGTGAAGGTATCGACGCTGGAGTCGAAACGTGCATCCGCATAGGCGTCCGGCACATTCACGAGGTTTCCGGACGTGGCGACCGTGCCGATGATTCCCCGCCGCGCATCGATTCGGAGGATCTCAGGGACTCCGATCGCCACTTTGGACCACAGTTCATTCCCCCCGGCGTCGAGCAGGAAGAGGCTGGCCCGATCGCACTCCAGAAGGTTGCAAGCTTCCTGGGCCACAAGATCCAGCAGGGCGTCGATGTTTCGCTCGCTGTTCATCCGTTGGCAGATCCGTAGGACCGTCCTCAACTTCGGGTGGTTGGAAGGGGTCTCTTGGGGGACTGGTTTCATGGAGAGGATGAAATCTTTCGGGAAGACGATCAGGGGTTCTTGTGTCTAAACAGTAGGCAAAATGTCAAAAAAATGGACACAAATGTGTCTAAAAAGTAGGCAAAAAAGATTTTAGAATGATTAAAGAGACCCAAAAACACGGGTATGCCTTGGCCTACGAGTTGCTTTTTGGACCTGAATCGATCCAAGGAAAAAGAGGCCTCAACGAAGGGGCCCACTGTGAAATCTTTGGGTGATCCAACAAGCAACACCAACAACCACAAAACTCCGATCCCATGAAATCACTCCGTTCCATGTTCGCGTTTCTCGCTCTTGCGCTCTTGGCTACGCTGGCCAATCCAGTGCCGACCGCCTTGGCCCAAATGCCGGTGCCTCCGGGCGTCGCTCCCGCTCCGAGAGGGGCTAGCGTGATCACGGGTGTCGGCCGGGGCCAGAGTGTCGTCGCCGCCGACGCTCAGGCTGCCGCGAACCTCGCCGCCGAGCGCGCCAGGGTGATACGCTCTGCCCGGGGTGCGATTTTCTGGGGCCCTGTGACCACCAACCGCACCCTCATTCCCGGACGGTGGCCCTTCTACCCCAGTCAGTACCAGACCACCATGACCCAGACTTGGTCTTATTGAACCCGAACGTCTCAGAACCGTCCCGTGCTTGCGCGAGAGGCGAAGGTCGCCTCTCGCGTTTTCGTCTCCAGGTGGAGTTTCAGAGCCGCCGCGACAATCGATGGGTATGTTTTGGTTCTGTCCCTGTCCTCTGGATTCGCTGGATGCCTTGAACCGGGCGGACAGTCTCCATGAGCGACTCATCGAACTGCAATTGGAGCCAGGGCATGATCGCCGAAGCGGACTCGGTTGTGGATTGGCGCTTGATGCCTCGAACTGAGGCCGGTCGGCGCTCATGAAGCGTGGGCGGGCCGCGACGATCCTGGAGGAAGTCCAGGCCACCGTGGAACGCTGGCCGGAGTTCGCCGCCGAGGCGGGAGTCCCCGATGGGTGGCGGGACAAGATCCAGAAGACCCACCGCCTGAGCTTCCCGAAGGCGTAAGGCTCAAGAGCCGCACCGGCACCCTGCGGAAATCTGCCATCCTGCCAATTTTCTGACGGTCAGGCCTGGCAACCGTTTGGGAATATTCCGCGCGATCCGGCCATGATTGCGTTCCACAACGAAAACAGTTCGCGGAGCCCATTTCTGGGCCAGCCGCCACAGGTGGTGGGTGTGTGACGGCATGAAGTGCCTTCAAAATGGCATGTCTGTCTCAGGAAAAGGCGGGTTGTCCGTCTGTCCGTCGTGGATTCGGCTCAACCAAGCCTGTCGGATTTCTCAACCGGCGGGTGTTCTCTACCGAAGACACGATGCATGCCACCGCCGATCAGGAATTGCTCCGCCGCTATGCCGAACACGGCGCGGAGGAAGCCTTCACCACGCTCGTGCATCGGCACCTGAACCTGGTGTGGGCCGCGGCCCGGCGAACCACCGCCAACGCCGACCTGGCTCGGGACGTCGCCCAGACGGTCTTCACCGACCTCGCTCGCAAGGCCAAAACCTTGCCGCGCGAGACCGTGGTGGCGGG
>CAYLTF010000131.1:0-8957 GCA_964386625.1 uncultured Akkermansia sp. | reverse complement strand
TGGTTCGGCATCGCCTGGGTCAAGTGGCTCAACCGCATCGAGGTGCTCGACCGTCGCTTCATGGGCAAGTGGATGGCTCGCGAGTACGTGACGATCCGTGGGACGCCCCGCGAAGACGGGTCGCTCGACTGGTGCGAGACCTCGGTCTGCAACATGAACGTCAAGTCCATCACCGCGCGGGTGGTCCGGAGGGGCGACGGGGTCCACAGGATCAGCGGTGCGGCTTGGAGCGACGGCACGCCCCTGACCCGGGTCGAAGTGAAGATCGACGGCGGCCCCTGGCAGGCGGCCCGAATGCTCAAGAAGCCGTCGCGCGACCGCTTCACCTGGACCTTCTGGGAATACGACTGGGCGCAGCCTCCGGCCGGGGAACACACCGTCGTGTCGCGGGCCATCGATGCCGATGGGCGAGTCCAACCCGCCGCCGAGGATCCGGCCATCCAGAACAAGCGCACGTATTGGGACGCCAATGCCCAATGGGTTCGCCGGATCCGCATCGGTTGACCCGAGTGTTTCCCCCGAGGGACCTCCGAAGCCGCCGTTCTCGAATCGCTCCGAAGTCGACATCATGGATGCGGCATCGACGTTTTCGGTTTTCCTGGGACCCCTCACCGCGGTCTCCTCGTCTCCGTGAGTGACTTCGACTTTCGTTTCGGGGGCATCGCCCGACTCTACGGCACTGCGGCCCTGGCCCGGTTCCGGGCGGCCCACGTGATGGTGGTGGGCATCGGGGGCGTGGGGTCCTGGGTCGTCGAGGCCTTGGCCCGGTCGGGTGTGGGGCGTTTGAGTCTGGTCGACCTCGACGAGGTTTGCGTGAGCAACATCAACCGCCAGTTGCACGCCCTCGATTCCACCCTCGGCCAGCCCAAGGCGGTGGTCATGGCCGAGCGGGCTCGGGTCATTTCACCGGAGGCTCGGGTCGAGGCCCGTGTGGAGTTCTTCACGGCCGAGACAGGGAGCCGACTGCTCGGGTTGGAACCCGGGCAGGCTCCGGGCGATCGCCCCGACTTCGTCGTGGATGCCATCGACTCCATGGCCAACAAGGTTCGCCTCATCGCCCTGTGCCATGCGGCGGGCATCCCCCTGGTGGTCTGCGGGGGAGCCGGTGGACGCAGGGATCCGACGGCCGTGCGCCTCTCAGACCTCGCGGCGGTCACCCATGACCGGTTGCTCAGCGAGGTGCGCAAGCGCCTCCGGCGGGAGCACGGTTTTTCAAGGACCTCCAAGAAGCTCAAGATCGACTGCGTCCATTCGGCGGAGGCCCAGGTGTTCCCGGACCGTGACGGCACCGTCTGCGCCAGCCGTGCCTCCGATGATGCAGGCCCGTTGAGGCTCAATTGCGATTCGGGCTTCGGTTCCGCAACCCAGGTCACCGGGACCTTTGGATTCGCCGCCGCCTCGAGGGTGCTCGCGCGCCTGGCCGAAGCGACTCCGCGCGGGATTCCGGCGATGGCGTCGACCGCTCCGACGCCCCCTGCTTGAATCGAGCCGGAGCTTGTCCAACCGGCCCGTAAATCGGCCGACATCGTCCTGCGACGAAACCCGGCGGCATGTCCGGCCGTCTTCTATTGGGTTGCCAAGCCACCCCTTGAAGCTTCTGATCCCGCCCATGCCTCCGTGGTCCCGGTGCCTTTCGGCCCGAATCCATCCGCTGCTGTTCTCCTTCCTTCTCCAATGCGTGGCCACCGTCCGCTCCAGGGCCGAGAACCGGGTGGACTACCGCTACGAGGACTACATCGAGGACCAGGACCGGATCCACATCCGGACCCATGCCGTGTACGCCGAGCAGGCCCTCAACGCCCAGGCGGTGGTGAAAGGGAATTTCGTCTACGATGGCATTTCCGGCGCGACCCCGACCGGAGCCGCGGCCGCCCCGGGCAGCGATCGGTTGCCGCTCCAGAACTTCCAGGACATCCGCCGCGCCGGATCCGTCGAGCTCGACTGGACCGCCGGTCGGTTCATCAGCCGGCCTCAGATTTCCTACAGCGAGGAGAGCGATTATCGCTCGGTGGGCCTCTCGTGGAATCAGAGCATCGAGTTCAACCAGAAGAACACGATCCTCAACCTCGGGGTCTCGCGCAATTTCGACCAGGTGACCGGCTTCTGGCTGGCCAACAAGACCGTCTGGAAAGACAAGGACACCTGGGACGGCCTGGTCGGAGTCACCCAATTGCTGGGACCCAAGACCTACCTCACGGCCAACCTCAGCGTGGGCGTGGCCGACGGCTATCTCACCGATCCCTACAAGGGGGTCCACTTCCGCTACGACTTTCCCGTCGATGGGTACAACGCCGACCCCTCGGCAGCCGTGGGTGAGAACCGACCGAACCAGCGGATCAAGCAGGTGGGTTACCTCGGGATCACGCACTTCGTGAGCCCGCTCAACGGAAGCCTCGACGCCAATTATCGTCTCCATCATGACGACTGGGGGATCTGGGCCAACACGGCGACCGTCCAATGGAACCAGAAGATCGGTGAGAAGCTGATCATCTCCCCGCTGGCGCGCTACCACCTCCAGACGGCCGCCGATTTCTACGCTCCGGTCTTCAATGGCACGCTCGTCGATCCCAACGGAGTGAATGCCGCCCTGCAATCCGACGGCAGCCTGATCTTCGAGGGAGAGCCGGGATTTCCGGGCACGGGTCAGGTGTTCTCGGTGCCGGCATGGCCGAAATACTACTCGGCCGATTACCGTCTCAGCCATCTCGAGACCTGGACCTTCGGCGTCGGCGTCCACTGGCAGGTGCATGAGCACGTCTCGGTCGATCTGGCCTACAAACGCTACCTCATGCAGGGCCTCGATGGCGTCACCTTGTCTTCGGCCTATCCGCAGGCCAATGTCTTCACCATGGGCATTGGTTTCCAATGGTGAGCTCCCCCGTCCAACCCGTCGTGGTCGCCTCCGGTTCCCCGACCCGGGGAAATCCGGCGGCCGTGCTCCGGCGGATCCGCGAATCGTGCCAGGAATCCCGGACCGACGGTGGTCGGGAGTTGCGCTTCACGGCGATGGGCACGGTCTGCCGTTGGGTGACGGTGGGCCCGACCGAGGCGGTGCGTCGCTTCGACGAAGACGCCCTGGCCTGGTTGGCCGCGTTCGAGGCCCGGTATTCCCGTTATCTGCCCGACAGTTGGATCTCCTGCCTCAATGAGGCCGCAGGCGGGCCCGCGATGCCGTCCGATCCCGAGATCGACCGCATCCTGGCGCTCTGCCACGAGATGCATTTCCTGACCCGGGGTGCCTTCGACCCGACCGCACTGCCCCTGATCCGTTTGTGGGATTGGCGTCAGGCACGGGTTCCCACCGAGGCCGAGATCGACGAGGCCCGGCGCCGGGTGGGGTGGCTGAAGGTCCAGCGCCGGCCGGGTTCGGTTCGGTTGAGCGAACCGGGGATGTGCCTGGATCTGGGGGGCATGGGCAAGGAATACGCGGTCGATCAGGTGTCCTTGCTGGCCCGTCAGCGCGGGCTCACCGGAGCCCTGGTCGATTTCGGGGCGGACATCCGGGTGATGGGGTTGCCAGCCGATGGGAGACCGGGTTGGCACTTGGGCCTCGAAGATCCCGAACACCCGGGCAGGGCCTGGTGTGGTTTGGGGCTCCGCGATGCCGCCGTGGCGACCTCGGGCGATTATCACCGGGGTTTCAGCGCCGGCGGTCAGCGGTGGGGGCACATCCTCGATCCTCGCACCGGTCGCCCGGTGCAGAATGGGTGCCGGGCCGCCCATGTGGTGGCTCCGAGTTGCACCCAGGCCGGACTGCTCAGCACCGCCGCGCTGGTGCTCGGGGCCGAAGACGGACTTCGCCTCATCGAATCCCAACCCGGGGCCGAGGGCCTCATCCACGGCCCGCGATCCAGACTCAGCACTCGCCGATTCCATGAACATGTCGCTTCCTGACACCCGTCGTTCACCGCTTTCCCGACGCCGCTTCCTGCAGGTCACCGTGGCCGGATGTGGGCTGTCTGTTGCCGCGCCGCTCGCCTGGGCCGCCGGGTTGCAGCCGGGTGATGCTCTCCCGGACCTCAAGAGTCTCCAGCTTGAGGGGGCTTTGCCCGACCTTTCGGGCAAGGTGGTGCACCTCGACTTCTGGGCCTCCTGGTGCGTGCCGTGCCGCCAGTCGTTCCCGGTCCTCGAGAACCTCCACAAGACCTACGGTTCCAAGGGGTATGTTCTCATCGGCGTCTCGATGGACGAGAAGCCCGCCGACATGGAGCGCTTCCTCAAGAAGAACCCGGTGAGCTTCGCCACCGTTCGGGATGCCCATGAAAAGCTGGCATCCAAGCTGCGCCCGCCGGGCATGCCCACCTCCTATTTCTTTGGTCCGGATGGTCGTCTCGACTCGGTGCATCCGAAGTTCGAGGGCGAGACCACCCGCAAGAAGTACGTTGAAATCATCGAGCGCCTGCTGAAGTCGGTGAAAGCCTGAGTCCAACCCGCACCGTTGTTGCCCATGATCCTGAAAACGTCCCACCCCCATCGACCCGATCGACTTTCCCCTCGCGGCGGGATGGCGTTGGCCATCCTGCTGGCGATCATCGCCCTGGGTGCCGGTTGCACGACCGTCGAGCCTTGGCAGCGCCGTACCTTGTCCGATGCCATCATGCGCGGCGACCGGGATCCGGCGGGGAACCTGCTGGCCGAGCACATGTGGTTCAGCCGTGAGGCGGCCACGGGCGGGCGTGGAGTCGGCGGGGGTGGTTGTGGTTGCAATTGACCTTGGGTTCCGGCTCCTGCGAACCGGCTGCCGTCGTCCCGTTCACGATTTTTTTGGATCTCCAGCAATACCGATATGAAACGAGTCCTTCTTCACTCCCACGTCCTGGCGGCGTTCCTCCAGTTGGCTCCGTTGGTGCGCGTCGCCCAGACCGCGCACGGCGTGGTGGCCGCGCCCACGCTTTTCATCTTGCGCTGGGTGTTCGGTGCGGCGGCGGTGGCGGGCAGCTTTCATGGGCTTTCCGGAGCCACGGGCATCGTGCCCAACACCATGCGGGCGACCAACGGGATCCGATCCTCGGTGACCTTCTCCATCACCAGTTCCTCCCACGGAACCGCGAGATCCTACTCGGTGACCAGCGGCCTGCCTCCAGGGTTGACCCTGTCCACCCGCGGCACGCTTTCAGGGATCCCCACCCGGAGCGGGGCCTACACCATGAGGGTGCGAGGTTGGGAGAGCTCGACCCTGAGTGGCAACTGGTCTGAGCTCAACGTGGCGGTCACCGTGGTGAGTGCCAGTCCCCCGGTGGTGACGTCTCCTCCGGCAAGCCTCACCGTGGCCCCGGGACAGTCGGCCACCCTGACCGTGGCCTACACCGGCGATCAACCGTTGGCGCTGCGCTGGTTCAAGGAGGATCTGGAGGTCAGGAACGCCACCAATGCGACCCTGACGCTTCCGAATGTCCAGGCATCCGATGCCGGGCGGTACCGCCTTCGCTTGGTGAACGATCTGGCCACGGTCTACAGCGACTGGGCCACGCTCACCGTGCAGGCGGCGGAGGCCAAGCCGGTGATCTCGGTGCAACCGTCGAAGCGCAACCTGCACGCCGGTGAGGTTCATGTGTTGTCCGTGAACGCCACCGGAACCAACCTGACCTATGCTTGGAGCAGGGACGGTGCGCCGGTAGGAACATCCGCCCCGACCCTCGATCTGGGGGCGGTCACGGCCTCCAGCGGCGGGGTTTATCGGGTTCGCGTGAGCAATGCCGGGGGGAGCGTCGACAGCGATCTCGCCCCGGTGGTCGTGGCTTCCCCGTTGGCTTGGGATCTTCCGACCCGTGTCTCGGATTCGCTGAGGTTGAGTTTCAACGCCCTTGAGGGACGTCGTTATGCCGTGGAGGTCGCCGCAGATCCGAAGGGGCCGTTCACCCTCTTGTCCGAGATGATGAGTCAGGCCGGTGGAACGGTGGTGTTCGATCCGATCGAGGGTGCCGGTCGGTTCTATCGGGTGCGACCGTTGCCCTGAACCGCTCCGGGGGCCAATCAAGGCCCTTTGGCCGGTTGGATCGGGAAAGACTCGATGAGTCGGGTGCGGACCGTCGCCAACGGTGCCTGCGGGTTTTGTCCCAACGCGCCCGCCATGCCCGAGGCGTAGGCGGCCGACACCGAGGTGCCTTGGACCACCCATGATTGGCCGCCCACCTGAACCACCGTCGATCCCGGGACTGCGAGATCCACGAACCCGCCCCGGTTGGCGTAGGGTGTCAGTTGGCCCGACCGCCCGGTCGCGGTGACCGCCAGCGTCGATTCGTAGGCCGCCGGATAGAATGCGTCGGTGCTGCCGTTGTTGCCCGCCGCGGCGATGACCAGTGCTCCCTGATCGGAGACCTGCTGGATCACGTCGCGAAGGTAAGGGCTGTCTTGGGAGCTCCCGAGCGACAGGTTGATGATCGTGGCTCCGTCTTGGGCCGCCTGCGTGATGCCCCGCGCCACGTCCCAGGTCGAGGTCGTCTCCTGCACTCCGTAGACGTTGTAGGGCTGGATCCGGGTGCTGCTGGCCGCATCAGGGCTTCCCGCGCTCAGTCCGCGGACCATCGCCTCGGCCATCGAGGTGCCATGCGACGGACTGCTCGAGGCCGGGGCCCCCGGGACCAAATCCACCGTGGGCAACACAAATGCCTGGAACTCGGCAGACAATGACTGAGGGGCGGAGTCGATGAGGGCGATGACCCTGCGGTTTCCATCGGGCCGGACCGTCGCCGTCAGTCGCAACGGGGGGGCGCCCAGCCCCGGCACCGCGATGGGTGAATCCGGGGGCTCCATCCGTTGGTTGTTTTCGACCGAGAGGTCTTCCGATTCCAGCGCGAGTTTCCGTTTGGCTTCTTCCGCTTGGCTTTCCGAATCGAAACGCACCCGGTAAGCGCCGGAGACCCCATTGGTTCCCACCAGAGTCGCACCCTCCAGGTGGGCCCATGTCCGAGGATCGATCCGGGAACCCGACTTGGAGCGGAGGATCAACTCGTTCGGGATCACCCCATCTTCGCCGTCGGTCGCGATCTCCAGGGTGCTCGAGCGGGCCTGGGTGGCGAACACCTTGAGTTCCCTGCGGCCGCTGGCGGACGTGGTCAGCGAATAGTTCAGGCCGCCCAGGATCCGCGGCAGCGCCTCGCGCGCCGGCAGGTTTCGGAACTGTGCCCGGACCCGCGTCTTGAGATCGTCTTCGATCCAGATCCTCCAGCCGGTCTGGGCCTTGAGGCGGGCCAGTACCCGTTGGATCGGCCATCCGGGGATCGACGCTTCGTAGCGGTCAGTGGCGGCGATCCAACGGAGACCGGGGCGGAGGGGGAGCACCGGCGCATTGGAGACCCCGGCACTGCCGGCGATGGCGACCGCAGGATTCTGATCGGCGGGCAGGGCGGGCTGCGCGTGGAGTGATGCGCGTCCGCTGCTCGGCCCGCCGATCCACGCCGAAGCGCACAGCAGGAGGGTCCATCTCGACAAGCGGCGCCGCATGGGAGGCATCCTAGTCGATCCCGAGCCCGACGCCAAAGCTCGGGCGTCGGGAAAAGGAAAAACCCCGGGATCGGTGGCTTGGAAACCTTGAGTTCGGATCGAAACGGATTAAATTTCTGTTCAATTCAGCCGTCGAAAACTCAATCGCTATGAGCCTCTTCCAACATCAGCCCAGACGGACGTTCCTCCGGGGCTTGGGCACCGCGGTGGCGCTCCCGTTCCTCGCTTCGGCTCCGGCGGTCCGGGCTTTGGGTGCTGCCGCAGGAGCGTCTGCCGCGGCGGGCAAGCCCCCGTTGCGGATGGCCTTCGTGTACATCCCGAACGGCGCGATGATGAAGGATTGGACGCCCGAGCAGACGGGTTCGTCCTTCGAGTTGCCCCGCACCCTCCAGCCGTTGGCTCCGGTCCGCGACCATGTCACCGTGTTGAGCGGCTTGGCGCATGACAAGGCTCGCCCGAACGGCGACGGGGCAGGCGACCACGCCCGTGCCTCCGCGACGTTCCTCACCGCCTGCCAGGCGCGCAAGACCCAGGGGGCCGACATCCGGGTCGGCGTCTCGGTGGACCAATGGGCCGCCCAGAAGGTGGGCAACCACACTCGTTTTCCCAGCCTCGAACTCGGCACCGATCGCGGTCAGCTCTCCGGTCAGTGCGACTCGGGCTACAGCTGCGCCTATTCGTTCAATGTCTCCTGGCGCTCGGCCTCCACGCCCATGCCGCCTGAAGTGGACCCCAAACTGGCCTTCGATCGGTTGTTCACCCAGGGCGATGCCGACGAGGTGGCCGAGGTCCGCGCCCGGCGTCAGGCCCGGCGCGCGAGCGTCCTGGATTTCGTCCTCGAGGATGCCAAGCGGCTGCATGGCCAGTTGGGTCGCAACGACCAGCGCAAGCTCGACGAGTACATGAGCGCCGTCCGCGATGTGGAGCGCCGCATCGCCATGGCCGACAAGGTCGGGGTCGAGTTGCCCGACCACACCCGTCCCCAGGGCGTCCCGGCCCAGTACGAGGATCATGTGAAGCTGATGTTCGAGATCATGACCCTGGCGTTCCGGACCGACAGCACGCGCATCGGCAGCTTCGTCATGGCGCACGACGGCAGCAATCGGCCCTACCCGATCATCGGGGTCAAGGAGGGGCACCACGACCTTTCCCATCACGAGGGCAATGCCGACAAGAAGGAGAAGATCGCCAAGATCAACGTCTTCCACATGCAGTTGTTCGCGGCCTGGCTCAAGCAGCTGCAGGAGACGCGGGAAGCCGATGGCAGCACCCTGCTCGACAATTCGATGATCGTGTATGGCAGCGCCATCGAAGACGGCATGTCCCATGCCCATCATGACCTGCCCGTGCTGTTGGCGGGTCGCGGTGGCGGTAGCATCAAGTCCGGTCGCCATGTCCGCTACGCCAAGAACACCCCGATGGCGAACCTCTTCCTGTCGATGCTCGACCGGATGGGGGCGCCTGCGGAGCGGTTCGGCGACAGCACCGGCCGCCTCGACCAGTTGAGCTGAGGC
>CAYLTF010000130.1:0-9281 GCA_964386625.1 uncultured Akkermansia sp. | reverse complement strand
GAGCTTCCCTGCGGGCGCAGGATCATTCCTGCGGAGCGCCGATCAACCCAAGTACACCCGACGCCCCCCCACGAACGTGCCGGTCACACGGCCCTTCATCGGCCAGCCGTGGAACGGATTGTTCTGGCTCAGGCTGGCCGTATCTTTGCGATCGCACACCCAACGCGCCTCAGGATCGAACAGCGTGATATCGGCCCAGGCACCGACCGACAAAGTTCCCCGCCCCTCGGACAGCTTCAGGAACCGAGCCGGATTCACGGTCAACTTCTCCAGCACGCCGGAGAGCGACAAACGCCCGGTGTGGTAGAGCTGCATCAGCGAGAGCGGCAGCTCGAGTTCCAACCCCACGATCCCGAAGGGTGCATCGTCGAACTCCACTTCCTTCTCGGATTCGGTGTGGGGGGCATGATCGCTGGCGATGATCTCCAACGTCCCGTCCACCAGGCCCTCCAGGATGGCCTCCCGATCGGCGGCCGTCCGCAGCGGCGGGTTCATCTTGAAATGCGTGTGATAGGACGGCCACGACGGGAGCGGATGCCCCTGGAACACCCGCTGGGCCAGTTCAGCCCCATCGCCGGACCAGAACTCCGCACTGCCCGCGATGGTCGAATCGGTGAGCGTGAAGTGGTGCGGGCAGGCCTCGCCGGAAATGGGCACGCCCCGACGCTTGGCCTCGCGGATCAGGCGCACGCTCCCGGCCGCGCTCATGTGCTGACAGTGCACCGGGGTGCCGGTCTGCTCGGCCAGCAGGATGTTGCGGGCCACGATCAGCTCCTCGCCCGCCGAGGGCCACCCCTTGAGTCCGAGGCGCAAGCTCTGGAGCCCTTCGTTCATGACCCCCTTCATGACCATCCCGTAGTCTTGGCAATGGTCCATCACCGGGAGCCCGAATTGCCGAGCGTATTCGAGAGCGCGACGCATCAGGTCGTTGTTCTGGATGCAGTGCCCGTCGTCGGTCAGTGCCACCACGCCCGCCTTCGCCAACGAACCGATCGAGGCCAATTCCTCACCTTGGATGCCCTTGCTCATGGCCCCGGACACTTCCACCCGGATCGCCGCCGTGCGGGCCTTCTCCTGGATCAAGGCCACGGTGCTCGCCGAATCGATGGAGGGCTGGGTGTTCGGCATGCACACCACCGTGGTGAATCCGCCCCGGGCGGCCGCCTGGGCTCCGGTGGCGATGGTCTCCTTGGCGGTCTGCCCCGGCTCGCGGAAATGCACATGCAGGTCGATCAGGCCCGGACACACCACCTGACCGGTGGCATCGACACGCTCGGCACCCGCCGGCAGCGGCAACGAGGGGCCAACCCGGGCGATCCGTCCATCGGTCACCAGCACATCGGCCACCCCGTCCAGGCCATTGGCCGGATCCACCACCCGTCCGCCAGAAATCAGCAAGGATTGCATCTCGCACCCGACGCTAAAGCAGACCCCGGCCGTTCGGCAACGATGCGGGAAGGGCCCCGGGCGAAATCAGTCCGCGTCGTCAGAGGCACTGTCGTCGTCGGTCCGCACACCATGGCGGGCCATGGCCTCCCGCAGCTGCGCCCGGAACTCGTAACGCCGCGCCGGCGTGATCACGAACCAGGGAAACCAACCAGTCCGCCGTTCGAGCACGAGCACGCGGTGGTGATCGAAGAACCCGTTGCGCCAATTCTCGGTCAGACGCCAGGGCGGGCTGTGACGCGGTTTCCGGATGCGCACGATCTCTTCATACGGCACCCGACGCACGGTGGTCTTGCCAAACACCACCCGGAGGGAGGTCTGCCCGATCACATAGCGCAATCGGGTGCGAAACCCATACCAAAGCCCGAAACCAAGGGTGACCACCGCCACGCCCGCGACAATCCCATGGAGCGGCGTCAGGGTCATGTTCAACTCCTTCGGCCGGCGATCAGCAGGCCCACCGGCACGGCCAGTCCGGCCACCAGCCAGAACAGCACCCACCCCTTGCCACGGACGGTCTTGAACGCCAGATACACCCCCAGGAGGGTGGTGATCAGCACGGCGGCCGACATCGCACCGACGATGCCTTGGAACAGTTTCGGCGATGACGGTCGACTGAACTCACGATCCCCGGGATAGATCATGTCGGTGTGCACCACCCGCAACTTCTGGAGCAGCGTCTCGGCCTCGCCCGGGTTTTTGAACCGGTCGGGACTCAGCGTCTGATACCAGCCGGTCGCCACGAAGAAGACGAGCAACGGGGTGAAAAAGACCCCGAGGAACAGATGCAGTTTCCGGATCAACTTCATCGGAGGATCCCTCCAGCGGTCCTGAGATTCATTTGACCACCGGGATTCGGACCTTTTGCCCCGTCACCAAGCGCTCCGGACGCAGCTTCGGATTGGCCTCCAGCACGTGCTTCAGCCGCACCTTCAGTCCATAGCCCTTGTTGTATTCGTTGATGATCTGGCTCAACGACTGGTTGTCCCGGACGACGTGTTCATAGAACTCGTAGTCGGGGGGAAGCGACGGTTTCGGTGCCTCGGTCTTGGCCTCCCCCTTGGGCTCGGCCTTGGGTTCGCCCTTCCCCGATCCCCCACCACCGGTCGCCGCACCGGCGTCTGCGGCGGGCTTGCGTCCCTTGGGCTTGGGGTCGTCGAAACTCGGAGGAGGCGGGGTCGGCAGGTCGGCCAGACGTTTGATCTGCTGGAGGACCTTTTCGTTGTCTTCCTGGCGGCGGCGATCGAGCTCCCGCAGTTGATCGAGCACCTTCTTGAGCTGGTCTTGGGTGACCGCGTCCTTGCCGGCGGAGGCCGCCACGGACCGGACCTCCCCAAGCTGCGATCGCAACTCGGCGACCGTGGCCTCCAGCTTCTGGATCCGGGCCCGGAGGCGTTCCTCGGACTCCTCGGCCTGCTGGAAACGGGTCTGCAATTGCCGGATGTCTTCCGGAGTGATCTCCGCCCGCGCGGACAGCATCCCACCCAGCATCACGGCCATCGAAAGGGAACCGACTCGGAGCAACCTCATACGACCTCGACTCTAGGAGCGTCGCGGAATCGGGTGCAAGACTGTCGAGGCGGGGATCGAGTCGGGAGCTTGCGCCCGGCCCACAGCGGGACCACCGTTGCGCGTTCACTTCAAACCCATCTCACGCAGAATGATCACTCGACGTCATGCTCTGAAGTCGGCGGGCGCCTTGGCCCTGGCCATCGCCGCCGCCCCGGTCCGCACCCTCGCTCAGGCCGCCTCGGGCCCCCACAAGCTCCCCCCGCTGGGCTATGCCTTCGACGCCCTTGAACCGTACATCGATGCCAAGACCATGGAGATCCACCATGGCAAGCACCACCAGGCCTACGTCACCAAACTCAACGAGGCGCTGGCCGACTACCCCGATCTTCAGAAGCTTTCGGTGGAAGACCTGCTCAAGAACCTGAACACGGTTCCGGAGAAGATCCGCGGGGCCGTGCGCAATCATGGCGGCGGCCACTACAACCACTCGCTCTTCTGGCAATGCCTCAAGAAAGACTCCGCCCCGCTGACCGAGGGCGGACCGCTGATGAAGGCCTTCGGGGAACTCTTCAGCAGCGAGGAGGAGGCCAAGGAGGAGTTCCTCAAGCGCGCCATGGGCGTGTTCGGCAGCGGATGGCTGTGGGTGGTGGTCACCAAGGAGAAGAGCCTGAAACTCGTCTCCACCGCCAACCAAGACAGCCCGCTTTCCAACGGCGAGGCCCCGCTCTTCGGGATCGACCTCTGGGAGCATGCCTATTACCTGAAGCACCAGAACCGCCGGGCCGATTACGTCCAGGCCATCTCCAAGGTGCTGAACTGGGAGTTCATCGAGGCACGCTTCGAGAAGCTGACCGCCTGATCGGCTTCGACGGATCGCCGGCGTAGGCTTCCTGGGGCATGCCCGCCCCCCTGCATCCGGCGTTTGTCGACCTCGGATCTCCGACGCCGGCCTGCGACAACCGCAGGCCGGCGTTGCCGCTTTGAGCAGAGCCGTCAGGCCCGTTCCGCGACACCACCCACCTCGACCACGACCTTCAGCGAGTCTTCCGTGGGCCGGGCCGCCAGGGCCACGGCCGCGGCAGTCTCTTCGAGCGGAAATCGGTGGGTGATGAGTCTGCGGACGTCCAGGCGACGCGAGAAGACCCACCGGGCGACCTCTTTCTGGAGGGTGAAATCCGACGAATAACTGCCCATCAACGCCTTCTCATCGACGCACACGCCCCCGAGGTCTATCGGGGCGACCTTGCCCCGCAGCGTATGGGCGAAGAGCAGGGTCGATCCCCCGCCCCGCACCGCCGCCTGTGCTTGTGCCACCACCGCATCCACGGGCACGCAGACCACGGCCGCATCCAGACCGCGGCCGCGGGTGAGTCCCCGGAGTCCATCCACCAGGTTCGGATCGGCCCCGTCGAGCGCCCGCCAGGCCCCCCAGCGCCGGGCCAACCGGCGGCGCGATTCCATGAGGTCGGTCGCCACCACCCGGACCCCCGACTCCGAGAGCATTCCGATGAAGAGCAATCCGATCGGCCCGGCACCGGCCACCCACACGGTGTCGCCTTCCAGGAGCGGGAGGCTGCGGATGCCTTTGAGCACGGTGTTCACCGGTTCGAGCATCGCCCCTTCTTCAAGGCTGTTCTTGGCGGGGATCCTCACCATCCCCGGCAGGCAGAAGCCCATGACCCGGACGTATTCGGCGTAGCCGCCCCCGGCGGGTTCGAACCCCGCCGTGATGCCCGTCCGCTTGTAGGTCTCGCACTGGGCGAAGGCCCGATGCCGACAGAAGTGGCAGTCGAGGCATGGGACATGGTGGTGGAGCCCGACCCGATCCCCCACAGACCATCCGCGGACCCGAGACCCCACGCGCACGACAACCCCGGCGGTCTCGTGGCCATAGATGCGTGGCGGCGGCTGGGTGCCGAAGTGGATCTTCTTGATGTCGGTCGGGCACACGCCGCAGGCCCCCACTCGCACGAGCACCTCCGAGGCACCGATCCGAGGCACCGGCACCTCCTCCACCCGCAGATCGTTCACCCCCCGATACACCACCGCCCTCATGGTCTTGGGAATCGTCACAGCCATGCTTCGAGGCTGCCGCGAAACGCCCAGGGACGGAACCGGGGATTTCCGACAACCCTCATCGGATGGAGGCGCAAACCCTGGACTGGAGACTAGGCGGACCTCGGGATAAGCTCGTCGCCCATGAGGCCATCCGACGCCCATCCCCTTTCCCTGGAATCGCTGCACCATGAGATCTGGGACCGCCTCGCCTCGGCCACCAAGACCCTGGACCACCCATGGCGGACGCCGACGCTGGCCACCGCCGGGGCCGACCACCCGGACGCCCGGGTCGTCGTGCTGCGGGAGGTGGATCCGCACGAGCGCACCCTCACCTGCTTCTCCGACAGCCGCGGTCACAAGGTCTCGGGCGTGCGGATCCACCCGGTGGCCACCTGGTGCTTCTACGATCCGGTGTCGCGCATCCAACTCCGTGCCCGCGGTGAGACCCGCGTGCACGTGAACAACTCGCTCACGCGGCGGCACTGGGACTCCCTTCCCCACAGCAGCCGACGCCTGTACTCGACCGTGCCCCGTCCGGGAGAGCGGGTCCTGGCCCCCTGGGAGATCCCGTTCGGCGACCACGCCGTCGACCAATTCGCCGTCCTGGTGACCACGCTGCATGAACTCGACTGGCTGCAATTGAAGGCCGAGCATCACGAGCGCGCCCGGTTCCGCTGGGACTCCGACTCCTGGGAGGCCCACTGGGCCTGTCCTTGATCCATCGGAGCTGTCCGATCCGCCCGAACCACTCCGCCATCCGTCATCGTGCATTACCTCGCCCATGTCCACGGCGACGCCAAAGGAACCTTTGCCGTCCGGCCCAGAACCACCGGAGAGATCGTCCGACGCGTTTCCACCTACCTCCGGCCTTATCCGCTCCTGGCCTCGGGCACCATCCTCTGCGCGTTGCTGGGGCAGTTGGCGGCCTTTGCCTACCCCAAGCTGACCCGGTTCGTGATGGACGACGTCATCGCCCAGGGCCGAAAAGACCTGCTCGGCGGAGCCATCCTCGGACTGCTGGCGGCCTTCGCCCTGCGCGATGCCTTCAACTCGCTGAGGATACGTCTCAACAACCGCTTCGAACAGAACGTCATCTTCGACATCCGCTGCCAGGTGTATGGCCGCCTGCAACAACTGGCCCCAGCCTGGTTCGATCACCGGGCGACCGGCGACCTGATGACCCGGGTCATCGAGGACGTGGGCGCCATGGAACGGTTGCTGATCGACGGCACCGAACAGGGAGTGGTGGCGGTGCTGGGCGTGCTCGGGGTCGCCACCCTGCTCTTCCTGAACGATCCGTTCCTGGCGGCCGTGGCGCTCATCCCGGTGCCCCTGCTGGTGGCCGGTGGCGTCTGGTACACCAAGACCGCCGCCTCGCGATACCGGGCCCGCAGCCAGGCCAGCAGTGCCATGAACGCCCTGCTCATGGACAACCTCCAGGGCATCCGACAAATCAAGCTCTTCGGGCGCGAGGCCCATGAAGACTCACGCTTCGCCCAACGGGCCGATGCGCTGCGCAAGGGCACGCTGACCGTGATGAAGGCCTGGGCCCGCTACAATCCGGCCATGCAGTTCGCCGCCGCTCTCGGCACGGTGCTCGTGCTGTGGCTGGGCGGGCGCAAGGTCCTTGATGGTGCCATGACCCCGGGGGCCCTGGTCGAATTCCTGCTGTTCCTCGGGATGTTCTATGCGCCGCTGAACGTCCTGCACCAGTTGAACCAGATGTCCCAATCGGCCCGGGCCGCCGGTGAGCGGGTCTTCGACATTCTCGACGCGCCATCCGAGGCGGCCGGGGGCGACGGAGTCCCGACCGCACCCGTGCGCCTGAGGGGCGAGGTCTCGTTCGAGGGGGTGTCGGCCGCCTACGAGGGCCGGCCCGACGCACTCAAAGACATCGACCTCGAGGTCCGGGCCGGGCAGACGATCGCCTTGGTCGGGCCCACTGGGGCGGGCAAATCCACGCTGGTCAACCTGCTGCCCCGCTTCTACCCGATCGCCGGCGGACGGATCACGATCGATGGCCAGCCCCTGGAGTCGATCCCCCTGGGGCACCTCCGTTCCCAGATCGCCGTGGTCAGCCAGGAGCCCTTCCTCTTCAACGGCACGATCCGTGAGAACATTCTCTACGGTCGCCTCGACGCCACCGAGGCCGAGCTGATCGCCGCGGCCGAGACGGCCAACGCCGCCGAGTTCATCCGGCGCCTGCCGGACGGCTTCGACACCCGGGTGGGCGAGCGGGGCATCCGCCTGAGCGTCGGTGAGAAGCAACGCATCAGCATCGCTCGAGCGCTCCTGAAAGACGCCCCGATCCTCATCCTCGACGAGGCGACCGCCAGCGTGGACACGGCCACCGAGCGCCTGATCCAGGAAGCCCTCAAACGGCTGATGAGCAACCGTACGAGTTTCGTGATCGCCCACCGCCTGGGCACGATCCGCGATGCCGACCTGATCGCGGTCCTCAAAGACGGCCGCATCGTGGAACGCGGCACCCATTCGGAACTGCTGGCCGTCCAGGGCCTCTACTCTCGACTGCACCGGGCTCAAGAGGCCTCTGCGGCGGTCCTTTGATTTCCCGATACGCCCGTACACCTCTCCCATCGACGTTCCATGGAAACCCTCGTCGCCCAACTTGATCGCCACCTGCGCCAACGCCCCGTGCTGGGGCGAGATGTCTACCTCGCCAAGACGGCCGTGGTGCTGGGTGACGTGACCCTCGGCGACCAGTCCAGTGTCTGGTACGGGGCGGTGCTGCGGGGAGACATCAACCGGATCGTCGTGGGCCGCGGAACCAACATCCAGGACAACGCCGTGCTGCACCTTTCGGACGATCACCCGTGCATCCTGGGCGACCATGTGACCGTCGGCCACTCGGCCAACGTGCACGCCTGCACCATCGGCGACCGCTGCCTGATCGGCATGGGAGCCACGGTCCTCGACGGCGCGGTGATCGGCGAGGAGTGCCTCATCGGGGCCAACGCGCTGGTCACCCCGGGCTCGAGGATCCCGGCCGGCTCGATGGTGCTGGGATCCCCGGCCAAGGTGGTCCGTCCGCTCACCGCGGATGAACGCGCCGGCCTCAAGCACTGGGCCGACAAGTACGTCGTCAACGGCGCCTACTGCCTCCGCCACGGCCTGCACGTCGGCCAACCGCTCTGACCTTCGACGCGCAGCGGCACGATCCCGGTCTGCGAATCAGAACCAGTCTTTCTTCCCGACCACGTAGAGCCGGTTGAACTCTTCATCGGACTTGGTCAGGTAGAGAATGCCTTCAACCAATCCGATGATGCCCATGGGGATGCCGCCCCAACCGCAGGTCAGGACGGTGACGAGGAGCATGATCACGCCGGCTTTGGTCATCCCGAGGATGAATTTGTGCACCCCGAGGGCACCGAGAAGGATACCGCAAACCCCGGCCGCGATCTTGGTGCCATTCTGAGCGGCGGGCGGGCTGCCCGCCAGAGGGGCGGAGACGTCGCGAAAGACGCCCGTCGCCGTGGCCCCCTTGGGGTCGAAATCCACCCGCATCCCCCGGGTGGGCGGCTCCGGAGACCGCCATTCGGAGCCGGGGAATGAATAGCGTTGCTGATCATCGCCGCTGATGACGCCCTCGTTGGATGGGATGCTGAAATCGAGAACGGTGCCCTTCATGTTGCCGGATTGGTTGCTGGATTGGAGTGGTTGGACCGAAGACTCGGATTCGACATCAAAAAACTACGCGGGCCAGAAGAATCGCCACCGCCGATTCCAATCGGAGCCGCTGAGAGGGTCGAGTTCATCGCCGAACACCTCTTGGCAACAAAGTGCGGCCACCAGACGACGCTCAGCCCGCGTTCTCGACCGGAAGGGCGCTGATCTCGAGCATGCGCTCGATCGGCTTGCGGGCGCGCTCGATGATCTCGGGTGGCAACTCGACCTGGGGCTCGAGGGTGGTCATGCAGTCCCGCAGCTTCTCGAGGGTGTTCATCTTCATGAAGCGGCACTCGTTGCAGGCACACCGATCGGTCGGCGCCGGGATGAAATGCTTGTCGGGGCATTCCTTCTGGAGGCGGTGCAACATTCCCGCCTCGGTGGCGATGATGATGTCTTTGGCCGGCGTCTTCCGGCACCAGGCGACCATCTTCTCGGTGGAGCAGACCTCGTCGGCCAGCATCCGGACCGAACGCGTGCACTCGGGATGGGCCACGACCGGAGCGCCGGGGAACTGCTGGCGGATCCGGGTGATGGCCTGATGGGTCCATTCGACGTGGACGTAGCAATTGCCCTTC
>CAYLTF010000129.1:0-9390 GCA_964386625.1 uncultured Akkermansia sp. | reverse complement strand
ACGACCTTCTGAACCCCATTCAGACGCGCTACCAAGCTACGCTACGCCCCGACCAGGTCGCTCTTGCGAGCGGGCGAATCATCCAGAAACTGGTACCGGTGAGCAACAGATTCTTCCAACGATTCTTCGCGCCCGCCTTCGACGGTTCCGGGAAACCAGCCCGTGGCGAGGATTTCAAGCCGAGGAACCCGACGGGACCGGAACGGCTCAGGCCGGCTCGGCGATGAGGTCGTAGTCGGTGTGCCCGATGATGCGGACCTTGCAGAACTGGCCCACCGGCACCTTGCCCCGGATGTACACGCGGCCATCGATGTCGGGCGCATCAGCCTCGCCCCGGGCGATGGTGTAGCGTCCCTTCAAAGCCAAGGCACCGGCGTCTTCTCCCCGGATGAGGCCGTGTTCCCACGAGCTGATGTTGGCCTTGGCCAACTCCTTCGCCGAGGCCTCGCCTTCGGTCAGCACCTTGAGCGTGCGACCGACGAAGCCCTCGGCCACGCCCACCGCCACGCGATGCTGGGCCGCCATGGCCAGTTCGCGGCGCTTCTGACGGGTCTTCGGCGCGACCTGCTTCTCCATCTTGCCGGCCACCGTGCCGTCTTCGCGGCTGTAGGCGAAGATGCCCAGGCGCTCGAAGCGGGTCTCTTCGATGAAGTCGGTGAGCGTCTTGAAGTGGGCGGCGCTTTCGCCGGGGAATCCGACGATGAAAGTCGTGCGCAGGGTGATGCCCGGGATGCCCGCCCGGATGCGCGCGATGAGGTCGCGGATGTACTGGCCGGAGGTCTCCCGCCGCATGCGGGCCAGCATGTCATCGTGGATGTGCTGCAGCGGCATGTCCACGTACCGGGCCACCTTCGGGCACTCGGCGATGGTCCGGATCAGCTCGTCGGTCCAGTGGGCCGGGTGGGTGTAGAGGAGCCGGATCCAGAAATCGCCCTTCAGCGCATTCAACTCGCGCAGCAACGTGCACAGGGTGGTCGCATCGACGGGCAGGGCCTCGGTGGCGGCCTTGAAGCGTTCCGGTGACGAGATGGCCCGGCTATGGTTCGGGCGCAGGTCGAGCCCGTAATAGGTCGAATCCTGGGAGATGAGATTCAGTTCGCGGACGCCATCGGCGATGAGCGCCTTGGCCTCGGCCACGATGTCGGCCTGGGCCCGGCTGCGGTGCGACCCACGCATCCGGGGGATGATGCAGAAGCTGCACGGATGGTTGCAGCCCTCGGCGATCTTCACGTAGGCGAAGTGCTTCGGTGTGAGGCGGAACCGCGGGGTCTCGAACTGCGGGATGTAGTTGGGCCGCACCGTGACATCGACCGACGGGGCCGCCGGTTGAGGCGAAGCAGCGGTCAGGGCGATGCGGCTCTTGCCGAAGCGGTCGGTGCCGCGGAGAGCGGTCTCGTCGGCGTGGTCGTGGGCCGGCGCCTGCTTTTCCAACTCCTTGAGGCGCCCCTTCACGCGGGCCCCCTTGGATTCCTCCGTCGCCTCGGATCCGGCACCCACCCGGGAGGCGCGCTTGGCGATCGCCTCGTCGACCAACGCTCCCACGCGCTCCACCTGGTCGATGCCCATGAACACATCGACCTCGGGCATCAGCTTGGGCAATTCGTCACGATAGCGCTGCGGCATGCAGCCCGAGACGATGAGCGCCTGGCCCCGGTGCGAGGCTTCGCGCAGGGCGTTGTGTTCCAGGATGGTATCGACCGACTCCTCCTGGGCGGCGTCGATGAAGGAGCAGGTGTTGACGATGACCGCGTCGGCCTGGGACGCGTCGTTGACGATCTCGATGCCCTCCTTGAGCAACGACCCGAGCATGATCTCGGCATCCACCAGGTTCTTGGCGCACCCGAGGGAGATGAGTCCCACGCGGCGGGGACGGGAGGTCGATTTCTTCGGCGCAGTCGGCGTCTTGCTCACAGGCCCGTGAGCCTAGCGGCGAGCCTCGAAGAGCGGCAATCCCGCAGAATCCGGTGAAAGCCCTTCGAGCGGGATTGGTCCAAGACCATCCCAGCGATCCGAAACAGGATCGGCAACAAGACCCGCGGCCGGGTCACTGCCGCTCGTATTCGCCCTTGTTGACCCGCTTGAAGACCGTGAACCCCGCCTTCTTGGCGTCGGTGGTGGACAGGGGCTTGAGATGGTGCGGCGTGCTGAAACCCGAGATCACTTTGCGCACGGGCTTCCGGCAGGCCGGGCAGGCGGTCAACTCGGGCGCCGTGATCGGGCGGCGCAGGGTGAATTTGCCGCCGCAGGCCGCGCAGTTGCCGTCACACAGTTCGTATTCGTACAGGGGCATGGGTCTCGCTGTCTGTCTGGCTGGTCGGCCAGATCCTGGTGAACGTGACGGGTTTTATCGCGGGAGCAACCGCGGAAACCGGCCGTGAAAACGGCATGACAGACCGCTGTCGCAGATCCCAGTCTGTGGCCCGCACATGACCGAGCTTGTCCTCCACTCCACGACATTGCCCGAGGCCGCCATCGAGGCCTTCGCCCAGCGGCTCGACCGCTCGCCCGACACCACCGGTGCGCACGCCGCCCGCTGGCGCAAGGTCGCCGCGGCCCCGGAGCTCCAGCAGTTGGCCGAATCGCTGCGGGTGGACATCGCCTTCGTGCCCGAACACCGGCGGCGCGCCGATTTCCGCCTGCTGGTCATGGACATGGACTCGACCCTCATCACCATCGAGTGCATCGACGAGATCGCCGATCGCATCGGCGTGAAGCCCCAGGTCTCGGCCATCACCGAGGCGGCCATGCGCGGGGAACTCGACTTCGCCGGGGCCCTCCGCCGACGGGTCGCCCTGCTGGAGGGACTTGAGGAATCCGCGCTCGAGGCCGTGTACGAAGAACGGCTGCGCCTCTCGCCCGGGGCCGAGATCCTGCTCCAGGCCGCCCGGGACTCCGGCTGGAAGACCCTGCTGGTCTCCGGCGGATTCACCTTCTTCACCGAGCGATTGCAGGCTCGTCTCGGACTCGACCATTCGGTCGCCAACACCTTGGAGACCCGCTCGGGACGCCTCACCGGCCGGGTGCTCGGAGACATCGTGGACGCCGATCGCAAGGCGCTCGAACTGCGCGCCCTGGCCGCCCGGCTCGGCGTGGATGCATCCCGGGCCATCGCCTTGGGTGACGGAGCCAACGACCTCAAGATGATGGGGGCCTCCGGCATGGGCGTCGCCTATCGGGCCAAGCCGGTGGTGCGTCAGCAGGCCACGCATGCCCTGAATTTCAGCGGTCTCGACGGCGTGCTGCGGCTCTTCGCCGAGGAGTGATCCGTCTGGTGACACTGCAGCCTCGTGGAAGACCGCGGTTTCCGATGCCTGCAGAGGAGTCCACACCGTGCCCCGACCACGGAGCAGGGCACGATCGGAAAAATCAAGCGAGCTCCCGGAAAGCCTGGGCGGCATGCACGATCACCGCTGCGCGGGCAGACCGACCGGGAGCGTCAAGTCCGCGGGCTCGATCCCCTGCTCCGCCAAGGCCAATCGCAGGAGATCGAAATCCCAGAGGTACGTGGCATGGACCGCGCTGGCGGCCAGCAGGCGACGTCCGCTGGAATCCCAGTGCAGCGAGGTGATGCGGAGTTTCTCGGGCATCCGGAGCTGCGAGATCGTCGCCCCGTCTTCGGCATCCATCAGGTGGAGCGATCGGGTGCCCAGGGTGACGGCCAGTCGGCGGCCCTCCGGTGTCACCGCCACCCGGCCGTAGACGCCAACCGGGTCCAGCAAGCGCTTCCACAGCAGCTTTCCCGAATCCCGATCCCAGGCCACGAGCCCATGGGTCATGGCTCCGAAGACCCTCCGGGACACCGGGCAGAAGACCAGTTCCCCGGCTTCCCCCAACTCGGCGACTTCCGGGGGGTATTCGAGCGGACGGACCCGGAACCCATCGTCGGGAAAGATCACCGCAGGTCTCGCGTCGATCCCCCAGCTCCCCATCACACGCCCTGCCGGACCCTCTTTCGTCGGGACAGAGCCGATGACGCTGCGCGGAGGCAATGGCACCGGGTGCCAGCGCCCCGCGGCATCGCACCAGGACGATCCGTTGGTGGAGACGATCCAAGCCTCGCCTGAAGGAGCCACCGCTCCGCGGCCCGGGTGAGGCAACCGTTGGCGCTCAAGCAGGCGAAGTCGGGGATGGGAACGGTCGCCCTCGACGGCCAAGGAAAAACGATTGCTGAAGCTCAGGGCCCACAGGCGGTCGCCCGCCGGAGAAAACGACAGGTGCTGGATCATGCCGTCGTCGCAGGGCCAATGCGCGGCGTGCCGGCGGCCGGATTCAGGATACAGCCGAACTCCATCATGGGAACCGCTCGCCCAACGATCGCCGGCCGGATGAAACCGCACCACCGCCGGCCCTGCATTGGCCTCCGATGAGGATTCCGGCGGCGCCTCCGGGATCCGCGCCCAACCGGTCGGAGGGTCGAAGCGGAGCAACTCCCATTGGAATTCGTCTTTCCAGGCGATCCAGCGTCCGTCGGGCGACCACTGGATCGCCGCCCCCGCCCCTGCGTATTCCGCCAACGGGGTTTCGCTCGACCAGTCCCAGATCCGGGACCGTCCGTTGTAACCGCTGGTCAGGATCCAGGCCGAATCCGGCGAGAAGGCCAGCCCGAGGATGCCGTGGTCCTCCTTCACCCAGCGCTTCACCGGTGCCTTTGGTCGGTCGAATCGAGCGAGGAACACTTGCATCTCGGAGCAGACCTGCACCAGGTCGCCCTCGGGGTTCCAAGCCAACACCTGGACCGTCTCACCGGGCGGGAGTTCCAGGGTCCGTTCGACTCGGGTCCGTTCCAGACTCGCGAAACGCACCACCGGGTTGGTGGCGTTGATCGCCGCCGCCCAACGTCCGTCGGGGCTGACCACCAGGTCGTGCGGGGGAACCCCCACCGGGATTCGGTGGGCCGGACCCGGGTGGGCGATCGGGAGCAGATCGAAGGAATCGTCGGCGCGCCCGGCCAGGAGCCAACGGCCGTCCGGGGTGAACTCGCGGCCCAGGTATTTCGGGTCGAGGCGGACCTGCAGCACCGAACGCCCGTCGGATCGGGACACCACGTGGAGACGTTCGGCCGAATCACGCACCAGGAGCCAACGGCCCTCGGGGCTGACCGAACTGATGAACTCGAGGTTCATCCCGGGCACCGGTGGCGGGAGCCTTTCAATCCGACCGGAATCCCGGATGGGCAGTGCTTCGATCCACCCGTCGGAACCAGCCCGGAACAAGCGGCGGAGTTCGGGGTCGAACAGGCCCACCGTGTGGGACATCGATCCCACGGGCCACCGTCGGGGAACGGCGGGCACGGTCGACGACGGCGGTCGCCACGGGACCTTCTCTGGCACGAGTTCCGGGACCAGGAGCGCGCTGGCCATCAGGTCCCGGAGTTCCGGCCTCCCGGGGGCGAGAGAGGCGGCTTCTCTGAGCGAGACCAACGCCCGGGACCGCTTGGCCGGGGCATCGTCATTCAGGATGTCACGAGCGCGGCTCAACAACAGCGACGCACGCTGCGAGTCGGACTCGCTCTGGCGGGCCTGGGCCTCGCGCAGTCGGGACTTCGCCATGCCGGCGAGGATGGCGGCGACGACTCCCAGCGCGAACATCCCGGCGAGGGCCCGGCGAAGGAATCGCCTGCGTCGGGCGCGGGCTCTCAGTTGACGCACCGATCGTCCGCCTCGCAGCAGCAGCAGCTCTTCGCGCAATTCGGCGGCATCCTGATGGCGGCGGCTCGGGTCCCGGGCCCCGAGCCGCAGGACGATCTCCTGGAACTCCCACTCGACCGCATGCCCCGGTTGGTTCCAGTCGGGCGGCGTCGACGGGTAGTCGGCCAGACGGAGGCCGGTGGCGATCTCGTACAACACCATGCCCAGGCTGTACAGGTCGGCTCCCGGGAGGCCGGGGCCCTCGGGAGCCATGTACCCTGCGGTGCCCACGCAGCTAGAACCCTCCCGGGCCTCGCTCACCAGGCCCACGTCGGCCAAGCAAGCTCGCCCGCGGAGGTAGATGATGTTGGATGGCTTGATGTCGCGATGGACCAACCCCGCCCGGTGCAACGTCTCCAAGGCATCGGCCATCGCCAGACCGACCTCCACGCATTCCGCGATGGGCAAACGTTCCCGACCGGTCAGGTCGGTGCGGAGGGTGCGCGCCCGATAGCGATCCGGGACAGGTCGGGGTAGCGCGTTCCCGAATCCTGGACCCGGCGCCTCGATCTCGGATGTGCGCGCCGGCTCCACCGGGTCGGCCAGTTCCATCACCGAATAGAAGAACCCCGCCTCTTCATCTCGGCCGACCTGGAGGATCGGCACCAGGCTGGGCGAGCCTCGGGAAATCGGCTCGTAGCGACGGATTCCCTCGAACTCGCGCAAGAAGGGTTGATCGCTCTCGAAGGACGAGCGCCGGATCACCTTGATGGCGCGGGCCGTGCCCAGGACGGTTCGCCCCAACCAGACATCCCCATACGCCCCGGAGCCGATCACCTCGACCAGTTGGTGATCGGGAACCACCGGAATCTCCGGATGACCATCGGCCCGCCCCATGGGATCTACTCCGATTCCTCCATCTGCCTGAGCTTGCCCAACTCGGCCCTCAAGAGTTTGCCCACCCGATGTTTGGCCATGTACACCGACATCGCCGAGGTTTGCAGGTTGGATACGACCGTTGAGATCGGGACCTCCCTGAGGACGTGCATCTCATACATCAGATATTGTTTTTCAGAGACCTGCTGCCGGACCTGCTTGAGGGCTCGGTGGATCAGATTCCCTTCCCACTCGGAATCCCACAATGATTCCAGGTCGGGGCGTTTGGGGTCCGCAGGGTCGAAGGTCTCGGTGCCGGTGGATGATTCAATGGGGCGGGATTTCGATACGATCCGGTTCCATCTCGATTCCCGCCGGTGCTGGTCCACGATCCGCCGTCTCACCAGAGTCAGAAGCCACGCCTTGAATCGTCCCTTGGCAGGATCGTATTGGAATTCGGGCATTTGCCTGGCCACCGAGACCATCGTGTCTTGAACCACATCCTCGGATTCCTCCTCGGAAAGCCCCGCTTTCAGGCAAAAGGCATAAATCATCCTCCAATAGGTGTCGAAGAACTCCAGCCAACCCTGCTGATCCTGATGATCCTTCAGGCGCAACAGCAGACTTTTCCGAGTTTCAAACAACGGGTTGTCATCATTTTTCGGATTCATCGGCGAGGTTTAAGTTCTTTTTTACATTCTGTTTTTGGTATTTTAAACCTTTTTGACAGGGATCGGAGGAAAACGAGCCTCGGTCGGGTTCACGGAACCGAGGCATGACTGGGAGCTCCGGGGAGAAACCTGTGGAGGGAGTCGAACCGTTCTATCCTCGGGGCTTTTGGGCCTCGCGGCAGAAAGCACATCCGACGTGGGCTTTTCGCTGTTGGAATCTGACTCGGAGCGATCGATCGCATCGACCCCAGAGCGATGGAGAAGTCCACCACCGCACACCTCCGCTGCCGGGCCCGTGCGCATCGGCCATCCGACGGGGAGGCCGCCATCGGGCATCACCGACTTTCCGCTCGATGCCCCGCTCCATCGAGCCCGGCTCGTGATCCCAGGCGACCGGGAACCGGTCAAAACCCGGGGTTGACCGCCGCAGAAGTTCCGTCTTCCGCCGGCAATGAAGGAACGGTAGATTTCCTCATGCTATTTTCTGAACTGGGGCTGCAACCGGCGATGATCGATGCCGTCGCAGAGCTCGGTTACAAGGAGCCGACCCCGATCCAAGCCGGGGCGATCCCCCGGATCCTCGAGGGACGGGATGTCATTGGTTCGGCCCAGACCGGCACGGGCAAGACCGCCGCGTTCGCGCTGCCGATCCTCAGCCGATTGGGGAACCACGCTCCGGGACCGAGGTGCCTGGTGCTGGAACCCACCCGTGAACTGGCTGTCCAGACCTACGAAAACTTCGAGAAATTCGCGAAATTCACCAATCTGCGGATCGGCCTGATCTACGGCGGAGTCGGCTATGGCAAGCAACGTGACGACCTGAAGCGCGGCATGGATGTCATCGTGGCCACGCCGGGACGGCTTCTCGATCACCTCGGTGAAGGCGCCGTGCGGTTGGACGGGGTGAAATTCCTCGTCCTAGACGAGGCCGACCGGATGCTCGACATGGGATTCCTGCCGGACGTCCGCCGCATCGTTCTCAAGTGCGGCAAAGACCGTCAGAGCTCTTTGTTTTCGGCAACCATTCCTCCGGCGATCGAAACACTCATCACCTGGGCGATGCGGGACCCGGTCACCATCGAGATCGGTGCTCGGCGTTCGGTCGCGGATACCGTCAAGCACGTCCTCTATCCCGTCGCTGAACTTCAGAAACCGGCCTTGCTGGTTTCGCTCTTGGAACGGGTCCATTGGGACAGCGCGATCGTCTTCTGCCGGACTCGCCGCGATGCGGACACTGTGGATGCCCTGCTCCGGCGGAACAACCACAAGGCCGCGGTGATCCACTCCGACCGATCGCAGAAGGAGCGGGAACAGGCGTTGGAAGGTTTCAAGAGTGGTCGATACGAAGTGCTCGTGGCCACCGACATCGCTGCCCGAGGTCTCGACATCGCCGACGTCTCCCACGTCATCAATTACAACGTGCCGGAGCACCCGGAAGACTACGTCCATCGCATCGGCCGCACGGGTCGCGCGATGAGTTCGGGAGATGCTTTGACTCTTTTCTGTGCAGGCGAGGCTGCCCAAGTCGCCTCGATCGAGCGCTACATCGGCAAGAAGGTGGAGCGGGTCAAACTTCCGGATTTCCCCTACACCTACACCGCCCTCTTCGATGAAGACAAACTCGGGCCGGCCACTGGGCGCAAGACCCTGGGGGCCAGAGTGGGCAAAGGTTACTTTTTCGGTCCTTCGCGGAGGCGTTGAACGGTGCGGAGGAATTGCCGGGGGGGGTAAGAATTCCATCTGGGAGTGTCGCCATCCGTCAGGTCGGGTCATGGCTGATTTCCCTTCTTTAAGAAGCGTTGGCGTGCCTCTGACAGGTGTGGCCCGCCAGAGGTCTCCGAGAGAAAACCCCGTTGGAACGACCAACCCAACCTCCCTTCGAGGATCAACGGAATCCGTCGACCAGTTTGATTCATCGATGTGGAATCCCGAGTGCCCCCGGAGAATGGAGGGTTCACCCCCCAGAGATCGAGCCCACCACCGGAGCCCACTTCCCGGTTTGTCACCCATCGTTTCGAACGATCGAACGCTGGCCTACGACCAAACCTTGTGCGGATGGGTTCCAAAGCCCATCGGGACCGTGGATGCAGCTGGGGCCCAGCATCCAACCGATCAGGCCCGTCGGAAGGCAACGCCCGACAGAGGCTGAGGACCCACTACACCGGAGGCCTCCGGGCGAAACCCCCGACCTGATGCAGCCCATGACCTGACAGGAT
>CAYLTF010000128.1:0-9570 GCA_964386625.1 uncultured Akkermansia sp. | reverse complement strand
GCCAGCAGATCGACGAGTGGTTCCAGGCCTACGTCACCGGCCAGAGCCTCGACGCCTACACCAACCACTTCGCGTCGTCGTCGATCATGGAGTACACGGTCTTCAAGTCGGCCGTGCAGGTCGGGTGGTTCATCCGCACCCGCAAGGAGCCGCTGCCGCATGACAAGGCCACCATCCAGTGGGGCTACTTCGGCAGCCAGGAGCCGCGCGACAAGAAGATGCTCTTCGGCTCCGACGAGCTGGTCGGCACCTATGGCGACCTCCAGCGCTTCGACGAAGGCGTCGAACCCGTGGTCGGGGCCTACTCGCAGTTGGCCGACGACATCCGGCTGCTTCCCAACAGCCTCATCGAGACCTTCATCGCGGCCAAGGCACCCCGCGACCCGCGCGACGCCACGCCCATCGCCGAGGTGAATCTCTCGCCCGCCCGCTATGCGGCCCAGACCGCCAACCACTTCGCCACCATGCTCTCGTGGTTCCGTTCCTCGGCCCGCTCGCTGCGGGTGGAGAACCAGTTCGACTTCATCGGGGAACTGAACCAGAAGGACCGCGCCAAGGCCCACTGGAAGGACCTGAACGACCAGGTCGAGCGCATCGGCGGCGTGGATCGCGCCCTGTTCAGCTTCCTGCCCCTCGACCTGAAGCTGGAGCTCAAGGATCCGCCCAAGGGCATGCCGACGGCCGACAAGGTCAGCGAGGCCAACCTCATGGCCCGCCTGCGCAAGCTGCTGGAGGCTCCTGCCTACACCAACTTCGTCGGCCTGGACGAAAAGAAATACGCCTTCAGCGCCGCCGAGAAGGAGCTGATCCTCAAGCGGGGCGAGAAGTTCTTCCGCGAATTCGAGAAGGAGTTGGTCAAGCAGGTCTGCGCCCGGCTCGAGAACGCCCCGCGCGATCTCGGCGTCGTCGCCCAGGAGAGCCTCGAGGACGGCGACATCACCGCCAAGCTCGAGCAGCGCATCATCGACACCGCCCGCCTGGTGCTCACCGCCAAGGACGACACCAAGCGCCTCAAGGGCAAGGTCGACAAGAGCCTCGTGGAGGTCGTCGACTTCCGCTACGAGCCCGAGGTCCGCATGGCCGCCGCCAAGATGCTCAACGACAAGACCGGCACCTACCGCGGCTGGGCCACCGACGCCAAGGGCGATCTCAACAAGGCCCTCAAGGACGAGATCGAGGGAGCCCTGAACATCGCCAACTTCAAGGACTTCAAGGACTCCATGCTCTCGCGCACCCTGCGTGAGTGGTACCTCAAGCAGCAGGACATCCTCGGCCTGCTGCCGCCGAAGCCCCCGGGCAAGTGAGCGCGAGGCGGTGACCCCGGATGTTCCGCATCCGGGGTCGTCGTCGGGATCGGGAATCCGATCCCACCTCCGCATGCGGGTCCGCCGACACAGGCATCAGCACGAGCCACGGGCCCACCGCCGCATTTGCCATAGGGAGAACCTTCCAGCAAGGTAGTGTCACTCTATATGGCCGAACACAACGACACGCGCATCCCGGTGACCGTCCTCACCGGCTTCCTCGGCGCCGGCAAGACGACGCTCCTGAACCGCATCCTGACCGCCAACCACGGCAAGCGCATCGCCGTGATCGAGAACGAGTTTGGCGAGATCGGCATCGACAACGAACTGGTCATCCAGGCCGACGAAGAGATCTTCGAGATGAACAACGGGTGCCTCTGCTGCACCGTCCGTGGCGACCTCATCCGGATCCTCGGCCAGCTCATGAAGCGCCGGAACAAGTTCGACTACGTGCTGGTCGAGACCACCGGCCTCGCCGATCCCGGCCCGGTCGCCCAGACCTTCTTCAGCGACGAGGAGATCAAGGAGAGCTTCCGCCTCGACGGCATCGTCACCCTGGTCGACGCCAAGCACATCTCCCTGCACCTCCATGACGCCCCCGAGGCCAAGGAGCAGATCGCCTTCGCCGACCGCATCGTGCTCAACAAGACCGACCTCGTGACCGCCGACGAGTTGGCCCACCTCGAGCGCCAGGTCCGCGCCGTCAACCCGGTCGCCAAGATCCTCCACGCCCAGCAGTCCAACCTCTCGGTCGACCAGGTCATCCACCTGCACGCCTTCGACCTGAACCACAAGCTCTCGCTCGACGGGGATTTCCTGGAGAAGTCGCTGCCCTTCGAGTGGAGCGGCACCCTGCATCTCGACGCCGGCGATTACACGCTGCGCCTCGACGCCGGTCCCGATGCCGTCATGGGGGCGGTGCTCCTCCAGTTGGACACCCACGCCGCCGACCACGGTCATTGCCATGATCACGATCACGATCACGGCCATGGGCACGATCATGGGCACGGGCATGACCATGACCATGACCATGACCACGGTGGTCACTGCGGGGGCGGGCTGCACGACGCGCTGCACCATGCCGAGGAGATCGCCGAGGGCGTCTTCCAGGGCATCGGCACGGCTGTCCGCATGGGCGGGGTGATCAAGCCCGGCAAGACCCTCTACAAACTCATCCTCGGCGAAGACGGCATCACGGCCACCCTGCGCATCCCCGCCCACGGCAATTACGCCCTCTTCACCCAGCACGGGTTGGATGAGTTCAAGGGGCGCATCGAGCGCGACGGCAAGACCGTCGAGCCCACGCATGTGCACGAGCACGGCGGCCACGGGCACGACCACACCCACGACGAGACCGTCTCCAGCGTGGGCATCGAGGAGCGCCGCGAACTCGACGCCAAGAAGCTCAACGCCTGGCTCAGCGAACTGCTCCAGACCAAGGGTCAGGACATCTTCCGCATGAAGGGCATCCTCAACATCAAGGGGCAGGCCAATCGCTTCGTGTTCCAGGGCGTCCACATGCTCTTCGAGGGCAAGCCCGACCGCCCGTGGAAAGACGCCCTCGAGCGCAAGAGCCAGTTGGTCTTCATCGGTCGCAACCTCGACCGCGAGGCGCTGAACGCGGGCTTCCGTCGCTGCCTGGCCTGAACGCCGCCCCTCCCACCGCGCCTGCTGCAACGACCTCGAGATGAACGCTCCGCTCCGACCCGCCGACTGGGTCCTCGATCTCAACGAACCCATCGCCGCCCTGGGGGGCTCACCGGATGGGAGCCTCATCGCGGTCCTGGGCACCGAGGGAACGGCCTGGGTGGTCGAGGCCTCCTCCGGGCGTCGCCTCCACTCCTTCCAGGCCCACGACGGCGGGGGCTTCCGCCTCGCCTGGGGGGGCGCCAGCGCTGCGTTCGCCACGGCGGGCCAGGATGGTCAGGTCCGTCTCTGGGATCCGGCCACCGGAACGCAGGCCGAGTCGCTGCCCATGCCCTCGGCCTGGGTCGAGCAGTTGGTCGCCTCGCCCGTCGGAGACCGCCTCGCGGCCGCCTCCGGCAAGACCGTGTGCATCGGTCGTCCGGGCGGGAAGGGTTGGACCCACACGCTGGGCGGCCATCGCAGCACCGTCGCCGGGCTGGCCTGGTCGGCCGACGGACGGTCGCTGGCCGCAGCCTGCTATGGCGGGGTGAGCGTGTACGACGCGGAGAGCGGGCGCGTCACCGCCGAGTTGCCCTGGAAGACCAGCCTGGTGTCGCTGGCGATCTCTCCGGATGGCCGTTGGGTCGTCGCCGGCACTCAGGAGAACAGCGTGCAAATCTGGCCGCAGCCCTTCCGTGAAGGTGAGGAGTTGGCCATGTCGGGCTATGCCGCCAAGGTGCGCAGCCTCGCCTGGCACCATTCCGGTCGCTACCTCGCCACCGACGGCGGCCAGGAGCCCATGGTGTGGGACTGCAGCGGCAAGGGGCCGGCCGGCTCCACGCCACGCATCCTCGAGGGGCATCCGGCCCGGGTCTCCTGCCTCTCCTATCAGAAAGCCGGCCATCTGCTGGCCAGCGGCTGCCAGGAAGGCAAGGTGCTGTTCTGGAACGCGGGCAAGTCGTCGCAGCCGTTGCGCGCCACCGCATTGTCGGCCGCGGTCACGGCCCTGGGTTGGTTGCCGGGAGATGCCCGGGTCGTGGCCGGCTGCCAGGATGGCCGCTTGGCGATGATCACGGCTCCGAAGGTCTGACCGGGCCTGAGGCTCGAGCGGGCTACCCCGCCAGGCCCGCATCCGTTGCCCCTCAGGCGATCCCGGGCTTGCGGCCCCGCCCCAGAAACTCCCGCAGGCGCGGATGCTCGGGCTCATCGAGCATCGCCCGGGTCGGGCCGGTGGCCACCACGCGGCCGCCGTCGAGGAAGGCCACCCGGTGGGCGATGTCGCGCGCGAAGCCCAGTTCGTGGGTGACGAGCAGCAGGGTCATGCCTTCACCGGCCAGCCGGCCCAGCACCGACAGCACCTCGCCGCGCAGTTCCGGGTCGAGGGCGCTGGTGGGTTCGTCGCAAAGGAGGACCTGCGGTTTCATCGCCAGGGCCCGGGCGATGGCCACGCGTTGCTGCTGCCCGCCCGACAGTTGGGACGGCCGGTGATGGGCGCGGTCAGACAGCCCCACCTTCGACAGCAATTCCATCGCCTGCTCCCGCGCCTCGGCCACGGGCACCCGGTCCACATGGAGCGGAGCTTCCATCACGTTCTCGAGAGCCGTCCGGTGCGGGAAGAGGTTGAATTGCTGGAAGATCATCCCGGTGCGCCGGCGCAGTCGCTGCCGCAAGGCGCGGTCGGCGGCTTGGGCGGTCCCGGCCTCGATACGCACGTCGCCAAGGCGCAGGGATCCCGCGTCGGGGGTCTCGAGCCAGTTGAGGCATCGCAGCAGCGTGCTCTTGCCGCAACCGCTCGGGCCGAGGAGGGCCACGACTTCGCCGGCCGCCTGCCGGTGGTCGATGCCGTCGAGCACGGTCACGGAGCCGAAGCGTTTCCGCAGTCCGACGATCTCGATCATGTCCGCAGCCTCCGTTCCAGGGCCCGGGCCGCGGCCGAGGCGGCATGGCCCATGACCAGGTAGATGGCGGCGGTGATCAGGCCGAGTCCGATGTAGTCGCCCGCATCCAGCGAGCGGATGAGGAACTCCTTGGTGAGTTCCACGAGGCCGATGACCGAGACGATGGAGGAGTCTTTGAAGAGGGCGATGAGGTCGTTGGTGATGCCCGGGAGGCTGATGCGGAGCGCCTGCGGCAGGAGCACGCGCCGCAGGGTCAGGGCCGGCGACAAGCCGAGGGCCATGGCAGCCTCGGTTTGCCCGCGGGGGACGGCCTCGAGCCCGGCCCGGAGGTTCTCGGCCTCGTTGGCGGCGTAGTTGAGGCCGAGGGTCAGCACGGCGGCGGCCCCGGCTGGCAGAGTCCACCCCAGCGCCTGCGCCAGGCCGAAGTAGATGAAGTACAATTGCAGCAGCAGCGGTGTGCCCCGGAACACCTCGATGTACACGAGGGCCGTCCGGCGCAGGAACGGGGAGCCGTAGCATCGGGCCAGGGCCAGGCCGAGTCCGCAGGCCATGGCCAGGGTCATGGAGGCGAGGGTGACCCACAGGGTGGTGATGGCCGCCTCGAGCAGGATGGGCAGGTAGCGGAAGCTCGATGCGAGGCCGGCCTTGGGCCTCGGAGTCCCGGTCTCGGTTCCGGTTCCGGCCGTGGATCCGGAGTTGGCGGGGGTTCGATCGGCCGCGATCGCGGTGGGTGATCCGGTGGCCGGGCTCGGTGCGTCGGTTCCCGGTTTCCAGGTGGCCAGGCCCTCTTGGGCCGCATCCCAGAGACCATACCGACTGTAGATGCTCTGGACCGTGCCGTCAGCGATCAGGCGTCCGAGCGTCTCGTTGATACGGGCCAGCAAGGCGGTGGCCCCGAGCGGTACCGCGATCGCGTAATGCGAGGGTGCGAAGGTTGGCCCGGCCCGGCGGAGTCGCGGATGGTCTTTGAGATGGACCTCGGCGATCGGCGAGTCGGTGAGCACGGCGTCGAGGCGGCCGAGTTCGAGATCGCGGAAGTAGTTCACGTTCTCGTCGTACACGCGCACGTCGAGGCCGGGCTGCCGGGTGGCCAGTCGGTGCGAGAGCGTGGAGGCCAGCACGCCGATGCGGCGCCCTTGCAGGTCCGCGAGGGTTTGGATGCCGGTGTCTTGGGCGCGGGTGACGAGTTGTTGCCCGAAGGTGAAGTACGGCCGGCTCATGGCGACCTGGGCGAGGTTCTCGGGCGTGCGCTCGAGGGCCGCGATGACGATGTCGAAATTGCCGCCTTGGCGGAGGCCGGGGATGAGGTTGGCCCAGTTGTATTGGACGAAGCGGGACTGGCATCCGAGGCGTTCGCACAAGGCCTGGGCGAGTTCGACTTCGAAGCCGACGAGTTGGTCGGGTTGGTCTGGAGGATGGAAGATGTATGGCGCTCCGCCCTCGGCGTCATTGGCCCACCGCAGGACTTGGGGGACGGCGGGTGCCCGGGGCGTCGAGGCTGTCGGGGCAGGGCTCGCCCCGCCGGTGCGCACTCCGCCGGCGGTCCACGCCATGAGGATGAGGAGCAGGATTCGGAAGCGGCGCACCGTCCTGCGATTAGCGGGTGTGCGTCGCGTTTCTCAAGCGAATTACCTCAACCTCAAAAGGGGTCGGCCCCACACGTTTACACCAATGGGCGAGTCTGGTCTGGGATTGGCGGGCATGCCAGAGCTGGCGCGCGGGGTGTGCGGCGAGGGCTCGGCGGGACCCATCCGGTGCTCGCAGGTAAGCTCAACGGGAGGCGATGCATTCGCGCTGCGCGCGAAGGGACAGGGTGTTCGCTTCCAGTGCTCGCTCCGGACGGGTCCCGCCGCCGCTGGGGCCCGGCCAGTGCCGGGGGCTCCGCGGGGATCGGTCCTGCGCCCGCAGGAAGCTCGCAAAAGGGGGCGGTCCCACACGTTTATACCAAGGGGGTTGGGGCTTTTCTGAGATGGGTGGGGACGTGCCGGTGCTGGTCGGGTGGTGGGGCGCGAACTCCGGGTTCGCCTTCGTGGGCCGCGTTGGGCTTCCATCGGGGTTCGGCGCAATCCGCCGATCCATGCAATGAGCGAACACTGGGATGTGGTGGTGGTCGGCGGGGGCGCGGCGGGGCTGTTCTGCGCCCGGTCGGCCGGACTGCGCGGGCGGCGGGTGGAGGTGCTGGAGCACAATCCGCGGCCGGGCAACAAGATCCTGATCTCCGGCGGCGGGCGCTGCAATTTCACCAACATCGGCGCGACGGTGGCCAACTACGTCACCTCGGGCAGTCCGCATTTCCTGAAGTCGTCGATGGCCCGGTTCACGCCGGCGGACTTCCTGGCGCTGGTGGAGCGTCACGGGATCGCCTGGCATGAGAAGAAGCTGGGGCAGTTGTTCTGCGACCAGAGTTCGAAGCAGATCCTGCAAATGCTGGAGCAGGAATGCGGGGATGCCGGGGTACGGATCACGGTGAACTGCAAGGTGGAGGGCGTGGAGCGGTTGCCGGAGGGCGGGTGGCGGATCCGCACTTCGCAGGGCGAGCGCACGGCCGAGTCGCTGGTGATCGCCACCGGGGGGTTGTCGTTCCCGAAGCTGGGGGCGACGCCCTGGGGATACCACATCGCCCGGCAATTCGGGGTGCCGCTGGTGGAGCCGCGTCCGGGGTTGGTGCCGCTGACGTTGCCGACGACCCGCTACTCGGCGTTCACGGCGTTGAGCGGCCTGTCGATCGATGTCGAGACCTGGGCGAGCGCCGATCGGCCGCGCTTTCGCGAGAACGCGCTGTTCACGCACCGGGGTCTCAGTGGCCCGTCGATCCTGCAGATCTCGAGCGTGCTCAAGCCGCGCGAATCGTTCCGCATCAATTTGCTGCCCGGGGTCGATGCGAAGGCGTTCCTGATGTCGCACCGGACGGGCGGCAAGGATCTGAAATGGGCGCTGCGCCAGGTGCTGCCGGAGCGCTTCGTCCAGGCGTGGCTGGGGCCGAACGCGGCTCCGCGGCCCTTGGCTCAATTGCCGCAGCGGGAGATCGATACGCTCGCGACGCAGCTCTCGGGCTGGGAACTCCAACCGGACGGCGACGAAGGGTATCCGAAGGCCGAGGTGACGGTGGGCGGCGTGGACACCTCAGCGCTGTCGTCCAAGACCATGGAGTGCCGGGAGGTGAAGGGGTTGTTCTTCATCGGTGAGGTGGTGGATGTGACCGGCTGGCTCGGCGGCTACAACTTCCAGTGGGCTTGGGCCAGCGGCTATGCCGCCGCTCAGGCCGTCTGAGGGCGCGGGCCTTTTCGGCAGCGACCGTGTTGGATCGGGGGGCGAGTACCGCAGAGGGTGCACGACCACCGCTCCGCCTTGTCCCTGCCGAAAACTCCTCGTCGCCCTCAAACGGCCTCGGCCGAGATCCCGGTTGATGGGGGCGGTTCCTATCACTCCCACCGGGGTGGGAATCTGAGGGCGGATCGCTCGTCGTTCCTCAGGAGTGGTCCCTGAGGTGCGCGATCAGCAGATCGTCTCCGACGGGTGGATCGAAGTCGCACGGAGAGGCCCGATGATCCGCAGCCTCCGGGTCGAACGGCTTCAGCGACGGAAGGGCTCGGGGTCGACAGGGTGGACCTCGCCGCCGCAGTACAGGCACACCGGGCGCTTGCCGATGAGCTTGCGGCCACAGTGAGTGCAGTCGGGTTGGACCTTCTCGGTGGCCACCTTTCCGTCGAGCTTCCCGTCCCGCAGGTCGATCTCGTTGACCCGCCTCACGAGGTCCGCGTCGGTGTAGCCGTGCTTTTCCTTGAGGATCGTCCAGAGCGCCTCGGTGAGCATGAAGAGCTTCTCCACGTCGCACTGCAGCAGCTCGCCTTGCCGGCGGGCATCGTTGGCCGTCTGCGTTGCCGTTGCACCGGCGTCGGTGGCGCGTCGCCGCGCACTGGTGTAGAGGGCGCTGGCGAAAATCAGATCCTCGATCATGGGTGTTTCCTGGGTTCCCATGGCCCGTGTCCGGTGGTGACTTCGACCGTGATCGCAGACCGGTGGGCCGGTGGGGTGAACTAGTTCTCCTTGTAGACCGTATCCACGGCCAGGCCGGCCGCGAGGAGCAGGATGGCTTCCGACGGCTTTGGTTCTTGGGCGAGGGCGATGATGTAGTTGTCGGCGGAGGTGAACAGCTCCTTGCCGAGCCCCGCCCACTTCTTGGTGATGGTCCCGATCTCGTTCTCGGCATTGTCGAGCAACCGGAAGTTCCATCCCTTCCAGTCTCCCTGGACCATCGCGATCTGTTGGCCCGCGCTGTCGAACACCCGGAAGGCCCCGCCCAGCGAGAACAGCTTGCTCCTCAACCCTCCGATGACCTGGCCCTGGGCGTCACAGATCCGGACCTTGGATCGGAACAACGTGAACCCGCGCTGGATGGAGAAGAGCAGCTTGCTCTCGTCCTTGGGGTCGTTCCCCTCGTACACGAACACCTTGGTGGGGAGATGTTGCTTGCTCACGAGGAGCCGCAGCACGTGCACGAGCCCGCCCGGCCGTTCCTGGGCGATCCCCAACTGCCCTTCGCCCTCCGGGTCCAGGATGTCGTAGGTGTTCGCGAGCTTCATCAGCCCGACATGTTCTCGAATGAAAAACGTTTTCCGGTTCAGCATGGGGTTCCCGATTCGCGAGTCGCATCCAACGATTCCGCCCAGCGCCCCCTGCCGATCGTGGCCATCGGTCGGTGAGGTTGGTCGTGGTCGGGATGCGGTTGACTACAGGCCCCC
>CAYLTF010000127.1:2506-9695 GCA_964386625.1 uncultured Akkermansia sp. | reverse complement strand
GCCGCTGGAAGCTGGTCACCCGCAGCGATGACGGGGTGCGCATCCAGGTCAATGGCGCCGTGGTGCTGGAGAACTGGACTTGGCACGGGCCGGAGCGGGACGAGGCGGCGTTCGAAACCTCGGAGTCGGGTTCGGTCGAGTTGGTGGTCGAGCACTTCGAGATCGACGGACACAGCGAGTTCTTCCTCGACCTCGAACCCTAGGTGGCCTGGGGGGACTCCTGCGAAGCGGTTTCTGGCCGGAGTCTCCGCAGGCCAACCACTCCGGCTCACGGCGCCCGGTGCTACATGCCCCGGAACAATCCGCCATGGCTGCGGCTGACCTCCAGGGTCTCCTCGCAATTCCGGAGCCGGATCCTCGGTCGTCCATCGGAGTCGCGCACGATCCGGGCGATGGCCCGCAGGTTGACGATCGTGCTCCGGTGGATCTGCCAGAAGACATCGCTGTCCAGTTCCTCGATCAGTTCCTTGATGGGCTTCCGGATCAGGACCTCCTGCGTGGCGGTTCGAACCCGCGTGTACTTCTCGTCGGCCATGAAGAAGAGCACTTCCTCCACCGGGACGAGTTGCAATCCGTTGCCTGTCGAGGCCTGGATCCACCGGAGCCTGGGCCGGGTAGACAGGTGCAGTTCGCCGGCCAGCTTCTGCAGAAGCCCCTGAAGCGCGGGAGTATGGATGGCCAGGGGCTGATCCGGCGGATTCCCGGGCTGCAGCGGCCCGCTTTCCGAGGCCGGACATGGTGTGTCGGGCGTCCGTGCCCGAGCCATCTTGCGCTGCAGGATCCGGTTCCGGACCCGCACCAGGGCCCGGTCCAGACGTTCCCGCTCGGCCGGCTTGAGCAGGTAGTCGATGGCTCCGTGCTCGAAGGCGTCGATGGCGTACTGGTCATGGGCCGTGACGAAGACGATCTCGCATCCAGGCCAGTCGTCTTGCCCATTCCCGCGGTCCTCGAACGTGGGCAACTGGGAGATCTCGCGGGCCGCTTCGATGCCGGTCAGCCCCGGCATGCGGATGTCGAGGAACACGACGTCGGGGGCGTGTTCACGGGTGAGGTCCACGGCTTCGCGGCCATTGCGGGCCTCGATGATGTCGATCCCCGGGCACACCTCTTCCAATCGGTTTCGGAGGTGCTCCCGCATCAGGCGCTCGTCGTCAGCCACGACGGCTCGCACGATGCCCACAGAGGTTTCAGGCCGTTCTGGATTCATGGATCGGGCTTGGATTGATGTGGGGCGCGCCGGACGTCCGATCGCTGCTCCGGGATCGGTAGGGGATTTCGATGGTCACGAGTGTGCCACCCGAGGCCGGAGAAGCCGTGCGAAGCCGGGCCTGGTCGCCATACAGAAGCCGAAGGCGTTCGCGGATGTTGGTGAGACCCACGCCGCTTCCCGAGTTGTGGGAGTTCCCGAAGCCCACGCCGGTGTCGCTGACCGACACCGTGAGGCGACCATCCACCACGGCCGCGTCGACGGTGACGAGACCTCCCTCCGGGCGGGGTTCCAGTCCATGTCGGATCGCGTTCTCCACAAGGCTCTGAAGCATCATCGGCGGGAACTCCGCGGACATGAGCCCCTGGGGCACCCGGATCTCCGTCCGGAGTCGCTCTTCCATGCGCATCTTCAGGAGCTCCAGGTAGGGGACGATGATGGCGAGCTCGCACCCGAGGTCCCGGACCTGCGGCGCCTGGGTCTCGCGGAGGGTGGGCATCGCCTCCCGCAGGAAGGTGATGAGGCTGCGCTGCATGCGGGCCGCCCGCGACGGGTCGGTCTCGATGAGGTGCTCGATGCTGCCGAGGGTGTTGAAGAGGAAATGCGGCTCGACCTGCGCCTGCATCGCCGCGAGCCGGGCCTCGGTCACCTGGCGGCGCAGGGCCTCGTTCTCGGCCTCCTGGACAGCCCTGGCCGCGGTGGCCTCGGCGCGTTGCCGCCCTTGATATGCGATCTTCAGAGGGATCGAGCAGAAGATCAGCAGCAGGGCCAGGTTCGGGAGGTGGTCGCCAAGCGTTGCGGGCTCGTGTGTGTCCTCGTCCTCGTCCTCGGTCCCATCCTGATCGTCTCTGTCGAATTGGACGTCGATGAGTCCCTTCGGGATGTTCTTGGAATCCAATCCCGCCTGGACCTCCTCCAGGGCTGATTTGACCTCAGCCAGTGTTTTTTCCAGGTCTTCGGAATCGCCTTCCCCCGGGCCACCGTCAGGCGGATTGGGTTTGACGGGTGACGGCGGGGGCGACGGGCGGGGATGGGACTGCCGCGCCAACGTTGGCCCCGTCTTCTTGCCTGCTGGTTTCCCGATCGTCCAACTGAACGGTGGAAGCTCCCCCAGGATTGACGCGATGATCAGGAGCAGGAAGGACAACAGGAAAAACCGCCACCAACTCAGGCGAGTCAGCCAGGTGGCGTAGCCATGGAAGCCGCGCACTCCGACCCGTTGGAGTCGGTTCCAGAGATCGCGGGCTGTCGACCATCGAGTGCTGGAGGCAAGGGGGGCGGGTGTCGTCACGGGATTTCCTCTCTGCATGCGTTTGATCCTCAGGCCAGGGGCCCGAGGTGCTCACAGCGTGCCCGGCCGAGGGTCGGCTGGGGAGCCTTCCGCGACGGACGGGAGATTTTGGAGGATGATCGGCCCTGGGGTGACGACCAAGTGTCGTGCGCCGCGAAGTCGGATTCTCCCGAGGGTCGGATCCCCCTGGGGCGATACGGACCTGAGGTATCCCGTGGCGCCGTTTCAAGGGCTGACGATTCGGAAGAACCTGTTTTCTTCGGGTACTTCGAGGTCGACCGTCCCGTAACCGTTGACGTTCCTGATGGGATTCCCGAGATCGATCCAGTCGGTGAGATTGGTCGAGCTTTGAAGACGATAGGTCCGAGTGCCGAGGGTGAATCGCGTGAGGTGCAGTGCCGGTGCGAGGATCACCGTTCCATCCGCGGCCTCGGTCGGCCTGAGCGGGTTGTAGCCGAAGCGGAGTTCCTCAGGATCGGTCAGTCCGTCTCCGTCGGTGTCGGCGGCGACGGGCGAGGTGCCGATGGCCGACTCGTAGCGGTCGTCCAGTCCGTCGGCGTCGGTATCCCGCGTTTGCAGGGCGGCCACGGTGTGAAACCCACCCGCGGAAACGAGCAGGACCCCGGTGGCGGACTCCGGAACCCTCAGGCCCCCCCCGGAATCGCCGCCCCAGGAGACGAGTTCTCCGGAATCACGGAGGGCCACCGTGTGGTTGTAGCCGGCCTCGATGTGGATCACTCGGTCGAGTCCGGCCGGGATCCTCAGTTGTCCGTCCCCATCCGCGCCCCAGGCGACAAGCGTGCCATCGGCCCGCAGTGCCACCGTGTGAGAATCCCCGGCCGTGATGGCGACGACGTTCCTCAAGGTCGAAGGCACCCGGCATTGGCCCGCGCGATCATCGCCCCAGCAGGCCACGGTGCCGTCGCCTTTGAGGGCGACCGCATGGCTCCAGCCGGCGGCGATTGCGCGGACGTTCCTGAGTCCGACGGGCACATCCAGTTGCCCGTTGTAGTTGGTGCCCCAGGCTTGGACCGTTCCGTCGGCGAGCAGCGCCAGGCTGTAGTCTCCGCCGGCGGCGATCGCGGTCGCCGGAGCCGGGAACCGCGGCGGGGTCGCCTGCCCGGAGTTGTCGCGTCCCCAGCCGATGATACGCCCCTCGGCATCGAGGGCCAGCGAGTGGTTGCCGCCCGCGGCGACGGCGATGATGTTGCTCAGGCTTTGAGGAACCGATGCTTTGCCATCGGTCGAGTCACCCCAGGCGACGACGGTGCCGTTGGTGCGCAACGCCAGCGTATGCCAGGTGCCCGCGCTGATCTGCAGAAGGTTGCCCAATCCTCTCGGCACGGAGGTCTGCCCGAGTCGCGAATCGCCCCAGGCGATGACACTGCCTTCAACGGCTCCTTGCGTGGTGTTGCCGCGGTCTGGGGGCAGAAGGCGGTAGAAGGCCTTCGCGGGCAAGGCGTTGGTGAAGCGACGGGACCACCCGGCGTTTTCGCGACGGATCTCTTCCAGGTCTTCCCAGACCGACCCATCGGCCGAACCCTGCAGACGGTAGCCTTCTCCGCCGAGGGCGAAACTCTTCAGGGCCACCGAAGGTTCGAGACCCAACCAACCGTCGGGCCGTTCCGTGGCGAGGGCCGGCTCGAACCCGTTCTGGAGTTCGATCCGATCGCCCAGTCCGTCCCCATCGGTGTCCGCGAGTCCCGGGTCGGAACCCAATCGCGCCTCGATGCCATCCTCCAGTCCGTCATTGTCCGAATCCGGCACGGTCGGATCGGTTCCAGCGGATATCTCAAGCGAGTCGGGAACCCCATCGGTATCCGCGTCGGGAAACCGTTGCAACGCCACCAGATGCCGGGCACCCGCGGCCAGCTGTTCGATGCGTTTCAACCCTGCCGGCACGCCCCAGGCGGGCGCGTTCGTGTCACCCCAGACGATCACCGATCCGTCCGCGGTCGCCGCCGCTCCCACCGTGGCGGTGGTGGCGATGGCGATGGCGGGCGATGCCGCGATCGGCGGGACGCCGTCCAGGCCGGACGGGGTCGAAACCGCACCGTTGCGATGGAGCAGCAGGGCCAGCTCGTCGCGCGAAGCGAACCCGACGACGCCCGTGAGGTTGGTCAGTCCGGGTGTGCCCACCGTTCGGAACTGGCCGGAGGCGCTGGTCCATGCCGAGGCCATGGCTCCGGCGAGGATGCGCGTGGCGGTCCGGCCATGGAGATGGGTCTGACCGGCGGTGGAATCCCCCCAGGCCCAGACCTTGCCGTTTGCGTCCAACGCCAGCGTGTGCAGGTCGCCGGCCGCGATGGCCACGGCGTTGGTGAGGCCGATCGGCACGGAAGCCTGTCCCCGGCTGTCGTCGCCCCAGCAGAAGACCCGTCCCTCGGCGGTCAAGGCCACCGAATGGGCGGCTCCGGCCGCGATGGCCACCACGCTCGCCAGGTTGGTGGGGACTCGAGCCTGTCCCTCTGAATCGGCCCCCCAGGCGACCACGGTGCCATTGGTGCGGAGCGCCAGGGAATGGGCGAAGCCTGCGGCCACCGCGGTGACGGGGCCGATGCCGCCGGGAAGCCGGGTCTGGCCGAAGGTGTCATCGCCCCAGGCGACCACCGTGCCCACCGGTCGATCCGGGGTGGCCGGTCGGCTGAATCGCAGGACCTCCACCCGCAGATTGCGGCTCGTCTGGATCCGGTTGGTGCCACCCAGATAGGCCTCCAGCCGGTAGGTGCCGGCCTCTTCAGGGAGTACTCCGTGCACCACCAGGCTGACATTGGTCTGGCCCACCACGGCCTTGCCATCCCGGAACCACTGGAATGTCGGGCTGATCACGGTCACCGGAGTTGGGGTGGCATTGGTGGACGTGCCGCCGGAGGTTCCGGGATCGGTGCCGGTGTTCGCCCCGCTGTCCGAACCCGGATCGGCGGGCGGCGTGGGCGGCGTGACCACCGGGTTGGTCACCGTGGAGGTGGAAGTCGCGGCCCGGGCGAGCGCCACTCCATGCAACACGAGCCTGTCCCCGGCGAGCACCTGTCGGTCCCGATCCAGCAACTCGAAGACCGGGAAACTGTCGGAAGAGCTCGGGTCGGTGCCGGCCAGGATTTCCGCCCCATCCGGGGAACCGTCGGAGTCGCTGTCGGGATCGAGCGGGTTCAGGCCGCGCCGCAATTCCTCCGTGTCGGGCACGCCGTCGCCGTCGGAGTCGGAGCTCTGGGTGAGTTCAGCCAGGTCGCCCACGCCGTCTTGGTCGGAATCGGGAGAAAGCGGGTTCAGGCCCAGACGGAGTTCGATGCCGTCTTCCAGTCCGTCTTGGTCGGTGTCGGGCACGACTGAACTCAGTCCCAGGGCCACTTCCGTCGGATCATCCACGCCGTCTTGGTCGCCGTCGGTCCTGGCGCGGATGCCGGCCGCGGCCTGGAAGCCGGCCCCCAGGGTGAACAGGTTGGTCTGGGGCGACGATTGCCCCGCGACAGCCGGAGTGCCCCAGCCCACTGCATTGCCGTTCGCCGTCAGGGCCAGCGAGTACCCGGCACCGGCACTGATGGCGATGGCTGGCGGCAGTTTGGGTGGCACTGGGACCTGCTTTTGGGCCGTGTCGCCCCAGGCGAAGACAAGGCCTTCCCGCGAGAGAGCCAGGGTATGGTAGTCGCCGGCGGCGATCCGGGCGATGCGAGGCATTCCCCCCGGAGCGGTAGCCTGTCCCCGATCATTGGAACCCCAGAAGACCAGGGATCCGTCGGCTTTGAGTGCCACCGTGTGCAGCGCCCCCGCCGCGACGGCCACGACCCCGGAGAGCCCCGCCGGCACCGCCGACTGGAGTGCGCCATTGTCGCCCCAGCACACGACCGTGCCATCGGCCAGCAGGGCGACCGAGTGGAAGTGGCCCGCGGCGAGGGCCACAGCCCCGGTCACGGTCGCGGGCACCCCTGTCTGCCCGTAACGATTGTCACCCCAGGCCCGGACAGTGCCGTTGGTCAGCAACGCCAAGGTGTGGAAGGCCCCGGCCGACACCTGCTGCACCGGGGGGAGTCCGCTCGGCGTGCCGAGTTGCCCGAGGGTGTTGGTTCCCCAGCCCGTCAGCCTTCCGTTCGCGTCGAGGGCGTAGCCATGGACGAACCCCCGGGCGACGGAGACGACATTGGTGAGCTTCGGTGGATTCGGGCCGACCTCGCGACCCCAGGTCACCAGATCCCCGGCCTGGCGCGGGTATTCCCGCACCGGTCGAGCACCGAGGACATCGATCCGTGTGCCCTTGGGTTCCCGTTGGACGCTGCCCTCGAGTCGGGCTTCCAGCGTGTAGCGGCCGGACTCGGGGCGTTCCACGCCGAAGAGCACCAGGTTCAGATTGGTCTGCCCCGTCAGGGAACGGCCGTCTCGGAACCACTGGTAGGTGGTGTAATTGGTGATGACCTCCTTGTTGGTGGTGTAAGTGGGGTCGCCGCCGTCGGGAGGAGGGTCGTTGGTGACGATGGTGATGTTGGTCTTGAGCGAGAGGGGCTTGATCGACAGCGGTCGCAGTCGGAGCAGATCGCCGCTGAGCAACTGACGATCCCGGTCGGCGGTCTGGAAGAGCGGGACGCTGGTCTTGTCGCGGGGCAGGGTGTTGGCGGTGAACTCGGCCAGATCGTTGGCCCCATCCCCGTCGGTGTCGGCGACGAAGGGATCGCTGCCGAAGCGCAGTTCGAGCACGTCGC
>CAYLTF010000127.1:0-2406 GCA_964386625.1 uncultured Akkermansia sp. | reverse complement strand
ACCGTGGAGCCGCTCTCCAGCGACTACAGCAGACGAGGCTGGCGCATGGAGGAATCCAGCTCGGCGCTCAATGAGCCGGCCCTGGACCTGCGCCGCTCGATGATGTGCTTGTCGGTGGACGGGTCGTAGGCCACGGGGTAGTTGCCATCGTAGCAGGCGAGGCAGAATTGATTCTTCGGCCGACCGGTGGCCGCAACCATGCCGTCGAGGCTCAAGTAGCCCAACGAATCGGCGTTGAGGAAGCGTCGGATCTCCTCCAGGGAGTTGGTCGCCGCCATCAGCTTGCTGCGCTCGGGGAAGTCGATCCCGTAGACGCAGGGGTGGATGTGGGGCGGGCAGCTCACCAGCACGTGGACTTCCCGGGCCCCCGCTTCTTTGAGGGACGTGACCCGGGCCTTGCTGGTCGTGCCGCGGACGATGGAATCATCGACGATCACCACGCTCTTGCCCCGCACCAGGTCGGCGATGAGGTTCAGTTTCACCCGCACGTTGAAGTCGCGGATGAATTGCGAAGGCTGGAGGAAGCTGCGGCCGACGTAGTGGTTCCGCACGAAGGCCATCTCGAAGGGGATGCCGCTTTCCAGAGAATACCCCAGCGCGGCGCAGTTGCCCGAATCCGGCACCGGCACGATGACATCGGCCTGGATCTTGTGTTCGCGGGCCAGCTGCCGACCCATCTCCACCCGCACCTTGTAGACGTTGCGGTTGGCGATGTTGGAGTCGGGGCGGGCGAAGTAGACGTACTCGAAGATGCAGAACGCTTCGCGCTTCGGGGTGGGGAAGGCCTGGATGCTGCGGACCCCCTCGGAGTTGATGATGACGATCTCGCCCGGCTCGATGTCCCGGACGTATTTGGCCTGGATCAGGTCGAAGGCGCAGGTCTCGCTCGACAGCACGAAGGCCCCGTTGTCCATGCGGCCGAGGGCCAGGGGTCTGAACCCGTGGGGATCGCGGGCCCCGATCAACTCGTTCTCGGTGAGGATGACCAGCGAGTAGGCACCCTCGATGCGACGCATGGTCTCGATCAGGGCACTCTCGTGTCCGGCGCGGGCGGGCTGAGCCAACAGGTGGAGGATGATCTCGCTGTCGACCGTGGTCTGGAAGATGGACCCGCTGGCCTCGAGTTCCTCGCGCAGCTGCGCCGCGTTGGTGAGGTTGCCGTTGTGCCCGATGGCGATGCGCCCCTTGGCGCAGTCTACCGTCAGCGGCTGGGCGTTGACGATGTTCGACGAGCCCGTGGTCGAGTACCGGGTGTGGCCGATGCCGGTGTGTCCGACCAGCCGGTGCAGGACGTCGCCGGTGAAGACCTGCGGCACCAGGCCCATGCCCCGGTGGATGTTGAAGGTCTTTCCGTCGGTGGTGACGATGCCCGCACTCTCCTGTCCTCGATGCTGGAGGGCGTAGAGGCCGTAGTAGGTCAATTCGGCGGCATTCGGATGCCCATGGATGCCAAAGACCCCGCAGTAATGCTTCGGTTGGTGTTGCACGCGACCGACGGAGATTCCGGTAGCCGGCCCCGAAGGCAAAGGGCTTTTTTGCGCCTTCGTCATCGGGCCGGATGCGACGGGTCTACGGGGCTACGTCGTGGGCGCTCAGGAGCTCGATGGCCAGGCTGTAGCTCTCCCCGAGGGCGTTGGTGACGGCGAAGAGGGTGCGCGGATGACCGTTGGTGACCTGCAGCGGGCCGTTCGCGGCCAGCGCCTCGAGCTGCTTCAGCGCGAGCGCGGTGTCAAGGTAGATGGGCTTGCCTTTGCGGAATGAGACCCAGTGGCAAGTGATCCAGTACGCGACGGACTCCTCGCCAACCGTGGGGAAGCATGAAACATGAGAGGACTTCACCTCGCTGCCTCCGGTCCGTAACTCGAGCGCGTATCCAGACGGAACGTTGGCTGTCCAGTTGGCATTCATCAATCCCCCCCCGAGGGCACTCTGGCTTGCCAACTGCACGGTAGCCACGGCCGGCTTGCGATCATCGGGCAACGTCCGGTGAAAGGTCAGGCCGCCGTTCAGCCAAGATCCGTCGCGATTGGTCAGCCCGAACAAGGTCATCGGTTGACCTTCCGGGAGCCGGAGGGTGCGCCCTTCCAGTTTGGGCCGGAGTTCGCCGATCAGCGGTAGTTTGAATCCGATGAAGCGTTCGGGAAGACCGAACAACATCGACATTTCCTGGCGGCGTCTCTGGCCCGACTGGAAGGTCGCAGGTAGCTGATGCTTGGATTCACGTTGTCCATCAGATCGTTGCGTCCAGACCTCCAAGGATTCCCCGGGCCGAAACGGTGTTTCGGTCCCGCAGTCGGGATCGATCGTGGCCGCGAAGTTGGTGAACCCTTTGAGAACGACGTCCTTGAAGGCCGACGGGTCCGATCCTTCAAACCGAGGAGGGAGCGGAAGGATTTGAAGCACGGG
>CAYLTF010000126.1:0-9701 GCA_964386625.1 uncultured Akkermansia sp. | reverse complement strand
CCCAGACCGAGAAGATGATGCGCCGCTCGGTGGGGCTGTTGACCTGCATGCCGAAATAGCCCCGGTGCCACCCGCAGGCCATGTAGAAGGTGGTCACCGGCTCCTCGACCGCCGTCACCTCGCAGTAGAAGGCGGCGATGGCATTGGTCGGCGCCTTGTAGCTGAGGTGCACCGAGGCTGCGTTGCGGCGTTCCTTGAGGTTGAAGTGCGCGCCCTCGAGGGCCGGGCCGTCGAGGACCAAGGCGTCGAGTTGACCGGCGTCCTGGCCCTTGGGATTGAGCGATTCGAGGCGGAAGTCCTGATACCCTGGGCGTTCGATCGAAAAGGTGCCGAAGTCGGCGGTGATCGGTTCTGAACCCGATGCGCCCCGAACCGTCACCTCCCGGAATCCCCCGGCCACGGTCAGGCGCAGCTTGGATTCGGCACCCTCGGGCAACCGCAGGTGAAGCTTCGCCCGGAGCGCGCCAGGTTGGTTCAGGCGGCCGTACCAGTGCACCGAGTTCGCAGGATCGGTCCACCCGCGCACCCCACCGCGTTCAGAAATGCGGGGAGAATCGGTGTCGGGCAGGGTGTATGCGGTGAAGGCGGGGACCCGCAGTTCAGCGCCCCAGGTGGTGCCCAGGCTGCAGCACAACCCCATCAGCACAGTGACACTGGTCTTGAGAAAACGCCGGATCGACATCGCGGGAGCTTCTCCCGACTTGGCCAGAAAGGAAACGCGGGAAAACCCGGTCGCGGCTGCCTTGCCCGATGGCTTGCCTCACCGATCGGAATCGGTGCTCGGACTCGGCCCCGGGCACCTGATCCGGGCAGCCCACGGCCCACGTCATCGTCACACCTCACCGGTTGTGCGGCGACCGATGCCGCAGGCATCCTCCGGGCACACCCGATGCGCGAGCTTCTGCAACGAGTCCTGGACGACGGCCCGATCCGTCGCCGGGCGCTGCTGTGCCTGGGGATCCTCGGGATGGTCGTGGCTTGGGGGCTGTATCCGCAGGAGAACCGGTATTCACCCCTGCGGTGCACCATCTCGTACCTGGGCTCGCCGGATGCCGATCGGAACCCTTCAGGCTGGCGCATCTACCAGGTGGGCATGTCGGCCCTGTTGCTGTGGATGGCGGACCTGCTGGTGCTGCGCCACCGGCGGGGAGTGCGGAGTCGGTGGAGCCTCGGAGGCGCGGCCAGCCTCGCGCTGGCGCTGGGCCTGGTGATGATCCTGATCACGGTGTGGATCCCGGACAGCCGTTCGGGGCATTGGTTTGGAATGACCCGCGGCCAATTCCATACCCGGATCGCCCTCTGGGGCATTCCGATCCTGGGCTTGGGAGTGATCCTGGATGCCGCCGCATATCTCCGGAGGGGCGGTACCCTGCGAAGCCTGTGGCCCTTTCACCTGTACGCCAGTGTCTCGGCCTTCGGATTCCAGCAGCTGATGGAATGGGAACGACTCTGCCGGGAAGACCGCAGCCTGCGTCACTGGCCCGGCGACGGGCTCCATTCCACGCCCCTCTGGGAATGGATTTTCTTCGTGGGGCTGATGCTCCACTGGGGCTGGATGGCCCGGCGGCAGGAGCCCGGGCGAGGATCCCCGCCAGAGCTCTGATTCGAAGCGGAGGCCCTCAGATCGTGGATGGACGCACGCATCAGCCCCGAGGCCTGGAAACGAAAGGGTTGCCCCGGATGTGGAACCGCAGCAAACGCCGAGCCCAAGCGCCGGCGTAGTCGACGCCGATGCGGCGTGAGCGGATCACGGGAACCGTGGGTCTGAGCTCCGGTTCGGCCACCCAGAGGGACTCTCCGGCCAGATCCACGCCATCGAGGCTGCGGTCGACACCGAGTGCCCGGCACAGCAGGCCCGGTCCTTGGGTGCGACCGTCGATGCCGGAGATGGGCTCGATCGCGCGGATGAGGACCGCCGACCCGTGCCCGGCGGGTTCGGTCACAAAGTTCAGGCAATGGTGGACTCCGTAGATGAGATAGACATATGCGTGGCCCGGCGGACCGAACATGGATCGATTGGATGGCGTCGGGCCTCGCCGGGAGTGGGAGGCCTGGTCCTGCGGCCCGAGGTAGGCCTCGGTCTCGACGATGCGACCGATCCTCCGGCGGCCATCCAGGCTCCGCACCACCCGCAGCCCCAGGAGGTCGCGAGCCACGAGGGCGGTTTCCCTGGCGAAGAATTCCCTCGGGACACGCCTCCAGCCGCTCATCCCCGGAATGAGCGTCAGGTTGGCTTCCGGGGCCGCCAACGGACCCGGGTGCCTTGGATCGTTGTGGCTCGGCTGGGGCTCGGTCGGTGCCATCAGTACTTCGGCAGCACGTTCACAATGCCACCGTACACCGGCATCCGGTCGGGTCCGCTCTGGCGCGAAAGTCGCGTCAGGTCCTTTTCCAGGCGGCGGCGGACCGAAGCGGCCGCGGGATCCTGGATGAGGTTCCGCAGTTCGTCGGGATCGTTGGCCAGGTCGTAGAGTTCGGCGGTGAAGCGGTCCGCACTGCCGTCGCCATGAGGATACCGGATGAGCTTCCAACGGTCGGTGCGCAAGGCCCGCACATTCGGGGTGTAGGGGAACTGCTCCTCGTAATTGTATTCGTAGATGAAAGATTCCCGCCACCGGGGCTGGTGCCCTTGCATCAACGGTTTGAGCGAGCGGCCCTGGGTGCCGCGAAGGGCGGGGGCACCGGCGAAGTCCACCAGCGTCGGGGCCAGGTCGAGGTTGAGCGCGAGGTTGCTCACGGTGGTGCCCGGTCGCCCGAGGCCGGGATGCCGGATGATGAGCGGGATGCGGATGCTGTCTTCGTAGGCGGTCCGCTTGTCCACCCGGCCGTGTTCGCCGAGCACGAACCCGTTGTCGCTCGTGAAGACGATGACCGTGCGATCGAGTTGGCCCGAGGCTCGAAGGGCTTCGTAGACGCGGCCGACGCTCTCGTCGATCGACAGCAGCGTGGCCAAGTAGGCCCGCACCAATCGCTCATGTTCCTTCAGGCCGTAGAGGGGTCCCTGGGAACCGTGCCAGGTCTGGAGGCTCTCCGACAGCCAGGCGGGTTTGCCGTCGGCGACCGCGTGGTTGTCGTAGTTCACCGGCTTTCGGATCGGGAAGGCGTCGAGTGCCTGGGCGAAGCGGGGTTCCGGCTGGATCGGGCCTCCGTGCGGGGCCTTCTGGCCCAGCACCATGAGCCAGGGTTTGGGGTGCGCTTGCCGGATCCAGTCGACCGCGGCCTCGGTCACCACCGTGGTGTAGTAGCCGGGGAAGCGGCGGCGGTTGCCGTTCACGTTGAACTCATTGTCGAAGTAATTGCCCTGACCGCGGTGGCTCATCCAGAAGTCGAATCCGGGACGCTGCTCGTCGTTGTTTTCGCCCATGTGCCACTTGCCGATGTAGGCCGTCTCGTAGCCAGCCTCGTGCAAACGGCGCGGGTAGCCGGGCAGCGCGTTCGGGTACTCGGTGAAGTTGTTCTGCACCCGATGATTGCGGGCCATCCGGCCGCTGAGGAACGAGGCCCGGCTCGGCGAACACAGCGAGGTGGTGACGAAGGTGTTGGAAAAACGAACCCCCTCGCGGGCCAAGCGGTCGAGGTTCGGGGTCTGGAACCAGGGAAACAGAGCCCGGCCTCCAAGTTCGCGCTGGACCACACCGAGGGCATCCCAGCGCTGGTCGTCGGTCAGGATGACCAGAATGTTGGGACGCTCGGTGCGCGCGGCGGCGAGGCAGCTCAATGCGCCGACGAGGCACCAGGTCATCACGAGTCTCCGGAACATGGATCGACTTTGAGCCAGCCGATCACCCGAGGCAATTCCGCCCTCCGGGGTCATGCCTCGGGTTCGTTCCCGGAGGATCGCCCGAAGGAGCGGGTTGGAGCAGATTGGGGGTTGCCTCGGGGTGTCGGGACGCAAATAACAGAATCCATGGATCGACGAAGTGTGGCCTGGGGCCTGGTGGTGGTGTTGGCCGCCTGGGGCGGTTGGAACCAGCGGCAGGTGCTGCGACTGGGGCGTGAAGTGGAGGGATTGCGCACGGCCGCCATCGAGCCGACGCCCGAAGAACCGGCCACCCCGGCCTCGGCCGGTCCGGACCCCGGGACGGAGCGGATCGTCGCGGAACTGTCGGCGCTCCGGGGCGAGGTCGCCGCCTTGCGCAAGCGGGTCGAGGACCGCCTGCAATCCCAGGAGCGTGGACCGGGGGAACCCCGCGGTGGTGCCGGGCCGGAGCGTCGGGAGGTCGGGTCGGTCGGGAAATCCGTTCCCGGTTACCTTCGCAGCGGGTTCGTGGACCGATCAGGTCTTCCCGAGGCCGTGCTCGAGGGGTTCCGCCAGCAGTTGGGCGAGGTGCCCATCGAGGGGGCCCACTTCAAGCAGTCCGAAGGCAGGCTTTACTACTCGATGGAATCCAAGACGGCCGAGGGGCAGCACGTCGAATTGTCTCTCGATCAGAATGGCGCGTTGGTCCGGATGCGCCGGGAACTCGAATGGGGTGCCTTGCCCGAGACCCTCCAGGGCACCGTTTTGCAGGCGGTGGGGGATGTGCCGGTTCGCCGCGTCGCCGAGGTGCTCGAAGACGGTCAGACCGGCTACCGCGTGCAGGCCAAGGGTGCGAACCAGGCGGTGGAATTGATGCTCAACCAGGCCGGCCAAGTCATCCGCTCGGAAACGACCGTCCGCGAGAAGAAACCTTGAGGCGGGCAGGGGAGCGCGAGGATTCGCTTTTTTGTCGCTTCCCGTCGGATTTCGCGGCGGGTAGCAGGGCGGCCCAGCGGCCGTAGAGCTCCGGGGTCAAACGATCACCGTAGCCCAGCCAGCGCAGTTGTCCCTGCGAGAGCAGCAAGGCCAGGCCGTGCGACCACGACCAGACCGCCACGGCCACATCGAGGCTGGCGCGGCCCGGGTATTCGCCGACGGCCTGGAGGTCCCGAATGCACTGGTGGAGTTCTTCGAACGAATCCGCGGCGGCCGAGGGCATCCGAGGCCCGGGGGACTTCGAGTGGTCGGCCAGCGTCTCGGTCGCGGGTACGCTGAACATCAGTCGGTAATGGTGGGGTCGGCGTTGGGCGAATTCGAGATAGGCATACCCGATGCGATGGAGCGCCGTGCGCGGATCCGGGGATGCCTCGCGGGCACGGCGAAGGTCGCCGAGGAATTCCTGGAATCCCTCCTCGCGGATCGCTCCAAGCAGTTCTTCTCGTCCGGCGAAGTGGTGGTAGGGCGCCTGGTGCGAGACACCGAGTTGGCGGGCGAGGTCCCGCATCGAGAAGTCGAGGTGTCCCCCCGCCACCATCTCGAGACCGGCGCGGATGCAGGCCGTGCGAAGGTCGCCATGATGGTATCGAGTCGGGGTGGTTCCTGAAGTTGACACTGTCAACAAATGACTTGACCGCGATCCGTGGTCAACTAGACACTGTCAACATGAATGACGCCCCAGGGGCTGATCCACGCCCTCGACACCCAATCCCACCTGCTTCACCAGTCCTTCTCGGGTACGCGCTCATGGCGTTCTTGGGAGCCGCGCTCACGGCCTTGCTCATGAAGCTGGATGGGCGTGTCCTGGCCGGGGAACCGCTGTGGTTGAAGCCGACCAAGTTCTTCATCTCCTCGGCCATCGCGGCGGGAACGATCGAGTGGGTGATCCGGAAATCCGGCCTCAGGTCCCGCAAATTGGACGCCTGCCGAAGGGTCATCGCCTGGGGTTTCCTGATCGAGATGGTGATCATCTGCGCCCAGGCCGCTCGCGGGGTCCGCAGTCATTTCAATCTCTCCACGCCGGTGGACGCAGGGTTGTTCACCATCATGGGCCTCGTGATCACCGGGGTGGTCATCGCCATCGGGGTCGCAGGGTTCACCGCCACCGGCGCCGCCTCCCATTGGGCAAGGGCGGAACGGATCGCCGTGCGTTGGGGCTTCGGGGTGTTCGTGGCCGCGGCATTCCTGGGCAACGTCATGGTCCGTCCCACCCACGAGCAACAGCGGCAAGCGGAGGCCGCAGGACGCCCGGGAGTCTGGGGTTCGCACTTTGTCGGTTCCAAGGAAGGGGCCACGCGGACCTGGGCCCTCACCGGGTGGAGCCGTGAATCGGGCGATTTGCGGGTGCCCCATTTCATCGGGATGCATGCGATCCAGGTCTTGCTGCTCCTGGTATTCCTGGCGAAGAGGCTCGGCGTCTCGATGGATGACGCTCGTGCCGCCCGGCAGATGGCCTTGATCGGGGGTCTGCTCGGAGGAACCTGGTTGCTGACCCTGGGGCAGGCGTTCGCCGGTCGCAGTCTCTTCGAACCAGGACTGTTTCAGGTGGGCTTGTGGGTGGCTCTGAGCGGAATGGCCGCGGTCCTTCTTTGGATGACCTTCGGCCGCCATGGAAAGGGGGTGGCCGCGTGAACTTGGCGCGGAATGCCTTCGAGACGGCCAACCTGCTGGTGCTGCCGTGCTGGCTGCTGTTGATCGTCTTCCCGCGCGCCTCCTGGACGCGCCGGATCTTCGGCCACCCTCGGCTGGGGCCACCCCATGTGTTCGCCCTGTTCTATGTCTTGGCGGTCGTCCCGGCGGTCTTGGCCGATCCCGACGCCGTCGGCGTGCTCATGCGTCCGACGCTGGCCGGGGTGCAGGGCTTGCTGGGGTCCCCGGGCGGCGCTGCCGCTGGGTGGATCCACTACCTTTGTTTCGATCTCTTCATCGGCACGGTGATCTGGCGGAGCGCCCTCCGGCGTGAGCAATCCTTCCGTTGGGTGGGCCCGGTGTTGGTGCTGGTGTTGATGGTCGGGCCCCTCGGTTGGTTGGCCTATGAGGCCGTTTCCTGGATCACGATCGGACGCAACGGCGCACCGGACGAGGTTGGCCGGGATTGAGCGCGTCGTTCGGACGGCACCGTCGGTGTTCGGTGCTCCGATCGACTCGATAGGGTCGAGTTTCGACCGGCGTTCAGCGGCACGCCAGCGCTTGCAGCCGAACCGGTGGCCTCACGGCGCTGCTTCCACGCGGACGATGCGGGCGTCTTTGTTGTTCTCCCATCCCGTGCCGAACTCGATCACATACAGGGCGCCGTCGGGCCCGAGCTTGAGGTCGGTGGGTCGATGGAAGGTCTGGTCGGGGGCGAAGCGTTGCATCTCGACCCGCTCGCCCTGGGCATCGAGTTTCACGGCCACGATCCAGTTCCGCATCCACTCATAGAGGAACAGGCAGTGGTCGTATTCCTTCGGCAGCTTGACCGCCGATGGGAGCGCGGCATCGAAATGGTAGACCGGGCCGGCCGCAGCCGATCGACCACCGCTGCCGAACGCCGGGAACCGGGACGATGGACCCGCAGGGTAGAACATCCACGCCGGTTGGGCCGGCGGCAGTGCCTTTGGGCCGGTGTTGTTCGGGGACGGATTGATCGGCTTGGCCGGGTCTTGGGCCGGACCGGACTGTTTGGTGGCGAAGTCGTAATCCCGGTAGGGCCGGTTGTCGGCCAAAAGGAATGGCCATCCGAAGTTGCCGGCGGTCTTGGTGCGGTTGAACTCGTCGAAGCCGGCCGGGCCGCGTTGCTCCGAAGCGGAGGCAGCGTCGGGGCCCACGTCCCCGAAGTAGAGGGTCCCGGTCTTCGCATCCACCGAGAATCGCCACGGATTCCGGCAACCCATCACGTAGATCTCCGGGCGCGTGTTGGCCGTGCCGGGTGGGAAGAGGTTCCCGGCCGGGATCGAGGCGGTGCCGTCGGGCTCCGGATGGAGTCGCAGGATTTTGCCGCGGAGGTCGTTCGCATTGCCGGCGGACCGTGCGGAGTCGAAGAACTTCCTGCCTTCCCGGAAATCCGTCGGGGCGAAGGCATCGCTTTCGAAGCCGATGGTGTTGTCGCCGGTGGCGACCAACAGATTGCCCTGGCCATCGAAGCCCAAGCCGCCGGCGTAGTGGCAGCACACCTCGAGATCCACCGGCACGGTCAGGAGAGTCTTTTCATCGCTCAGCACAGCCGGCGAGCCACCGAGGGTGAGCCGCGACACCCGGAACTCATGTCCCGATTTCGGCGAATAGTAGAGATAGACCCAGTGGTTGCGCTCGAAGGCCGGGTCGACCGTGATTCCGAGCAGGCCGGCTTCCCATGCCCCTCCAGTCGGCGGCGTGGAGCTGTTCGGGCGTGCTTCGACGTCTCGTTGCCACACCACCGCCGATGACTTCGTGTCCGGACTCCACAGCTTCACCTTGCCCATGCGCTCGCAATACAGCAGTCGCCCATCGGCGAGCACCTCGACTTGCATCGGGTTCTCGCAGTCGGTGACGAGCACGGTCTTCCGGAGTCCCGCCGCGGTGGACTCCATGGACACGAGGGGCGCCAAGACCGCAGCAGCCAGGATGGACCGGAAAGTGGAGCAGGGGTGCTTCATGGGGTGGAAATCCGCTGATAGACGGAAAGATTCAGGCGGGCGACAGAAATCCTGGGATGGCCGTTGGATCTTGATGTCCCCGAATCGGTTCCGCGCGGTCCGCCTCCGGTGGGTTCTAGCCCACCTACCGGAGGGGTGCCGGAGGGGTGCCGGAGGGGTGCCGGAGGGGTGCCGGAGGGGTGAAAAGCGGCGGATGACCGACGCAGGGTCAACCCGGCCCGGTCGGTCGACTCTCCGCGCCCGAGGCGACGGAAAACGTCAGTCCTGGAACAGCATCGGCGCAAACTCGCGCAGACTGCGCCGCCAGGTTTGCCACTCGTGGGCGGTATCCGGGGACACATAGAATTGGCTGCGGATGCCGGCCGCCTTCAGCGCCTCGACGTCGCTCTTCGGATCGCCCCCTCGGCCGTTGCCCAGCTCCTTGCTGCCGTAGCTGACGAAGACCAGCTTGTTCTTCGCCTTGAATGCGGCGAGGTCGGTGATGTTCGTCAACGCGATGCTGCCGCCGCTGAAAATCCCGATGTGCGAGAAGGTGTCGAGGTTTCGCAAGGTGATCATGCGCGTCTCCATGCCGCCCATGGAGAGTCCGGCCATGGCGCGATGCGGTTGATCGGCCCGTGTGCGGAAGTGAGTGTCGATGAACGGGATCAGTTCCTTCACGAGCACCGTCTCGAACGGGCCGATGTCGAAGTTCCGCAGGCCCCCCATGCGGGTCTCGTTGGTCATCCCGTAGATCATCACGATGATGAACGGGCGGGTTTTGTTCTCCGCGATCAGGTTGTCCATGATCTCGCGCACACGGCCCTGGACACCCCACCCGTATTCGTTCTCGCCCCAGCCGTGCTGGAGGTAGAGCACCGGATACCGCCGGTCCGGGTTTTGATCATAACCGGGCGGCGTGTAGACGAAGGCCCGGCGCATCGAGTCGGTGCTCGGCGAATGGAAGAACAGTTCCCGGAGTTGCCCCTGCGGTACGTTCCTCAGCGTGTAGGTGTCTTGGTCTTTGGCCGGGATTTCGACCGCGCTGCCCCAGCGCATCGCGCCGAAGAACATCCGGCTGTTCGGGTCCGGCACCTCGGCGCCATCGATGGTGAGGGTGTAATAGTGGAAACCCGCATCCAACGGACGGGTGTGCCCGTACCAGGCGCCGTCCGGCCCCTTCGTGAACGGGCTGCTATCGCGGAAACTCACCCCGACGGAGTGCGCATTGGTGGCGGCGATCCGGAATTGGACCCGTCCCTCGGAGTTCACCTTGGGGTACTCCTTCCCAGGCTGGTTCGACGACGCAGGTTTCCAGTCGTCGGCCGGAGCATGGGTCTGTGCCCACGCGAGGGTTCCGGTCAGCAAGGAAA
>CAYLTF010000125.1:0-9739 GCA_964386625.1 uncultured Akkermansia sp. | reverse complement strand
TGGAGGCGAGGGTCGGAATCGAACCGACGATGCAGCTTTTGCAGAGCCGTGCCTTACCACTTGGCGACCCCGCCCTCCGTGAGAGCGCGGCAAATAAAGGGAAGGATCGACCGTCGCGCAAGTCGGGTTTTGGAAAATGTCGCTTTCGAGGGGAATCCATCACTCGGTCGCCATCCTGATTTGTCGCCGGATTCAGGCCCATCCCGCCGCATCTACCGGTTGAACAAGGCCGTGTCGGAGCTGCGCCTCCCCCCATTCCGCCCGGATGCCCCACCCGGCGCGCCTCGCTGAATCGGCTCGCCGGACACGCCGCCCCTACCCCCGGACCGTTCCAACTCGACCTTGGCCGCGCGGGCGGGCCTTTGCATGCTCGCCCCATGCCACGCCGTTCGTCGAATCGCCCCCGTTGGATCCGGTCGCTGTTGCTTGGAATCGCACCGCTGCTGCCCGCCGCCTTCGGAGCCGACATCGCTCCGGCGGGCGCCGTCCAGGGCTCGCCGCAGACCACACCCCAGGGATTCCGGCCGCTGGTGAAGGATGATCGCCCGGCCACGCCCGTGCTGGCTCCCGAATCCTCCGAGGGCGAGCAACGGATCAAGCAGTTCCAATTGGCTCCGGGCCTCTCGGTGAAGCTCTGGGCCGCGGAACCCCAACTGGCCAACCCGGTGGCCTTCTCGGTCGATGAACAGGGGCGGGTGTTCACCAGCGAGACCTATCGGTATCGCACCAGTGTCCTCGATATCCGGCATTACATGTTCATGCTGGAAGACGACCTGGCGTCGCGGACCGTGGAAGACCGGCTGGCCCAGATCCGCAAATGGTTCGGGCCGGCGGGAGAGGCCGCTCTGGGCCGCGAGACCGAGGTGATCCGCCGAATCGAGGACACCGACCACGATGGCCGAGCCGACCGATCCACGGTGCTCGCAGACCACTTCACCAGCCCGCTCGGAGGCATCGGCAGCGGCGTTCTCGCCCGACAGGGTCAGGTCTGGTTCACCGAGATCCCCTCGCTGTGGCACATCGGGCCCAAGGGCACGATCCAGGGCAGCCTTCCGAAACCCAAAGAACCGGCGCTGCAATCCCAACCCAAGGTGCATGCCGAAGCACTCGAGGCGCGGCCCATCCTGCACGGATTCGGGGTGCGTTTCAGCTTCACCGGCCACGATCTGCACGGGTTGATCTTCGGGCCTGACGGCCGCCTGTACTTTTCCTGCGGGGACCGGGGTGCGCATGTCGTGACCCAGGAAGGCACGGTGATCGAGCTTCCCGACGAAGGAGCGGTGTTCCGCTGTGAACCGGATGGTTCGAAACTGGAGGTGGTTCACCGCGGGCTGCGCAACCCCCAGGAACTGGCCTTCAACGACGAAGGCGACCTGTTCACCGGCGACAACGATTCCGACCAGGGCGACCGCGAACGCTGGGTGCCCGTGATCGAGGGAGCCGATTCCGGTTGGCGCGTGGGCCATCAGCACGCGCCGCTGGGCAATGCGGGCCTGTGGAACATGGAACGCCTGTGGGTGCCGGAGTTCGAGGGGCAGTCGGCGGCGATCCTGCCCCCCATCGCCAACATCGGCGACGGCCCCGGAGGACTGGTGCATGACGCGGGCACCAGCCTGCCGAAGGCGATGCGCGGGCGTTTCCTGCTGGCCTACTTCAAGGGCACCAGCGCCAAGAGCGGGATCAGTTCGCTGCAGTTGAGGCAGGCCGGGGCGACCCACGAACTGGTGGCGCACGACCCGCTGGTCTGGAACTCCCTGGTACCCGATGTCGATCTCGGGCCCGACGGGTCGATCTTCTTCGCCGACTGGCATGAGGGCTGGCCCAAGAGCAACAAAGGACGCCTCTACAAGGCCACCTTTGCCGAGGTGGCCGCCGATCCCGAGGTCGCCCAGACGCGCCTGTTGCTCGCCACCGGCATGAAGGACCGCAAGCCCGAGGAACTCGCCACGCTGCTGGGTCATCGAGACGGACGCGTCCGGCAGGAGGCTCAGTTCGAGTGGGTCCGCCGGGGCACGGGATCCCTGCCGACCTTGAAGGCCCTGGCCGCGACATCCCCAGACCAGCGGACCCGCATCCATGCGATCCGGGCGATCGGCCAGTGTGCACGGAAGGATCCCGTGGCGCTCGCCGGCCCGCTGCTGGCCCTGGCACAGGCTGCCGAGGGAGAGGTGCGGGTCCAGGCCCTGCGCGCGTTGGCCTCGACCACGGAACTCGTGCGCCAAGCGGGCGTCGCCGCGTGGATGAAGGACCAGTTGAACCATCCGAACCCGCGCGTGCGCCTGGCCGCCGCGCTGGGCCTCGGGCGAGCCACACTGTCAGACGCCGATGCCACCGCCTTCATCGGCAGCGTGCGCCGCTTCGGAAAGCCCGATGCGGTGCTGCGCCATGGATTGGCCCAGGGACTGGCCTCCGCACTCTCGGACCGGGTGGTCGAGGCCCATCGCTCGGAGACCGACCGCGAGGTGCGGCAACTGGTGCTGTTGGCGGCACGGATCCGCAAGTCTGCGTCGATCCGAGGCTTCCTGTCCGACCCGGATCCCCTGCTTGCGCTCGAGGCTGCACGGGCGATCCATGATGTGCCGGTGCCCGAGGCCCTGCCCGACCTCGCCGCCATGGCCGAGCCGAAGCCGCTGCAGGCTTGGCGGACCCGGCTGGCCGCCATGCCTACTCCGGCCGCCCCGGTTCCATCGGCCGGGGCCATCCGGGACCTGCGGGCCGACCAACCGCTGCCGTGGGGCGATGCGCCGGCGGACCTCGCCACGCCCATGCTCCTGCGCGTGGTGAACGCCAATTTCCGGACCGGAAGCCCCCAGGCGGCCCAGCGCCTCGCATCAATGGCGCGCGACACCGGCCTGCCTGAACGCATTCGCACCGAGGCGCTGGTGGCCTTGGGCACTTGGGAAAAGCCTCCGGCCCGCGATCGGCTCATCGGAATCCACCGGCCCTTGCCGGCCCGACCCGCAGGCCCTGCGGTCGAGGCGCTGAATTCCGCGGTCGCCGGGCTGTTGCTCGAGGACGCCGCCGAGGCGGTGCAGGTGGCCACGGTGGAGGCGCTCGCCCGCCTGGGCTTGACGAACTCGATCCCGGCCCTCGAGGCCCTGGTGCGGCGCCCCTCGGCCCCGTCCAAGGCGCGGGCCGCGGCGCTGATGGCGGCCTTCCGCCTCACTGTTTCTCCGTCCAGCGGGCCGGCGGTTGGCACCGTTCACCCGCTGCAGCCCCTGCTCGCCTTCGCGGCCGCCGATGGTGCGGAACCCCTCCGCCTGGCCGCCTCGAAGCTCTCCACCGAGCTCAACCCCGATGACGCCGTCGGAAAGCTGGCCACGCTCCTCGAGCGCGGGACGCTGGCGGAGCAGCAGGCCGCCTTGGCCTCGCTGGGAGACCTGAAATCCGACGCGGCCGACGCAGTGCTGGCCGATTGGCTCGACCGCCTCATGAAGCGCGAGGTGTCCAACGAACTGATGCTCGACCTCGTGGAGGCCGCCCGGAAGCACCCGTCCACCGCCGTGCAGACGCGCCTGGCCGCCTATCAGGACTGGAAGCTCCCGAAGGATGCGCTCTCGCCCTACCGCGAGGCGCTGTTCGGCGGGAACCCCTCCCGGGGGCGAACCCTCTTCTACGAGCATGCCGCCGTGGCGTGCACCCGCTGCCACCAGATCGGCACCGATTCGGGCGGCAATGCCGGGCCCAAGCTCGACGGACTGGCTTCCCGCGCGACCCGGGAACACCTGCTGGAGAGCATCGTCTTCCCGAACGCCCAGATCGCCACGGGCTACGAGAGCACCCTGGTCACCACACGCTCGGGCGGGCTCTTCGCCGGGGTGGTCCGCAAAGAGACAGAGGCCTCGCTGACGCTGCTCACGCCCGATGAGGGCGAGGTGACCCTCGACAAGAAGGACGTCCGCACGCGCAACCGCGGGCCCAGCGGCATGCCCGAGGGCTTCGGCGAGGTGCTCACACGCTTCGAACTGCGCGACCTCGTGGAGTTCCTCGGCACGCTCAAGTAGGGCTTCAGCGGGCCCCGGCGCCCCCGAGGCACAACTTTCGCTGGCCAACCCTCGTCGGGTGCGGTCCCGTCGGGAGATGAGATTCCCCGCCGCTGCCCGTGTGGCCGCCCTGGCGCTGGCGCTCGGTCTTCCCGGGCAGGCCGCCGACCGTTCCCGTTCGCTGCCCGACCAGTGGCGTCAGGAGCACCGCATCATCGACCTGCACCAGCATGTCGACGGCACCGAGGAGCGCCTGTCCCGATGGCTGCGCCTCATGGATCGGGTCGGCGTGGGCGTCGGGGTGAACCTCAGCGGCGGCACAGTGACGGCCAAGCCCGGGGAATCCTCGGCCTTCGAGCGGACCCGGGCCCTCACCGAGCGCCTCGCTCCGGGCCGTGCAGTGCTCTACTTCAACCTCGACTACACCGGCTGGGACGAACCCGGTTTCGCCGAGCGGGCCATCGAGCAGGTGAACCGCGCCCACGCCCTCGGCGCGGCCGGCCTGAAGGAATACAAGCGGCTGGGGCTCTTCCTGCGCGATCGTCAGGGCCAGTTGATCCGCATCGACGACCCGCGCCTCGACGGCGTCTGGAAGCGCTGCGGGGAGCTGGGGATGCCGGTGAGCATCCACGTCGCCGACCCGAAGGCTTTCTGGCTCCCCTACTCCGCGCAGAACGAGCGCTGGAAGGAGCTCAAGGACCACAAGAGCTGGTGGTTCGGCGACCCGAAGCAGTATCCCACCCGGGAGGCGTTGCTCGAGGCGCTCGATCGCGTGATCGGACGCCACCCGAAGACCACCTTCGTGTGCGTCCATTTCGCCAACAATGCCGAGGACCTCGCCTGGGTGGATCGCAAGCTCACCGAGCACCCCAACATGCACGCGGACCTGGCGGCGCGGATCCCGGAACTGGGCCGGCACTCCCCCGAGGCGCTGCGGAGCCTCTTCACCCGCCATCAGGACCGCATCCTCTTCGCCACCGATTTCCAGGTGTATGGCAAGCTGATCCTGGGATCCTCCGGCGACGGCGAAAACCCCACCGACGACGACGCGGCCACGTTCTACGCCAAGGAGTGGCGCTGGCTGGAGACGCGTGACCGCGATTGGCCCCACATGACCCCGATCCAGGGCGACTGGACCATCAGCTCGATCGGGTTGCCGCCCGAGGTGCTGCGGAAGATCTACTTCGACAACGCACGCCGCCTGCTCGTGCGGTCGATGCCTTTCACCACGGTGCGAGCCCACCGGATCACCCGCGACTTCAAGCCCGACGGGCGCCTGCGGGAACGCGAATGGGCCCAGGCGGTGCCGTTCCACCTCGAGCAGGAAGCCGTCGATGGGCGAGCCCGCCCGGAGATCAGCACCACCTGCCGGGCGCTGTGGTCCGACCGGTTCCTCTACCTGGCCTACGAATGCCCGTTCACCAAGCTCACCGACTTCGGTCCGGCCAAGCCCGGCGAGCGTGTGTCGCAGTCGGGATCGCTCTGGGACAAGGACGTGGTGGAGTTCTTCTGCGCCCCCGACCCGGCCCGCCTGAACCACTACACCGAATACGAGTGGGCCCCGAACAACGAGGCCCTCGACCTGCGCCTGCGCCGCCCGGAATCGGACTTCGCCTGGAGCAGCGGGATGGAGTGGCAGGTGCGCGTGGACCGCGGCCGCAAGGTGTGGACCTGCGAGGTGCGCATCCCCCTTTCTGCCCTGTCGGAGAAGGCCCCGGCCGCAGGCACCCGCTGGCGCGCCAACCTTTACCGCATCGATCGCGCCCACCGCGCATTCCTCGCCTCGAACCCCCTCCTGAGCGGCAGTTTCCACACGCCCGAGCGCTTCGGTTGGCTGGAGTTCACGGAGTGAACGACAGGCCCCGGGTTGGCCGGTTCAGCGGGGTTGCAACACCGGCCGAAGCACGTTCCACACGTTCGTGGCGACGCGTCGATGTCCCTCGGCGTTGGGGTGGATCTGGTCGGGCAGGTTGAGTTCCGGACGGCCTCCGACGCCCTCGAGCAGGAAGGGAATGAGGGCGATCCCGTGTTTCTGGGCCAAATCGCGGTAGAGAGTCTCGAATTGCCGCGTGTACGCCTCGCCGAAATTCTCGGGCATCTTCATGCCGGCCAACACGATACGGACCTCGGGGAACTTCGCGCGGGTGCGCTCGATGACCGCCTGGAGGTTGGTGCGGGTGGCCTCCAGCGGGAGACCGCGCAGGCCGTCATTGCCCCCCAGTTCGATCAAGAGACCATCCACGGGGCGACGCAGGATCCAGTCGAGACGACGGAGCCCACCGGCGGAGGTGTCGCCGCTGACACCGGCATTGACCACCTTCCAAGGGAGGCCCGCCGTGCGGATCATCTCTTGGAGGCGGGTCGGCCAAGCCTCGGCCGGATCGAGTCCAAAACCGGCGGACAGACTGTCGCCCAGCACCACCAGAGTCTTGTCGGCCGGGTTCACCGATGGTTTGGCCGGCGCTTTTTCCGGGGGCTGCTTCGCCGACGGTCCGGCGGTGTTTCCGCGCGGTTCGGCCGAGGGGATCGCCGACGTGTCGGCGACGGCATCGCGGGCGACAACCACCTCGGCCACCGCGCTCCCGACCGAGGAAGCACCCGCGACCGCCAACAGTCGGAGGCTGGCCCATCCGAGCCATAGCACGAGCCGGATCGTGAAGGATGTCCGCCCGGGGCGATCCATGGGATCAGGCGGACGCGGCGTCGCCCGCGGATGCCGTGGCCGGCTTGGGCCGATAAAGCACCACCACGTGACCGATGACGGTCACCAGATGGCTGCCCGACTCGCGGGCCAATTGCTCGCCGATCTCGTGGCGCTGGTCCTTGAGGTCGTAGAGGCGGACCTTGACCAACTGGTGCTGGGTCAATTCTCGGTCCAAGCCGGCCAGGAACGCCGGTGACACGCCGCCTCGCCCGAGCCGGACGGAGGCTTCGAGGCGCTGGGCCTGGCCCTTGAGCTTGCGGACTTCGGCGTTGGAGAGCGGCGCGGCCGCTGGAGTCTCGGTGGACATGTTCAAAGTGTTTGGATCTTGGCCACCAATCCGGTGGTGGAACGGCCCGGCAGGAACGGGATGAAGACGATGCGACCTCCACCCGATTCGACGGCGCGGCGCTCGTCCTGGTCGATGGTCTCGAGGGTGTAGTCGCCGCCTTTCACGTAGATGTCGGGGCGGGCGTCCGAGAGGAACCGTGCGGCCCGCTTCTCGGGGAAGATCGCCACGGCGGAGACGCACTCGAGGGCCGCCAGCACGCGGGCCCGGTCGCCCTCGACATTGAGCGGACGGGTCGGCCCCTTGAGTTCACGGACACTGGAGTCCCCATTGAGACCGACCAGCAGGGCGTCACCGAGGGACCGGGCCGCCTCGAGGTAGGCCACATGCCCCGCATGCAGCAGGTCGAAGCATCCGTTGGTCACGACCCAGACCTTGCCCGAGGCCTTCTCGGCTTGTCGCCAGGCGGCGAACGCCTCGGGGGTGATGATCTTCTGGGCCGTGTCCATGACCCCCGAATCATCCTAGAGCCGCCGCCGTCTGCCAATGGCCAATGCGGACCTCCACCGGCACCCGCCCGTTAGGCCCGGAGCCCGAGACGCGGCAACTGATCGCGGTGGCTGCGGCTCAGGGTCACCTTGGCCCCGGACTGGAGCTCGATGGAGTATTCGCCATGGAACAGCGGCTCGAGTTGCTTGACCCGCGCGATCTGCACGATGGCCGTGCGGCTGACGCGGACGAACCGCTCCTGGGGCAACCGCTGGGCGATGCCATTCATGGTCTCCCGCATCAGGAAGGTCTGCGATCCCACATGCAGCTCGACGTAGTTGTCGGCGCTGCCGATCCAGTCGATGTCGGCCACCGGCACGAAGACGATCCGTCCGTTGTGTTTGACCGAGATCCGGTCCGCAGGCCTGTCCTCGGCCGGGGCCGACTCCGGGCGCGAGGCCGCCAACCTCTTGGCCACTCGTTCGAGGGCCATGCTGAACCGCTCCCGGGAAACCGGCTTGAGAAGGTAATCCACGGCTTGGAACTCAAAGGCATCCACGGCGAAATGCTCGTGGGCGGTGACGAACACCACCGCTGGGGGCGCCGAATCCCCCAGGGCCTCCAGCACCTGGACCCCCGACAACCCCGGCATCTGGACATCGAGGAAGACCAGATCCGGGCGTTCCCGGCGCAACACCTCCACCGCCTCGGGACCTTGGGAGCATTCGGCCACCAAGGCGACGTGGGGCTCCCGGCTCAGCCAGTGGCGGAGCCGCTCCCGGGCCAGGGGTTCATCGTCCACGACGATGGCTCGGATGAGGGGCATGCTGGGCGTACGGTGCCAATCCGTCCGGCGCTGTCGAGCCTCGGGAGGTCGCCATGGAAGACCGCGTCGGAACCCGTCGAAGCCCGCAACGCGGTCATCCCGAGGACTCTGGTCCGCGTTTCATCCGGGCACGGTGATGGCGGCCGACCGGAGGTGACATCAGACCGCGACTCCGCGGCTCAACGGCATCTCGACCACCGCCAGCACACCGCCCCCGTCGATCGCCTCCAGCCGGAACGAGGCCCGCGCCCCGTAGAGCTGGTTCAGGCGGGCCACCGTGTTGGAGGTGCCGACGCCCGATCCCGGGCCACGGTCCGGATTCAGTCCCGGTCCGTTGTCCTGGACCTCCAGCCGCAGGCGCCCCGGGGCCGGTTCCGACGCGCGGATGACGATCCTCCCGGAGTCCAGCAGCGGCTCCACTCCATGTTTGATGGCGTTCTCGACCAAGGGCTGCAGGATCAGGTTGGGCACCTGGGCATCGAGGACTTCCGGCGCGAGTTCGCGCGTCACCGTCAACCGATCGCCGAAGCGCATCTGCTCGAGGGTCAGGTAGCGGTCGAGGAAGGTCATCTCTTCGCGAAGCGACACCACCTGGCGGCCGGATCGGTCCAGGGCTTGGCGGAGCAGCTCGGCCAGACGCACCAGCATGGCATCGGCTGCATCGACATCCCGGAACATCAACGTCCCGATGCCGTTCAGGGCATTGAAAAGGAAATGCGGGTTCAGCTGCATCTGAAGAGCCATCAGTCGCGCCGAGCTGAGCCGCCCCTCCAACTCCACGAGCCGCGTCTCACGCTCGCGGAGGCTCTCGGAATACGCGACCACATGGGCGACGGTCACCACCACCCAATAGACCAGCATGTTGAAGAAAAAGGTCGCGACCAGCACGTAGCGGATCAGGTCATGGAGCGGCTTCTCGGAGCGATGCCCCGGAAAGAGCCATTCGCCCACCCCGGCGCGCACGAGGATCCAGACCAACGAAAAGACCGCTCCACCGACTCCGTGCAACGCCAGGCGCAGTCGCCACTGGTCGCCACCGAGGTTGAACCGCCGGGCCAACCGGAAGGCCGGGATGGCCAAAAGCCCGAAGACATACCAATCGGCCAGCGCCCCCTGCAGGGCCACCGTCCACGAGACCCCTTCACCGAACGAGGCCGCCTTGAGGTAGTGCTGCCCCGCGAAGGCCAGGCCCACAAGCGTCCAACTCATCCAGTAGAGCACCGGAAACCACCGGTGGCGACTGAAGGAAGACGGAGCCTGGCGATCCACGGCGGCAACAGTGCCGCCTCGGCGTTGCCAGGCAATTCCCATTGCTGACACCGGTGCTGGGGGATCGAGATTGCCGGACATGGAAAGGCCCCCGCATCCCGTGGGATCGCAGGGGCCTTCACAAATTTGGTGCGCACGGCAGGACTTGAACCTGCACGCCTTACGGCACTACCACCTCAAAG
>CAYLTF010000124.1:0-10040 GCA_964386625.1 uncultured Akkermansia sp. | reverse complement strand
CCACGGAGAGTCTGCCCACGGAGACAGACCTGGAATTGGGTTGGATGTTGGGTCGGGCTCCATACTCGGTCCCGATGGGCTTTGGAACCCATCCGCACAAGGTTTGGTCGTAGGCCAGCGTTCGATCTTCAACGGGGCACTCCATCCAAGGCAGACGCTGGCCCCATCACCAGATCGGTCGTCCCCTGTTTTTGGTTGGAGTCGGATGATCTTGGCTGGGCCTGTCGAAGCCTCGCGTCTGCCTTGGGCATCGCCAACCCTCGGGCATCGGTGGTGACTCTTCGGCCCGAGACGGTTTTGGATTCAACGGTCGACGGTCAGGGCGATCTCCTCCCCGATCTCGCCGTTCGCCTCCACTGGTTGGGGTTGTTTTGATCGATAGCCAGTGGGCTGTGACGCAGTCGGACGGTCGATCACAGCCTCATGAAGAAAGTGTGCAACCCACTCGCGGGCCGCGGCGAGATCCCCATCGTTGCCTCCTCGCAGTTCGTATCGACTCCCCTTGCAGCGCACCAAGCTTGCCGTGCCGAAGCGGGCGATGAGGTGATCGTTGGAAGCTGCCCAGGTCCATCGTTTCCATCGGTTCATCCCCCAAGAATGCGCCTTGGTGTCGGACAAAAGTTGTCCGAGGGGCAGGAACACTTTCGTGAAGGTCGGAGATTCGGCATTTGACTCTGTGGGGAACGGATAGTTAGAGATTGGAACACCGCATTATGGCGAAACTCACAGTTCTGACAGAGGGCTTCACCGGCCTCAGCTTCGAGGTGAAAGCCGAAAAGGCTTCAGTCGGGAGGCTGGAGGAGAACGCCATCTGCATCCCAGAGGCGAGCGTGAGCAGCCATCATTGCGAGCTTTGGCTCAAAGGCGACGATGTGATCGTCAAGGACCTGGGGTCGACCAACGGCAGTTTCATCAACGAATTGCAGTTGGCCGCCGACAAGGAGGCGACGTTGCGCCCCGGGCAAATCCTGCGTCTTGGGCAGGTCCAGTTGCGTTTCGAGACCGGCAAGAAACAAACCGATGCATCTCGCCAAACGGTGAAGCTCGGGGATTCGGGGGCGACCGCCGCCGCCGGGTCAACGGCCTTCTCGAAGAAGTCCAACAAAGCGAACAAGGTGTTTTTTGCGGTCGGTGGCGTGCTGTTGCTGATCATCATCGCCGCCTTGGTGTTCGCCTTCATGAATCTGGGTTCCACGAATCCGTGAGACGCTGATTGACGGGGCGGAGGTGATGCGAGAGCGACGGTCGGCGGCATCGGCGCCCAGCCGACTTGGCCGGAAGATCGCTTATCCCCTGGCTGGGGTTTTTAGGACCTGATGCGCGCCTTTTCCTTGGTCGGGCCACGGGGCGATCGAGTTGCGGCCACTCGTCCTGCAACCGAGGCTCGTGAGGGCTTGGATGACCACGACATCGGATCCGCGAAGTTCTTCGCTGGGCGAGGAAGCGAGTCTGGTGGTCCTTCGGTCGTGTGAGTCCCGGACTGATGAATCCCGCCTACCGGACCGTGCGATTTCAATGCGCCCTCGGCCCTGAAGACATCCCGGCCAAGGCTTTCGGGATCGTCACGGCGTGCGATCCGCGGGATGAGGTCCGGTCCGATGAGGTCAACCAGCAGGCGGACGCAGGCTTGCTTGCGGATCTCGACCGTCGCGGTTGGTGGCGCTTCCGAGTGATCGGGGGATCCCCGGATTTCCACCACCAGGAACCCGGGTGGGGTGTTGCGACCGGTTCGCTGCTCGAGGCCATCGCCCTGGGACGTCGCTGGGGACAGGCGGCGGTGTTCTGGGTGGAAGACGACGCGCTGAACCTGGTCGACTGCACCACCGGATCCATTGAGGCTTTGGGAAGGTGGTCGTCACGCACCCGGTTCCACCAACCGCTGGGTGCCTGGCGGGTGGTTCCGGAATAGGTGGTCGTGCGTCAAATGCATGGCGCAGTTGAGCGGACTTTGTTTTCCTTCAATCAAAGGAATCCCCATGAAGTCCCCGGTTGCCCTGACCACCTTGCTTGCCTCGAACCGCCTGCGCCGCGATCGCTCCGCCTTCACCCTGATCGAATTGCTGGTGGTGATCGCCATCATCGCGATCCTGGCCGGCATGCTCTTGCCGGCGTTGGCCAAGGCGAAGGCCAAGGCGCTGGGCATCAGTTGCATCAACAACCAGCGCCAGATGGGCATCGCGACCGCGATGTACACGCAGAACTACCAGAAGTACCCGGGGTGCATCAAAGTGCCGGAGTTCTACTACCTCTGGCCGCTGCGGCTCTTCGGTGAAATGGGCACCAACCGCGCCTCCTTCTACTGCCCGGCCAATCCCAAGGACGCACAGTGGGATACCAATGTGAACAAGACGTTCCCGCAGGGCATCAACCTGGTGTTGGCCTCGGGTTCGGGTTCACGGTTCAGTTTCGGGTACAATGACTGGGGACTGCGCAATCCCACCCCGGACATCAACCAGCAGTTGGGGCTGGGCGGCGATATCAATCCGCCCGGTCAACCGGAGATGCCGGAGAGCCGAGTCAAGGCGCCGTCCAACATGATCATGCTCGCCGACAGCCTCACCGACCGTTCCTGGGACGGGAACATCGATCCCAAGGAGAAGGACCAGTGGCCTGCAAAGCGTCACAACCTGCGTTGCAACATCATGTTCGCCGACGGTCATGCCGAATCGGCTCTCCGCCGCGAGGTCGTCAATCCCTTGAGCGTCACCTGGCGCGCCCGTTGGAACAATGACAACGAGCCGCATACCGAGATCGGAAATTGGCCCGTGGATGACGGTCGGGGGCAGAATTGACCTTTTTGCTGCGCCCCGCGGCGCTCGCCGAGACCGGCTTCCATGGCAGGCCGGTCACTGTCGGGCTTGGGGTGGGGCTTTCGCGTCCGGTCGATCGCTGCGGCAAGCCCGCCCGGAACGGCAGCCCCGCTCGAGTTCAAGGCCATGGAGACGATTCCCTTGGGCACAGCTCCGACAGCTGCGGTCTCCGCTCTTCTCGCAGGAGACCCGTCCCGGCTTTGGGCTTTTCGCAACCGCCTGAGCTTGGTTTCCTTCATAGCGTGTCAGGGGTGTTTCAACGGCTCCGGTACTGGGGGCCCCTGGTGCTGTGGATGGGCGTGATTTTCTGGGCCTCGGCCGACTCCGCCTCCGGGCGGCGCGGTTCCCGGATCCTCGGGCCGCTGTTGCGCTGGCTGATGCCCGCGGCCTCGGGCGAGCGGATCGAAGAGGTGCTGTTCCTCATCCGCAAGGCGGCCCATGTCACCGAGTATGCGATCCTCGCCTGGTTGGCATGGCGGTTTTTCCTGGTGGTCCAACGTGCCCACGAGTCTCCCCGCCCGCTGCGGGCGGCGCTGTTCGCCTGGGCAGTTTCGGTGATGTATGCCGTCACCGATGAGTGGCATCAGACTTTCGTGCCGACCCGGGTGGGCACTCCGTGGGACGTCCTGATCGATGCGGCGGGAGCCGCTCTCGGCCTGGCCTTGGCCGCCTTGTGGTGGCGTTGGCGCCGTCGACGTCCGTGAGGCTTCGGGCGTCCGCCCCCCCCGTCGTTTTCGCCCCTCCAGTGACCGATGCAGAAGAATTGATTCAGGTTCCGCGGCGATCGGTTCGATGCAGGAGAGAGTCCATGCGACGTCCGCTGCTCATCCCCGCACTCTGCGTCGCCGCCGGCATCTGGGTGGCCGAGATGTTCCCCCGGGATTTCGGCGGCTTCTCTCTCACGGCGGCGATCCTCGGGCTGGCGCTCGCCGGGGTGTGGCGTCGGGCCTTCGGCGCAGGCATCGGACTGGCCCTCCTCGGCGCAGGGGCCCTGTCGTACCAGGCGACCCAGTGGCCGCTCGCGCCCGACGACATCCGTGGGCGCATCGACAACCACGGAGAACTGGGCCGGGTGCGGGGCGTCCTTGCCGAGACACCCTCGATCCGGTTGTCGGAACGTCGCGGGCATTGGGCGGAACGAACCGTGGTGCGGCTACGGGTGACCGGATGGTGTCCTCAGGGTGGAGAGTGGGAAGCGGCTTCGGGGCAGGTGCTCGTCAGCAGCCAGGGGGTCCCCGACTCACGCTTTTTCCGGGGGCAGTCGGTGGAGATCTCCGGCCTGGTCTCGGCCCCGCCGGGCCCTCCGGCCCCCGGCCTGTTCGACTATGCCACCTTCCTCCGACGGCAAGGCATCGGTCTGCAGTTGCGTTGCGAGGCTCCGGGGGATTGGGCGCTCGGGCCGGGAGCCGGCGACGTGGTTCCCTGGAGCGAGCGGTTCCTGGCCTGGGCCCGCCGCCGCCTCTCGCAGGGATTGCCCGAAGACGCGGCGACGCGTCTGATCTGGGCCATGGCCCTGGGTTGGCGCACCGGTCTGGCCGGTGACGTGGACGACGGGTTCATGCGCTCGGGCACTCTCCATGTCTTCGCCATCAGCGGGCTCCACATCGCGTTGATCGCCGTGCTGCTGGTGCAGACCTTCCGGATCTTCGGGTGGAGCCGCGCACTGTGCGGCGGCTTGTCGCTGCCGTTGATCTGGTTCTATGTGGCGGCGACCGGCTGGCAACCGTCGGCGGTGCGTTCGGCCGTCATGACCTCGGTGGTGGTCGGGACCTGGATGCTCGAGCGCCCTGGGGACCTGTTGAATTCCCTCGCCCTGGCGGCCTTGCTGATCCTCCTGGGCGACCCGGGCCAACTCTTCCAGGCGGGCTTCCTGTTGTCGTTCCTGGTGGTGGGCGCGTTGGCGGTCTTCCCCGCGGGTTGGGAGTCCTGGTGGATGAGCCACCGCCCCTGGCGGCCGGATCCGTTGGTGCCGCCTTCGCAATGGTCCCTCACGCGCCGTGCCTGGGAATGGGCCGAGCGGGGACTGTGCCGCGGTTGCGTCACCGGCCTGGCCGCCCTCGTGGCCTCCTGGCCGATGTCGGTGGAGTGCTTCCACCTGGTGAGCCTTGTTTCGGTGCTGGCCAACCTGGTGGTGGTTCCCCTGAGCAGCCTGGTGTTGATCGCCAATGCCCTGTCGATGGGGGTGCCGGCGGGTACCGAACTCTGGAACGCCGCAGCCTGGGTGGGCATGCACGGGATGATGGCCGCGAGCCGGGTCTGCGAATCGATCCCTGGCGCCTGGTGGTCGGCCGCATCGCCGGGCGCCTGGGTGTGGGTGCCCTATGCCCTGTTGTGGATCGTCGCGGCGTCGGGTCGGCTCGACACGCCACGCCGCCGGAGACACTGGTGGTGCGCCGCGGCGTTGTGGTGCGCCGTGTGGGTCGGGGCACGGCACCTTGGTCAACCGGCGCTGACGGTGACGGTGTTCCGCTCGGGCGAGGCATTCTGGATCGACCGGCCAGGAACCTCGTCCGACCTGCTCGTCGATGCAGGGGACGCGGCCACTGCCAAGGCCGTGGTGATACCCTGGCTCCAAACGAAGGGTGTGGACCGGGTCGCGACCCTGGCCGGTTCCCATGGAGACATCCGTCACGTCGGAGGCATCCCCGTGGTCATGACCAGTGCCCCGCCTCATCGCCTCATCCTGCCCTTGGGCCGGATGCGCTCGCCGGCCATCCGCGGTCTGGACGGATTGGCCACCGCCCGAGGCGTGACACTGCACAAGGTGAGCCGCGGCGGAGCGGTGGCGGAGAACCCGGTGCTCCATCCGGATGATTCGGACGCGTTCTCCCGGGCCGACGATGGAGCGCTGGTACTCTCGTTGACGGCCGCCGGTTGGCGGATCCTGCTGGCCCCGGACCTCGGACCCGAAGGCCAACGAGCCTTGGTCCGGCGCGAGGGCGATGCACTGGCCGCGGATGTCCTCGTCACGGGCATCCCCGCCTCGGGAGAGGCCGCCTCCGAGGCGTTCCTGGAGCGGGTGGATCCACGGCTCCTGGTCGTGGCGACCGGAGACCGTCCCGCCACCGAACGCAGCCCGACGGGTCTCCGACGTCGGCTTCGGGATCGTGCGGGTGCCACGCTGTGGACCGAGCGGCTGGGCACCCTGGAGTTGCGCTGCTGGGAAGATCGACTTGAGGTGCGGGATTCGCTCGGGGATCTCCGGATGCGCCTCGAGCGGCCCGCTCAGGGCAGGGCGATGGCCCGGTAATAGCGGGTCGCGGTGGGTTGGGAGTCGGTCCAGGTCACCCCTCCGTCGGGGGTGGCGGCGGTCACGAGGTCGCGGTCGGTCCAGTTCAGCAGGTCGTTGCTCGACTGGATCCGATAACGCACCTGTGGTTCGCCCCAGACGTTCAGCCGAGCCATGCCCTTGGCGTCGACCCCGGACAACTCCATGAGCGGCGCCACGGCGTTGGCCGGATAGGCGGTGATGCGGTAGTCGTCGAAGAGCATGTAATTGTCGTCCCAAGTGCCCTTGGGGTTGGAGGCCCACACGGCATCCACGCTGCCCAATGACAAGGTCTTGAGTCGCGTGCTCAGTGGCAGCTCATAGGCCACCGGTGTGCCGTTGAGCGAAGCCGACCAGCGGTTCCGGCCGAAACTCATGGTGATCTCCAGCCGGTAGACCACGCCGTATTCGAACTGGTAGCCCGTGTCGATGAAGCCTTTGCCGTCGTCGAGCGCGTAGTTGATCGATTGGTCGGGTCCGTGGAAATCGAGGCTGAAGAGGCGTTGGTCGTTGGGCGTGTAGGCACTCCATCGGAAGTCGTCGGCCGACGCAGGCGAGGGCGATTCATCGCGCAGGCTGAAAGCCACCTCGAACACCACCACCGGCAGGGCATTGGTGCCCGGGGCGAGTTGGATCGGGCGGAACAGGTTGACGCTCGTGTCGGCGTTGGTCGGTCCCTGATAGCCGATGTAGGCGTATTGTCCGGTGAGGTCGTTGACGAGGTTGGTCAGCAGTCCATTGCCCCCTTGGCCGACGGCCATCCAGCCGTTCTGGCCCCGCCCTGATGCGTCGACCAGGTCCCGCGCGGGATCGTAACCCTCGAACCGTTCGAAGCCGGTCTCGAAGAGCACACGGCCCGACGGGCTGGCGCTCTTGGCTCCCGCACGGGCATCCACCCGCGCCCGGATCGGGCCCTGGGCCGATCCGGTCTGTGGGATCGCCAAGAAGATGCAGCCGAGCAGGAGGGACAGCATGCCTGGGAGTTTCATGGTGCAGGACGAGGGCCGGGAACAGGCGGTCGGTGGAGGTGGGATCCGATCGCCCGGGGTCACCGTTCAGTGGGTCCGCGTTGACCCGGACGACCTCCATGGACCGGCGCCGGGGTCGCCGACGGGGCTGGTCGCGGGGCGGGCTGGAATGAGGGGGCCGCCGGTGCGGCGGGCACCGACGGGATCGGAGTCGGTGCCGCGCTGGGAATCGGTCTCGGTGCCGGAGCGAAGCCCGCGGAGGGGGCCGCCGGTGAAGGGGACACCGGGGCGGGGCGGGTCTGGATCGCGCTCGGAGGCAGGGAGATCGACGGGGCCGGCGCTGGACGGAAGGCCTCCTGGCGTGCCGCGGGCAGGGTCACCGGTGCCGGGCTTGGCACCGAGGGCATGGGCGTCGCGGGCCGTGAGGGGACGGACGCGTTCGGGATGACGATCGGCCGGGCCGCCGGCGGTGTGCTCGGGGCAACCGAGCCGGACGACGCCCCCGCCGAAGCGCCGGGCGCCGTGGCCGTCGGGATTCCGGAAGGACGTGGGGCGAGGGCCGGAGCCGGTCGGGAGATCGATCCGGCGCCCGCTGCGGGAATCCGGGAAGGGGACGGTGTCGCCGGGGCCAGGGTCGCAGCCGGAGCATCGGGTTCCGAGCGAGGGATCGGCACGGTGCGGGACTCCGGCGCCCGTGACGGGAGAGATCCCGGAGGCGTGGAAGCCGCAGGCGGGGCGGAAATCTTCGGAGCCGCCGCCGAGGGAGTGGCGCTTCCGGGACGGCTGGCCGGCGGGATCGTCTGGGTCATGCGCTCGGTCGGGATCGGTGCCGGGCGGGCCGGGGTGGACGACGGGGCCAGTCCCGAGGCCGGGAGGTTGCCGGGGCGATTGGGTTTCAGGGAGCCGCCGCCCGAGGGCACCGTCAACGGCCGCGAGTCCAAGGGCGCGATGCCGATGCGGTCCACGCCGCCACCGGAGGGCGCTGACGGAGGCGTCCGGGAAACCTCGGGTCGTTTCAGGACCGACTCCGGCGGTCGCGAATCATGGACCGGCACCGAGGGGCGATACACGGCGACCTCGGCGGGTCGGCCTCCGGAAGGATTGGGCCGGGATTGGGCGAACGACCGGGCCGCGGCCGGGCTGTTCACATCCCGCAGTTCGGTGCGACGGATCTCCTCGCGGGTATGGCGTTGGACCTCCTCGCGGGTGATCCCGTTGTTGATGATCACCGTGTTGTTGTTGCCGCGGATGTTCACGTTCTGGGTGCCGGCCACCTGGACCTTGCTCTCCTGGACGAACCGCTCGACGTGGTGGCGTGGCAGGCGGTGGTGGTACAGGTGCGGATCGCAGAAGCGGTCCCAGGTCGTCGCATACCAGGCGGTCGTGCCGATGCCGAAGCCGATGCTCACGGCCGAATTGCCGTTCACCCATGAGAAGCCGACGCTGGCGTTCCAACGGCATTCCGGGGGCAGGGGTGCCCATCCGCAATACGTCGGTGAACTCCGCCAAGCCACCCAGGCCGGCGCCCAGTCATAGCCCGGATACCAGACCCAGCCGAACCGGGCATGCTGATGCCAGCGCCCGTAGTGGTAGGGGGCCCATCCCCAGGTGTAGGTGGAGTTCCAGTACCAGCCTGCATCGGTCCACAGCCAGGATCCGCCGTCGCAATACGGCTGCCAGGTCGGGTTGGAGACCACCACCGACGGGCGCCAGCACCAGCCGTAGCCGGGGACTTCCATCCAACTGCCGTACGGGGCCAGCGCCTGGTAGAACACCTGTTGGCTCACGACCGTCGTGGGCTGGGGGGCGGCGACCGCCATCGTGGTCCCGGCCGGCGGCGGCGGCGGCGTCCCTTCGGTGGTGCCGGGCGTGGCTCCGGCCGTAGCCGGCCCCTGGACCGGGGGAACCACGAGGGTGCCCGTGGCCGGGCCGGGGGAACCGACGATCGGAGCCGAGGCGGTGGGTGCGGCCTGAGCGGTCGCCGGGGTCGAGAAACTCTCCGGACGGATTGCGGCGGCCTTGCGCATCAGCACGTGGATGACGTTCGACGACACGCCCAGATCGTTGAGGTACACGATCTGGCTGGCTCCCAAGGCGAAGGGTTCGCGGATGTTGGCGATGTACTCGGTGATGACCCCCTCGTCGATGCCACCCCGGGTGAGTTGCACCACATCGGCGACCGGTGCGGGCAGGGGCGGAGGCGCCGGGACCGCGACCGTGGCCGAGGCGTCGGTTGCGGTTTGAGCGTTGCCTGGAGCCTGAATGGTCGTCGCGGGAGCCGGGGTGGGGGATGGTGCGGCAGCCGGGGTGGGGGTGGAGGGCGTTGCCGCGATCGATGTCGCCGGTGTCGCGGGTTTGTTCCCCAGTGCGGCTGGCACGGAAGGGCCTTGGACCACCACGGTGCCGACACCCGGAGTCGGAGGGGTGTGGATGGATGTCTTCGGTCCCGTGTCGCAGCCGACCGAGAAACCCAGACAGGCGAGGATCAATCCGAGCGGACCACAGAACCGGCGCATGGAGGAGGCAGTCATGGTGTGCAGGGGTTAGGGACAGGTATTTCGGGGAAAAAGTCGATCCAAGGGGCGAGCCCCTCGGAGGGGCGGCAGAGCAGGGGATTCCCAGGGAGCTCAGGATCCCGGCTGAAGCGCGGAGGCCGAAACGTTCGGCATGGCTGTCGTCACTCGGGGGTGGACCCCGCTGTTTGCCGGCCTGGACGGAATGCCGGGCGAGCGCCGACTTCCGCCTGGGGACTGAGTCTTCACGATTGACTGTTCGACGTGGTCAAAGGTTTCTTATTCATCGCATGAGTGGCGCGCCTTTCCTTGGGCCGGATCCGGCGATAAAGGATGTGAAATCGGGTGCCTGTCGGCGAAGCTCCACCCGTAGGGGCATCCGTTCCGCCCCGGACAACGGATCTACTGAACAGTCATGACTCGATGCTGTCGATGGATGGCCCTGCTGTGGGCCTGGTGCGGGTGGGGGGCCACGGTCCTG
>CAYLTF010000123.1:0-10203 GCA_964386625.1 uncultured Akkermansia sp. | reverse complement strand
CATCAGGGCGGAATCGCCGCTGGATAACAAACGGGTGGTTTTGCTGAATTCCAGCGCTGATTCGATGGTGCCCCTGAGGTACTCTTCCCGCGTGAGTGATCCATTTGCTCGGCAACGTGACATGGTGCGTCAGTATCCGGAGAACGAATTGGCGCGGTTCAGCCTCGGGCGCGCGCTGTTCGATTCGGGCGATTTTACCGGGGCACGTGAACACCTGGAGGTCGCCCTTCGCCGAAAGCCAGACTGGATGGTGGTCCAGATTCTCCTGGGAAAGTGCGACATGGCGCAGGGTGACCTGAAATCGGCGCGCCTCGCCTTTGAACGCGCTCTGAGACTGGCCCGTGATCAGCACCATGAGGGACCGGAGGCGGAATTGCTGGACCTCCTTTCGGAGTTGAACACCGAGGGTGGCTCACTAGGCTGAAGTCACATTCCTCAAACCATCGTGAGAATCTCCTCTTTCCGCGTCACGCGGTCCGCCGGGTTTACCCTGATTGAACTGCTCGTGGTGATCGCCATCATCGCCATCCTGGCAGGTATGCTGTTGCCGGCCTTGGCGAAGGCGCGCCAAAAAGCGACCGGGATCGCCTGCATCAACAACGAGAAACAATTGGCGATCGCGTCGATGCTGTATGTCTCCGAGAACAGAGATTTCTTCCCACCCAACGGAGCGGGGGATCCGAATGTCAACCTGACCAATCCGCCTGCCAATTACGTTCCGAAATACTGGGTGGAGGGACGCGACGGGAACAATCTCGTCGACGCTTCGGCTTCCGGTCTGATCAACCCTCGGGTCTCCCTTCTGGCCCCCTATCTTCCTGCCAGAGGCTCCTTCAAGTGCCCGGGTGACCGGTACACTGAGATCGTGAACGGCCGCAAACAGTCCAACCCGAGGACCTACGGGCAAAACCCATGGGTCAATTGGGCGGATGACGCGGCCTATGGCACCGGTTCACTGGGAGACGACCGCGCCTATCGCAACTTCCGCAAGACCAGCGATGTGATCAGCAGCGGTGATGTGTTCCTGCACGGAGAGATCCATCCTAGAGGGGTGTGTCGGCCGTTCTTCGGGGTCAACATGTCCACTTCTGCCGGCGGCGCCTATCACGTGCCCGGGAACTATCATGGGAGGAATTCCAACTTCTCGTTCGCCGACGGCCATGCCGAATCCCATCGCTGGGTGAGCGGAACTTTCAACAACCCCACCTCGAATGTGGATCACCACTCGGTCCACGGCAGCGGCTTCCCGGGAACCGCCAGCCGGCCCGACCTCAACTGGCTCAGCGAGCATACCACGGTGCGGCGCTGAGGCCGGGCCGATGATCGTTTTGCCGACTCCATGGGCGCATGAGACCGATCGCTGATTGCCGGCTCTACACGTTTGTCGACACGGCCTATTTGCAGGGACGTGATCCCGTGGCGGTGGCGGCCGCATTGTGCGAGGGGGGATCCGATCTGATCCAATTGAGAGCCAAGGGGGCCTCGGCACAGGAAGTCCACCGACTGGCCGAGGCCATCCTGCCTGTGGTGCGGTCCGCCGGAGTCGGTCTGGTGATCAACGACCATCCGGAAGTGGCCGTGGCCGTGGGCGCACCGTGGGTGCATCTGGGACAAGAGGATTTCTTCGACGCGGGGCACCGGAAGGTCTCCGAACTGGCCTGCCGAAAGTTGGGGTGCCAGGTGGGGCTTTCCACCCACGCTCCAGATCAATGCCTCCGCGCGGTCGATGCCGGGGCCGACTACGTGGCCATCGGTCCGGTGTTTGCCACCGGAACCAAACCGACCGCCCGCCCGGTGACTCTCGATTACGTCCGCTGGGCCCGCGATCACGTCTCGGTCCCGTGGTTCGCCATCGGCGGCATCCACCTCAAGACCGTGGACGCCGTGATCGACGCAGGAGCCCGTTCCATCTGCGTGGTCAGCGCGATCCTGAACGCCCCGGACATCGCCGCTGCCTGCAGGGAATTCCGCAAGCGGTTGCCGGCCTGAGGTCCGGTTTTCAGGCGGGGACTTTTCACGGGCAGAGGCACCACGCGCACGGCCACCGGCATCAGGCAACCCCTTGCTCCGATCCGCCGCCATCGGGTGGAGCCGTGGCCGTGGTGTTCGCCTTTCTGCTCCCTTCGACCGGCGCCTTGGTCCACATTGCCCCGATGAATCTGTTCGATCTTTCGGGGGAAGTGGCGGTGGTGATCGGTGCGACCGGCGCCTTGGGCGGGGCCATGGCCAAGGCCTTGGGCAAGGCCGGAGCGGCCGTTGCGGTGGTGGGGCGAAACGCCGAGCGCGGGCAGGCCTGCGTGAGGTCGCTTGAGGAGCAGGGGAGCCGTGCGGCCTTCTTCGCGGCCGATGCCATGAGCCGGGAGGATCTCCGTCGCGTGGAGACCGAGGTCGAACAGCGCCTGGGGACCCCTTCAATCCTGGTCAACGCCGCGGGCGGCAACGATCCGAAGGCCACCGTCACGGCCGACCTGCCGTTCGAGGCGATCGGCCTGGATGCCTGGCGGGGCAATTTCGATCTCAACCTGGTCGGAGGGGTGCTGTTGCCTTGCCAGGTGTTCGGCCCAGGTTTCTGCGCCCGGCGCCGCGGAACGGTGATCAATGTCGCCAGCGTTTCGGCGCATATTCCGCTGTCGAGGGTGGTGAGCTATTCCGCGGCGAAGGCAGCGGTGCTCAGTCTCACGCAATTTCTGGCCCGCGAGTGGGCTCCCAGCGGAGTCCGGGTCAACTCGATCACCCCGGGGTTCTTTCCGGCCGAGCAGAATCGTCGACTCCTGTTCAACGACGACGGCAGCCCGACCGCGCGTGCGCAGGCGATCCTCGGCCACACGCCGATGGCCCGCTTCGGCGTGGCCGACGAGCTGGGTGGCGCTGTGGTCTTTCTGGCCAGTCCGCGTGCCGCCGGGTTCGTCACCGGCACCGACCTCCGCGTAGACGGCGGCTTCCTCAGCCAGACCCTGTGAACGGGCCGGATCCATCGACCCGCCTGACCTCCGTCCAGCGGTGGATCCAAGGCCGTTGGGAGGCGTTGGCCGACGATGCCGTCGCCGCCGAGGAACCGCTCGAGATCCGCGTGGATACCCGGAGCGTCAGTGTCACCTTGAGGACTCCCGGTCATGACGACGAGTTGGCGGCCGGATTCTTGGTCAGCGAAGGCCTCCTGCGGTCCAGGTCCGACCTCCGGGCGATCCGCCCCTATCCGCGCAATGAATTCGGCAATGTGGTCGATGTGTTCCTCGACGAGGCGGTGGCCTTCGATTTCGCCTCGCTCACCCGGCACGTCTTCGCGTCCTCCAGTTGCGGGCTCTGCGGCACCGCTAGTATTGCGGCGTTGCAGCGCGGGTTTCCGCCGGTGAGCCAATCGTTTCAGGTGACTCCGGAGGTCCTCCTGTCGTTGCCGGGCCGACTCCGGGCCGCCCAGGCGGGGTTCTCGGCCTCCGGTGGATTGCATGCTGCGGCCCTGTTCGGCCCCGATGGCCAGTTGTGGGTGGCCCGTGAGGATGTCGGACGGCACAACGCCGTGGACAAGGTCATCGGCCGGCAATTCCTCGACGGCCTGATCCCGTCGGCCCCCTCGGTGCTGATGATCAGTGGGCGCGTCTCCTTCGAGATCGTCCAGAAGGCGTTGGCTGCGGGCATCGCCCTGATCGCCGCAGTCTCGGCTCCGTCGAGCCTGGCGGTCCAATTCGCCGAGCGGTCGGGGCAGACCCTGGTGGGTTTCTTGCGCGACGGGCGCTTCAATGTCTACGCCGGCCACGAACGCGTGGCTCCCGTTCCCGGGGCGATCGGGCAATAAAACGCTCTTGTCCGGGGGGGCTTTGGTCTATGCTCGCTCTCATGCGCAAGCGTCGGGAAGCCCGCGAGCGGGCGGTGCAGTTTCTCTTTCAGCACGACCTCAATCCTCCGGAGGATCTGGGGACGGCTCTCAACCAATTCTGGGATGCTCAGCGGATGAGCGATTTCCTGGAGTCGCACGGTCCCACCTGGGGTGAGCGGGTTGAACTGCCCCCCCCGAGCGCCGACGAGAGCGCCACCCGTCTCTTCGCCGACCGCCTTGTGCGGGGGGTGCTCGAGAACCGCGAGCAGTTGGACGAGATCATCCGAAAGCATGCGAAGAACTGGGACCTGCACCGGATGGCTGCGGTCGATCGCAATGTCATGCGCCTGGCCATCCACGAGATGCTGCACCGCGATGACATCCCACCGGTGGTGAGCATCAACGAGGCGGTCGACGTCGCGAAGAAGTTCTCCACCGCCGACAGCGGCAAGTTCGTCAACGGCATCCTCGACAAGGTCAAGGCCGAATTGCTCCGGCCCGCTCGGACGGCCAAGGAAAACGGCGCCCAGGCCCAACCGTGAAGCTCGCCGACCTCCACCTGCATACCCACTTTTCCGACGGGACCTACTCCCCTGAGGAACTGGCGGCCCACGCCCGGGCCCAAGGGTTGGACGCGGTCGCGTTGACCGACCACGACAGCGTGGAGGGGTGCGAGCGGATGCAGACCGCCTGCGGGAAAGAAGGCCTGGAATTCATCCCGGGAGCCGAGTTGACAGCCGAGGTGACCGGCCAAGAGGTCCACATTCTCGGGTATTGGATGGATCTCTCCTCGCAGAGGCTCCGCACGGAACTCCAGCGTTTCCAAGGGGTTCGGCAGCGGCGAGTCCGCGACATGGTCAGCCGACTCAACGAGAGTGGCGTGAGCCTCAGCGAATCGTTGGTGATGTCCTTGGCCCAATGCGAGGCTCCGGGCCGTCTGCACGTCGCCCGTGCCCTGGTGCAGCAGGGCTTTGCCCGCGACCACGACCAGGCGTTCGACCGTTTCCTCAAGCGGGGTCGCCCTGGGTTTGTGCCCAAGGCCCGCATGAGCGCCGAAGAGGCGGTGGGCCTCATCCGTGAAGCCGGCGGGGTGGCGGTGCTGGCCCATCCGGGGTTGTACCGGAACGACAGCCTCATCGGCAAACTGAAGGAAGCCGGCATCGACGGCCTGGAGTGCTGGCATACGCGGCACTCGCCCGAGGCGAGCGAGAGTTATTCCCGAAAAGCGGCCGACCTCGACCTGGTCGCCACCGGCGGCAGCGACTGCCATGGCATGGCCAAGGGGCAACCGCTCATCGGCCGGGTGAAGCTGCCCTATCCGCAGGTCGAGGCACTGCGTGCCCGCCGGTCCCGCAGATCTTCCTAGCGCACACCGACCGATCCACCATGGGATTCTTCGACAAACTCAAGTCCGCCTTCACCAAGACCGCCACCTCGCTGGCCCACGAGATCCAGCGGATCGTCACCCGCTCGCCGAAGCTCACGGCCCAGAGCGTCGAGGAACTCGAGGCGGCCCTCCTGGCAGCCGACCTGGGGCTGCCCATGACCCAGCAGATCCTCGCCGCGGTCCGCAAGGCATTCGAGACCCAGGGCAAGTCGGGCCTCGACTTCGTGGACATCGCCATCGCCGAGGTCGAGCGCAGCCTCGGAGGCATGGATGCCACCCTGAAGGCCCGGCCCGACGGGGTCACCGTGGTGTCGGTGGTGGGGGTCAACGGCACCGGGAAGACCACCACCTGTGCCAAGCTCGCCAAGCGCATGGATGAGCGCGGTGAACGGGCCATCCTGGCGGCCTGCGACACGTTCCGCGCCGCCGCCATCGAGCAGCTCCAGCTCTGGGGTGCGCGCCTGGAGATCCCTGTCATCGCTGGCGCCTACCAGGCCGATCCCGCCGCGGTCGCCCACGATGCGGTGGTGGCCGCCCAGGCCCGCGATGCACGCTGGCTCTTCATCGACACAGCCGGGCGCCTGCACACCAAGCACAACCTGATGCAGGAATTGCAGAAGGTGCATCGGGTCGTCGATCGCAAGCTGCCCGGGGCACCCCACGAGGTCCTGCTGGTGCTCGACGGTTCCACCGGCATGAATGCGATGGTGCAGGCCCGCGAATTCCACAAGGCGGTCAAGCTCACGGGCCTGGTGATCACCAAGCTCGACGGCACCAGCAAGGGCGGTGCGGTGGTGGCGATCCAGCGAGAGCTCGGCATCCCGGTGAAATTCATCGGAGTCGGTGAGCAGGCCGACGACCTCCAGGCCTTCAACGCCCGTGAGTTCGCCGAGGCGCTGTTCTCGGCCAAGGGTTGAACCGGCGCCCCTGAGGCTTCATGACTCCCGACGAGCGATTCATGGCCCGGGCCCTGGCCCTGGCGCGTCGGGCCATCGGGCAGACCTCGCCCAACCCCATGGTCGGCGCCCTGCTGGTCCGAGACGGCCAGGAGGTCGGTCGGGGATGGCACCGTCGGGCCGGTCAACCCCATGCCGAGATAGAGGCCCTGGCCGATGCGGCCCGTCGCGGAAACTCCGTCGCCGGTGCCACCCTCTACGTGACCCTAGAGCCTTGCTGTACCCACGGCCGCACTCCGCCGTGCACCGAGGCGTTGATCCGGGCGGGGCTTTCGAGGGTGGTGGTCGGCGCGGTCGATCCCAATCCCCGCCACGCCGGCCACGGCCTCGAATTGCTGCGGCAAGCGGGACTGCAGGTGGAATCCGGCGTGCTGGAGTCGCCGGCGAGCCGCTTGAACGAGGCGTTCAACCATTGGATCGTCCACCGTACCCCCTGGGTGGTCGCCAAGTCGGCGATGACCTTGGACGGCAGGATCGCCACCGCCAGCGGTGAGTCGAAGTGGATCACCGGGTCGGCCTCGAGGGCGCAGGCCCACCGTCTTCGGCTGCAGGCCGATGCCATCCTCGTCGGGGTCGAGACGGTCTTGGCCGACGATCCCTCCCTGGATGTTCGGGCCCAACCGGGGTTCCGCCCGCCGGCGTGGCATCCGGACAAATCGCGGGTCGTCCTCGACACCCGGGCGAGGACCCCGGTGGCCTGTCGATTGGTGAACGACGACGCCCGCTCCCGGACCTTGGTCGTGGTGGGCGCATCGGCTCCCGCCGATCGGGTCGCGGCTCTCCAGGAGCGGGTGACCGTGATCCGCGCACCGGAATCAGAAGGGCGCATCGATCTCCGGTGGTTGCTGACCGAGTTGGGCGCCCGCGGAATCACCCACCTGCTGGTCGAGGGCGGGGGAACGGTGCTGGCCTCGTTCTTCGAGGCACGGCAGGTGCACCGGACGGCCTTCTTCCACGCTCCATGCATCCTGGGTGGCGACGATTCCCGCCGCGCGGTGGCGGGCCGGGGGTTCCGTTCCCTTGCCGAAGCCCCTCGGCTTGCCAACGTGGAGTCCAAGTGTTTCGGGGACGACCTTTTCATCTCGGCTCGGGTCGTTTGGGATCTCCCGGGCTGATCCCGATGGATTCCGTTGGACGACGGACGCCCGTGCCGCGGACAGTCGCACCGAACGGAGCATCGAAGGGGTGAACCCATCGGCACTTGCTCCGCCAGAGGACACAACATGTTCACCGGATTGGTTGAAGAGACGGGAATCGTGAACCGGGTCGAGCCCGGGGAAACCTCCGTGCGCTTGTGGGTCGACGCCCGGGTCACGGCCGAGGGAGCCCGCCTGGGTGACAGCATCGCCGTCAACGGGTGCTGCCTGACCGTGGTGGCCAAGCGGGCGATTCGGCGCGGTGGGAAGACCGGTGCCTGCCTCGCCTTCGACCTGCTCCAGGAGACCTGGGACCGCACGAACCTGTCGTCGGTGAAGCCGGGGGCGGCGGTCAATCTCGAGCGCTCGCTCGCCGCAGGAGATCGTCTCGGCGGACACTTCGTCACCGGGCACATCGACGGCACCGGCAAGATCCGCACCTGGGAGCGACGCGGTCGCGACCACGTCCTGGAGATCACGGCTCCTGCGGCGATCTGCCGCTACATCGTCTTCAAGGGATCGGTGGCCGTCGACGGGATCAGCCTCACGGTGGCCGGCGTGTTTCGCGGAGGCTTCCGCATCTGGATCATCCCGCACACCTTCGAGGTCACGGCCCTGCGTGAACGCCAGGTCGGCGACGTGGTGAATCTCGAGGCCGACATGCTGGGCAAGTACGTCGAGCGGTTCGTCCGGGCCCGCCGATGAAGAGTCTCCTGCGACCCAAGGCACTGCGTCGTGGCGAGGTCATCGGCCTCGTGGCCCCGGCCGGAGCCCTCTGGAAACCTGAGCGGGTCGAGGCGTGTGTCCGCTACCTGGAGAGGCAAGGCTATCGGGTCGAGGTCGGTGCCCATGCGCTGGGGAATGATGGCGCATTCGCGGGCACCGATGACCAGCGGTTGGCCGATCTCAATGGGATGCTGCGCGATCCGCGCATCCGTGCGGTCATGGCCCTGCGGGGAGGCTATGGAACCCCGCGGTTGCTCGACCGGATCGATTATGCGGCGGTTCGGCGCGATCCGAAGATCGTCGTCGGCTACAGCGACATCACCGCGCTCCAGATGGCGCTTTGGCGCAAGACCGGCCTGGTGAGTTTCTCCGGGCCGCTCGGGGCGGTGGAGTTCGCCGGCCAACCGGATTCGGTGACCGAGGAGAGCTTCTGGCGGTTGGTCACCTCGCGGAGCACCCGCGGCCGGCTGCCGTTGCCCGAGGACCATCCGTTGCAGGCCCGTCAGGTCGGAGTGGGAGAGGGGCCATTGCTCGGGGGATGCCTGTCCCTCGTGGTGACCCTGCTGGGCACACCCTTTTCGCCCGACTATCGCGGGGCGGTGCTCGCCCTGGAAGATGTGCATGAGCAGTTCCACCGGTTGGATCGCATGATGACACAGTTGCGTCTGGCCGGTGTCCTGGGGCGGCTCGGCGGGCTCGTGCTGGGGCAATTCACACAGGCCTGCGCGGCCGATCCGGCGCATCCCTTCCATGATCTGGAGGCGGTCTGGGGTTCGGTGTTGACGGACTTGCGCTGTCCCGTGTTGGCCGGGTTTCCGTACGGCCATGTGCCGCGGAAAGTCACGTTGCCTTGGGGGATTCCGGTCCGCGTGGACGGCGGGAGGCGGACGCTCTCGCTGCTCGAATCCGCCGTGGTCTGAGGGGACCCAGGTTTCGAGAGACCGGGTTTCGTTGAGGGCGGTCGACTCGTTCCGGTGCATCGGAGTTCCTCCGTGGGACAACCGGATCCCGGATCCGAGCGGGGTGAAAAAAAGCGCGGCCCCCTTTCGAGGACCGCGCTTCGGAAGTTTCCCAGGAAGGAAACGGATGGATCTCAGTAATCCATGCCGCCGCCGCCGTGGTGAGGATCGGCCGCCGGCTTCTCCTTCTTCTCGGGCAGCTCGGTGATCACGGCCTCGGTCGTGAGCAGCAGGCCCGCGATGGACGAGGCGTTCTGCAGCGCCGAACGGGTGACCTTCTTCGGATCGACGACGCCGGCCTTGACGAGGTCTTCGTATTCGCCGGTGGCCACGTTGTAGCCCTCGTTGCCCTTGCGGCGCTTGACTTCCTGGACGATCAGGCCGCCCTCGACGCCGGCGTTGCGGGCCAGCTCGCGGAGCGGGGCCTCGACGGCGCGACGGACGATGTCGACACCGATCTGCTCGTCGGTGATGCCGAGCTTCAGGGCCTCGATGGCCGGGAGGGTGCGCAGGAGGGCCACGCCGCCGCCGGCGACGATGCCTTCCTCGACAGCCGCGCGGGTCGCGTGCAGGGCGTCCTCGACGCGGGCCTTCTTCTCCTTCATCTCGGTCTCGGTCGCGGCACCCACGTGGATGACGGCGACGCCACCGGCCAGCTTGGCGAGGCGCTCCTGGAGCTTCTCGCGGTCGTAGTCGCTGGTGGTCTCTTCGATCTGGCGGCGGATCTGGTTGACCCGGCCCTGGATCTCGGAGTTCTTGCCGTGACCCTCGATGATGGTGGTGTTCTCCTTCTCGACCACCACGCTCTTGGCGCGGCCCAGGTCGGCGAGCTCGAGGCTGTCGAGCTTGATGCCGAGGTCTTCGGTGATGAGGCGGCCACCGGTGAGGATGGCGATGTCTTCGAGCATGGCCTTGCGGCGGTCACCGAAGCCCGGAGCCTTGACGGCGCAGACGTTGATGGTGCCGCGCAGCTTGTTGACCACCAGGGTGGCCAGGGCTTCGCCCTCGACCTCTTCGGAGATGATCAGCAGCGGCTTGCCGGTCTTGGCGACCTTCTCGAGGATCGGGAGCAGGTCCTTGAGGGAGCTGATCTTCTTCTCGTAGAGGAGGATGTAGGCGTCGTCCTGCTTGACCTCGAGGGTCTCGGCGTTGGTGACGAAGTAGGGAGACAGGTAGCCCTTGTCGAACTGCATGCCCTCGACGACGTCGAGCGTGGTCTCGGTGG
>CAYLTF010000122.1:0-10269 GCA_964386625.1 uncultured Akkermansia sp. | reverse complement strand
GCCTGGCCCCTTGATCCGCGCCTTTCGCATGCCCCAAACCTTGCAACCCACCCAATCAACCGTCAACAACAATGAACCTGTCACCATATTTGGCGGGTCATGAAAAAGCCCCCGCAGCTTGCGCTGCGGGGGCTACCCCAGATGAGTCAACAAACCAGGCTATCCGACCCGGAGTGGACGGGACCGGTCAGCGAGTCCGATGCCAAGTTCCGAGAAAGAATGAAGAGCGGGTCTGAAATGGGCCCCCAGGGGATCCACGAAGGCCTAGACGTCGGAATACCGGTTGATTCCACAAATCATGGCGCGAGGACCACGCAGTCGATGCGCACTGCTCACGCCACCCCCCGCCTCACCAGTCCCTCCTACCCTGCTCCCTTCACTCGTACCGCAGGGCCTGTATGGGCTCAAGACGGGCCGCTTTGATCGCCGGGAGGAAGCCGGCAAGAATCCCCACGGTTCCGCTGAACGCCACCGCGACCGCCTGGGCCTCCCAGGTGATGATCGGTGTGTTGCCGGTCGGTGCAATGAAGGCGAGCAAATCCACGATCAGCAATGATGCCGCCAACCCGGCGATGGCACCCAGCAGGGACAAGACGACGCTCTCGACGATGATCTGGATGAAGACGTCCACTCCGGTGGCCCCCAGGGCTTTGCAGGTGCCGATCTCGCGGACACGCTCGTTGATGCTCGCGAGCATGATGTTCATGATGCCGATGCCGCCGACCAACAGGCTGATTCCGGCGATGATCCCCCCGCTCAACCGCGCGTTCTTGATCTGCTTGTTGATGCTCTCGACCTGACTCTCCTGGGTTTGGAACGTGAAATCCTCGATACCCCGGTGCGTCACCAGCAACACGTTCTTGGCCTGCTGAAGGGCAAGTTCCATCTGCTCCATGGACTTGACCTTCAGATCGATGTCGCTGAGCCGAGGATCGGGAATGCCATCCAGGTCGCCCGCCATGCGAAATCTGACCCAGGCGGTGTTCAGCGGGATGTACATGGTGTTGTTCTTGCGCCAGAACGCCCAACCCCCTTTTCGCCCCCAACCGCGCGATCGTTTGGTCTCCACAGCGTTGGTGGCACCCGAGGCGGCCTGCTGCTTGCGAAGTGCCCGGGCCTTCAGGTCGGCCTCGCTGGCGTAATGGGTGAACATCCCGACGATGGTGAACGGCTGCCCGTTGATCTGGATCGTCTCACCGATCGGGATGATCTCACGCCCCACCTCGTCCGGATCACCGAACAAGGCGTCGCGGATTCCCGTGCCTATGACACACACCGCATGGGCCTTCTCTTCGTCCAGGGCGTTGAAAAACCGTCCGTGCTCCACGGTGTGCAGGTTCATGTCCAGGACCTCCGGCCAGGCCCCGACACACTCCTCAGGGCTGGTGCGCTTGTCTCCGCGCGAAACGATCACATCGGGCACGGCCATCTCGGGCGAGACCACCCGCAGGAGCGGTGCCCCCTTTTTCAAGGCCACCACATCGACCAGTGTCCGGCCCGGAGCCTGATCGGCGAGGTGCTCCTGATAGGCCGGCACCGCCTGACGCTGTAGCAGCACCTTGTCGGCGCCTCCCATGGCGATCATGGATTCCCGCATCCCGTTCTCCATGCCCTTGATGATGGCGCTCATGCCCACCAGCGAAGCCACCCCAAGCACCACGCCGAACAGGGTGAGCAACGAGCGGAATTTGTGGGCCCAGACCTCCTTGAGCCCGATGAGGATGGCATTGAGGAGGTTCATCAGTCGTATCGCAGGGACTGGATGACATTCATGCGAGCCGCCTTGACCGCCGGGAAGATCCCCGCCAACAAGCCCACGACCACCGCGAAGCCAAAAGCCAGGGCCATGGCCCCACCGGTGATCACCGGATCATTGCCCGTCGGTGCCACCCAGGTGATTCCCAACACCACGAACCGGGAGAAAGCCAGCCCAAGGAGTCCGCCGACCACCGCGATGACGGTGCTTTCCACCAGGATCTGCACGAAGATGTCCAGCCCACCGGCCCCCACCGCCTTGCGGATGCCGATTTCGCGGATCCGCTCCGAGATGCTCGCCAGCATGATGTTCATGATGCCGATACCCCCGACAAAGAGACTGATCCCGGCGATGAGTCCGCCGCTCATGCGGGCATTCTTCACGAACCGATCGATGTCGGCGCTCCAGTCTTCGAAGGTCCGGAAGGCGAAGTCCTCGATGCCACGGTGGTTCACCATCATGATGTTGCGGATCCTGGCCAAGGTCTGCTCGATCCGGGAAAAATCACGCACCTTCAATTCGATGTTGCTGAGCCGCGGCTCCGGAGGGGCGTTGGACAGCCCGGACTGGAACCGATGCCACATGGTGTTGAGGGGCATGTACACGGTGTTGTTCTTGATCCAGAAGGCGAAGTTGCCGCTGCGCCCCTGCCCCCGCGCCGGCCCCTTAGGAGGCACCTTGCCCTCGGCTTTCAGGCGAAGACGCTCCTCCTCCCGCTCCAACCGCTGCTTCCGTTCCTGCTCCCCCTCGTAGCGCTTGAACATGCCGATGATCGTGAACGGCTGACCGTTGATGGTCATCGTGCGCCCAAGCGGAATCACCTCGGAGCCCGTCTCTTCCGGGCGCCCGAACAATTCGTCCCGGATGCCCGTGCCGATGATGCACACCGGGCGGGCCTCTTCGGCATCGATGTCGTTGAACATCCGACCGTGCTCCACCTCGTGCTCCATGATCTTCACCTTCTCCGGGACGACCCCGCCGGTCATGAAGGTGCGGTGGAATTTGCCGTTGGCCTGGAGGGTCGGATCGAGGTCGAGGCGCATCTCGGGGGCGATGATCTCGATCTCTGGCACGCCGGCCTTCAAGGCCTCGACGTCGGCCAGGGTCATTCCCCGGGCCATGTCCCGCAGGTGACGCTGCTCGACCGGCACCCGCTGGGCCTCCATGCGGACCTTCTCCAGGCCGCCGATGGCCAGCATCGCCTCGCGCTGGCCATTCTCCATGCCCTGGACCATCGCACTCATGGCCACCAGCGAGGAGACCCCCAGCACGATCCCGAGCATGGTCAGTGCGCTGCGGAACTTGTGGGCCCAGATCTCCTTGAGCCCGACCATCACGGCATTGCCGAGGCTCGTCTTTCCGACGGGCAAGTCCGGCAACGACAGATCCGGCGAGGGAACCTGCGGCAGTTCAAGGTTCATGAAGGTCGGCCCCCTGCCCTCAGCGCCGTTCCAGATCCCGTCGCGGTCCCGCCGGCCAGCTTCCCGGAAACCCGATCCAATCCGGCCAGCCGAGCATCGACCTGCTGGGCGATCTTGCCATTGCGGATCTCGATGCGCCGGGGCGTCACTGCGGCGATCTCCGGGTTGTGAGTGACCAGGATCACGGTCCGCCCCTCGGCCGCCAAGCGACGGAAGAGCGCCAGGATCAACTCACCCGTGTGGGTATCGAGATTTCCGGTCGGCTCGTCGGCCAGGATGATCTTGGGGTTGTTGACCAGTGCCCGGGCGATGGCCACGCGCTGCTGCTGACCTCCCGAAAGTTGATTGGGGCGATTCTTCAGGCGATGCCCCAATTCCACCATTTCCAGTGCTTTCTCGGCACGCTCCCGCCGTTCCCGACTGCCGATGCCGGCGTAGATCATCGGCAATTCGACATTCTGGAGGACGTTGAGCTTCGGCAGCAGGTTGAAGAACTGGAAGACGAAGCCGATGGTCCGGTTGCGCACCCGGGCCAGTTCGCGAGCCGAGGCCTGCGCGATCTCGGTGCCCGCCAGAACCACATTGCCGCGGGTCGGTGAATCCAGGCAGCCCAGGATGTGCATCAGGGTGGACTTGCCGCTGCCCGAGGGCCCGATGATGGACACGAACTCGCCCTGCTCCAGATCGAGCGAGACATCGTCCAGGGCACGGATCTCCTCGCCTCCCAGATGGTAGATCTTGGAGACGTTGCGAAGCTCTAGCAGCGCCATGATCGGTGTGCGGTCAGCGTTTGGTCCCGGGCGACTGGACGGCCACCTTGACCCCGTTGGTCGCGCCTCCCACCCCCATCTCCTTGGACCGATCCTCCAGCGAGACGACCTCGCCGGCTTGGAGACCCGAGGTCACTTCGGCGAAGAAGTAATCGCTCACCCCGATTTTGATGGGGCGACGCTCCCAACTCTCATCCTTGCGGATCCAGACATGGCGCTCGATCTCCCGAGTCGCCGGGTTCGTCTCGGTGAACACCGCGGCCAGCGGGGCGGCCACCACGTTGTCGGCGCTGGCCACCGGGATGGAGATGTTGGCGCTCATGCCCGGCCGGATCTGGTGCCCCACGTCCTTCAACAGGATCCGGGCCGCGAACCCGCGGATGTTGTTCTTCAGGGTGGACTGCGGGGCAATGCGCTCGACCTTGCCGATGACCTTCAGCCCGGAGACCGCCTCGACGGTGACCTCCACCTGCTGGTCCACATGCAGGCGGGTGACATCGGCCTGGTTGATGTGGGCGTTGACAATCAGGTCGTTGAGGTTGGCGATGGTCAGCACCTCGGTGCCGGCGTTGAAGCCGCCAGACCCGGAGACCGCCTGCCCGACCGAGATGGGACGCGTGAGGATGGTGGAATCGAACGGAGCCATCACCTCGGTCTTGCGGAGACGCTCCAAGATCAGTTCCAGCGACTTCTCGCGCAGGGCCAACTCGTTCTTCGCCAAGTCGAACTTGGTGCGACTGTCCTCGAAGAGTTCCTGGGAGATCAGTTTGCCCTCGAAGAGCTGGCGGGCCCGCTGGTAGTCGCGCTCGGCCTGCCCCAGCTGCAATCGAGAGCGCTCCACGTTCTTCTCCTCCTGCTGCCGCTGAGTCTGCAGCTCACGGTCATCAAGTTTGAAAAGCAATTGCCCAGCCTTCACCCGATCACCCACATCGACTGGCAGCACCTCGATCTTGCCGTTCACCTCGGGCCGCACACTCACCTGCTCCGCCGGTGTGATGTCTCCGGCCGCATTGATCGCGAACTTGATGTTGCGGGTTTCGACGACCGCCGTGTCCACCTTGGCACTGGCCGCCGGAACCGCCCCGGCACGCTGCTGCCGCTGGGCATAGTACCAGCCCCCGGCGCCCAGGCTTCCGACCATCAGGATCACTATCAGAATCTTCATCGACGATTGGCTCTAGTTACCATGATCGTACGAACACGTACAATCCACCAACTAAGTTTTCCCGGGTTGTCGGGATTACCTTCCGGTGTTTGGCTCGTTTGAGACGCTTTCCATGACCCCTTCATTCATCCTTGTTTTGTCCGTGTCGCTGTTGGCTTTGCAATGGGTTGCGCAAGGAATCCTGGATCGATGGAACCGGAACCACGTCCGGGCCCACGCAGACCAACCGCCGGAAGCGCTCCGGGACATCATGGACGGTCCGACCTATCGCCGATCGGTCGACTACACGTTGGCCAAATCCCGCTTCGGACAGGCCGTGGAACTCTGGTCGCTCGCGACCCGCCTCGGCTTCCTCTGCAGCGGATTCCTGCCCTGGACCCTGGCACTCTGGAGCGAACGGGTGGGCACGAGCGCCTGGGCGACTGCAGGATGGTTGCTGGCGGTCACCCTGGTGATGGGACTGCCGGACCTCCCCTTGGAATGGTGGTCGCAATTCCGGCTTGAAGAGCGATTCGGCTTCAACAAGAGCACCCTCAAGACCTGGATCACCGACCACCTCAAGATGCTTCTTCTGAGCGTGGTGCTCGGCCTTCCTCTGGTCACCGCCATCCTCAAGCTGACCGATTGGATCGGGGACCGGTGGTGGCTCTGGGCCTGGCTGCTCCTGATGGCATTTCAGGCGGTCATGATGATCCTCGCTCCCATCCTCATCCTGCCGCTCTTCAACAAGTTCACCCCGTTGCCGGAGGGTCCGCTGCGGGAGCGTTTGCTGAAACTCGGTGAGCGCACCGGATTCTCCGCCAAGACCATCCAGGTCGCCGACGGCAGCCGCCGCTCGGCCCACTCCAACGCCTATTTCACCGGCTTCGGGAAGTTCCGGAAGATCGTGCTCTACGATACGCTCATCGCCCAACTGACCGAGGCGGAACTCGAGGCGGTGCTGGCCCATGAAATCGGCCACTATCGGCGCGGCCACGTCCCCAAGATGCTCCTCTGGGCCGGGGCCTCCTCGCTCGTGAGCTTCGGCCTGCTGGGCTGGCTGGCCCGCCAACCGGAGTTCCTGCAGGCCTTCGGTTTCAAGCCTTCCGCCGGCCTCGCCCCGGTGCTGCTTCTGGCCGGATTGCTGGGCGGCGCGATCACCTTCTGGCTGACCCCGCTGGGAACCCGTCGCTCACGCCGACACGAATTCGAAGCCGACGCCTACGCCCGCGGTGCAATGGGCGAATGCGACTCGCTGATCGGTGCCCTGCGCAAATTGCACGAGAAGAACCTCTCGAACCTCACGCCTCACCCCTGGTTCAGCCGCTTCTACTACTCGCACCCGACCCTTTTGGAACGCGAAGCAGCGCTGCGACGCATCCCGCCCTCGGCCACCCCTGCCCGCTGACATCAGCGGTACATCCGACCGGCGGCCAGAGGGAAGGCGTCGGGAATGTGCCTCACTTCGCGCACCTCGGAACCGGCGAAGAGCACCTCCACGATGTCGAAGCGGAACGCCACCTGTGGACGACCCAGCTCATTCAAATAGGCCAACGCCGTGTCCGAGAGCATCCGCTGCTTCTGACGACCCACGGCCTGGGCCGGGCGAACCCAGCTTTCCGACGATCGGGACTTCACCTCCACGAAGGCCAGCACCTCGCCGTCGCGGACGACCAGGTCGATCTCCCCGCGACCATGACGGTAGTTGGCGCACAAGACCGTCATCCCCCGACGCTCGAGTTCCCCACGGGCGGCGGCCTCGCCGCGGCGGCCCAACCGCAGGTGGGCATCGGAATCCGCCGGACGGAACCATTGGGGCCAAGGGCTCATGTCGGGAAGAGCTCCGGATCGGGCCGGCGCAAGGGAGCGAAACTCAGCCGATGGATGGGACAGGGCCCGAGGCGGCCGACGGCCTCCAGATGCTCGGGCGTGGGGTATCCCTTGTGGGTGGCGAAGCCATACCCCGGCCACTTCGATTCGGCTTCGCGCATCACCCGATCACGGGTCACCTTGGCGAGCACCGAGGCGGCGGCGATGGAGTAGCTCAGGGCATCTCCCTTGACCAACGCCGTCTGTGGAAGGCGCAGGGTGCGCACGGGACGCCCGTCGACCAGGGCATGCTCGACGTCGTTTCCCAACCCGGCCAACGCCTCGTTCATGGCGCGATGCGTGGCCTGCAAAATATTGATCGCATCGATCACCCCTGATTCCACCGGGGCGATGGCGAAGCGGACCTCCGGATGCCTCGTGAGCCCCACGAAGAATTCCTCCCGACGGCTCTCGGACAATTGCTTCGAATCGTTCAAGTCGGCCCATTCCTCCGGAATTCCCTCCAGCACCCAGGCGCGGGGCAGGACCACGGCCGCGGCGACCACGGGCCCCGCCAAAGGACCGCGGCCCGCCTCATCGACACCGGCAAGCACGCCGATCCCCGACGCCAGCAAGGCGCGTTCGTGCAAGAATCGATCCTGGACCCGCCGTCGTGACATCACCCGATGACACCTGCAACCGTCGCGGCCGTCAAAGAATGGCTGTCGCCTTCCCTGCCATGAGTCGCCCACGTCACGCACACGCACATCGTCAACCAGGCACTCTCTTCCGGGCGCACCAGCAAAAAAGCCCGCCAGATTGGCGGGCTTTGATCGGCTAGCAGACTCTCTGAAGCTCAGCGGGCGTAGGTGCTGCGTTGCTTCATCCAGTTCAGGTCGATGCCACGGTCGGCAGGGGTCGCGCCGATGGCGGCACCCTTCTTGGTGATGTTGCCATCGCGCCAACGCTTGATCTCGGAGTGTCCGTCGGCGAAGGAGAGACCACCGGCCCCGTTGTGGTAGGTGGCCGGGATGTCCACCCAGTTGCCCGAGTTCGGGTCGACCACGAACCAACCGTCGTTGATCGAGGTCGGATTCTCGTCGATGGTCACCCAAGTGTCGGTGGGACGCTGAATCTGGGACTGGCGGCGGAAGTTCACGATGCCGTTGCCTTGGAACCCACCGGTGCTCGAATCGGCGGCCCAAGCGTTGATCGGGTTCATCCACGCGTTCATCGACATGGAGCGAACCGTGGCGATGCCGCCGCCGCCAAACGGACGACGGGTACCGCCCTGCCAAGTGTGGCGATCGGCCGGGCACTTGTAGGGCCCGAGGGCGTTGACGAACGGATACAGCAACGAGTGCATGATCAACGCGCTGTTCGTGGCGACGTTGCCGACATCCATGGTGCCCATGCACCACTGGTTCAGGGGGTAATTCCGGGTGGCGTTGGTGTTGGAAACCAGCGAATCAAGACCGGCCGTCCGGCACACGGCATCGGAATTGTCACCCGAGTAGAGGGCCCACCCGAGCATCAGTTGCTTGCCGTTGTTCATGCACATGATGCCCTGCGCCTTGGATTTGGCCTTGGCGAGAGCGGGCAGAAGCATGCCGGCCAAGATGGCGATGATGGCAATGACGACCAACAGCTCGATGAGGGTGAATCCACCGCGCCTTGGGGAGACGGACGTTTGTTGAGAAATCTTCATGGTTTGCAGAACTGGGGTGAGTGAAACCTGTGCGATAAGACAAGATTTGGCAAGTTCGGAAGGTCGACCGCAGACGATCAACCCGCGCCACCACCGGCGACCTGCTTCGGATCACCCTTGATGAGGGCCACGGCATAGTCGCGGTTCATGCGGGCGATGAAGTCGAGGGAGATCTCCTTCGGGCAGACCGCCTCGCAACTCCCCGTCACGGTGCAGGCGCCGAATCCCTCGGTGTCCATCTGATCGACCATGGCCTTGACACGCTTGTAACGCTCGGGTTGTCCCTGGGGCACAAGGCCCAGGTGGGAGACCTTGGCGGCCACGAAGAGCATCGCGCTGGCATTCTTGCAGGCCGCGACGCAGGCCCCGCAACCGATGCACTGGGCCGCATCCATGGCCAGGTCGGCGTTCTCCTTGGGCACCGGGATGCTGTTGGCATCCGGGGCACTGCCGGTGCGGACGCTGATGAAGCCGCCCGCCTGCTGGATGCGATCGAAGGCCTTCCGGTCGCAGACCAGGTCCTTGACGATGGGGAAGGCCTTGGCGCGCCAGGGCTCCACGACGATCTCGTCGCCGTCGCTGAAGCTGCGCATGTAGGTCTGGCAGGTGGCCACTCCCTTGTGGGGACCATGCGGCTTGCCATCGATCACCAGCGAGCAGGTGCCGCAGATGCCCTCGCGGCAGTCATGATCGAAGGCGATGGGCTCCTCACCGCGATTGGCGAGGTCTTCGTTCACCACATCGAGCATCTCCAGGAACGACATGTTCGGATTCAGCTCGGGCGAGGTGTAGGTCTTGAATTCGCCCGCGGCATTCGCGTTCTTCTGGCGCCAGACTTTCAGGCTTACTTTCATGGCAGTATGGAAGGGGTGGTGCGGGTGACGGGTTACTTGTAGCTCCGGGTGCTCATCTTCACTTCTTCGTAGACGAGCGGCTCTTTGTTGAGGATCGGGGCCTTGTCAGGCGCCCCGGCGTACTCCCAGGCCGCCACGAAGGCGAACTGATCGTCCCGGCGCTTGACGTCGCCCGCGTTGACGATGCCTTGCTGCACCTCGGCGTCGTTCGGCGTGTATTGGTACTCCTCGCGGAAGTGGCCGCCGCAACTCTCCTCGCGCATGAGCGCGTCGCGGCACATGAGCTCGCCCAGTTCGATGAAGTCGGCCACTCGGCCGGCCTTCTCGAGCGACTGGTTCCAACCCTCGGACTCTCCGAGCACCTTCGCATTGGTTCGGAACTCCTCACGGAGATCACCGATCAACTGGATGGCCTTCTGGAGACCGGCGGCGTTGCGGGCCATGCCACAGTACTCCCACATGATCTTGCCCAACTGCTTGTGGAAGCTGTCGGGAGTCCGCTTGCCGTTGCTGGAGGTGACTCGGCGGATGAATCCGCGAACCTCTTCCTCGGCCTGCTTGAACTCGCCGCGATCGGTCGCCGGACGGCTTCCGGCCTTCACGGTGGCCAGATAGGTGGTGATTGTGCTCGGGAGAACGAAATACCCATCGGACAATCCCTGCATGAGGGCGCTGGCCCCGAGCCGGTTGGCCCCGTGATCGGAGAAGTTGGCCTCACCCAGCACGAACAGTCCCGGGATGTTGCTCATCAGGTTGTAGTCCACCCAAAGGCCGCCCATCGTGTAATGGACCGCCGGGTAGATGCGC
>CAYLTF010000121.1:0-10353 GCA_964386625.1 uncultured Akkermansia sp. | reverse complement strand
ACCGCTCCACAAACATCACCACCCCCCAATCCAAATCGCTCAGCCAGGATCGCCCGACAGGATAGCCAAACCCGGTTGTGGTCAGCCCTCGACAAGGAACTGGCGTCAGCCGACGCAGTTCGAATGACACCGAGAAGAGACGGACGCTGGGAAGCATCAAAGCCCCAGGAGGGCCGATACGCGAGGAACGGTCTGGCCGGGATCGGCATGGATCCACGCCTGCCAGCCCCGAGCAGCACCGGCTGCGATGTTCTCGGGACGGTCGTCCAAATACAGGAGGTCTCTGCCCGAGAATCCCGACCGCGCCTCCACGACCTCGTAAATACGAGCCTCGGGTTTCATGGCGCGAACTTCATAGGACAAGACTTCCCCGGTGAACAACCGGTAGAACGGATAGGTCGCCCGAACATGCCGGATCGCCTGCCCATTGGTGTTGGAGAACACGTAAGTGGGAATTCCCCTGCCCACCAACGCAGCATGAAGGGAGACCATGGGCGATATCTCCGTGAAGATGTCGCCGAACCACTCCTGGAAACACTGTTCGCCCCCGCGGAAACCGGTCGCCGCCACGACAGCCTCGTAGAATTCCCGATCGGTCATGAGACCGGTCTCGTAGCGATGCAGGAGCGGAGTCTGGTTGATCAGGCTCAGGATCCGGTCGGCGGAGACGTCGGAATGCACTGCCATGCGGCGTGCCAGGATTCCGTAGTCGAAATCGAGGAGGACCTTTCCGAGATCGAAGATGACAGCCCGAGGAACCTGGGGTTCGTTCATGAGAATTCGCGCCGTCCCTCCAAGGCACGGCTCAAGGTGAGTTCGTCGGCGTACTCCAACCCGGCCCCAGCGGGCAGGCCTTGAGCCAGACGGGTGATCCGGACTCCGGTCCCACCCAGACGCTGCCTGAGGTAATGGGCCGTGGCTTCGCCTTCCACATCACCGGATAACGCCACCACCACTTCCCGTACGGGGCCGTCCGGGATGCGCGCCTCCAATTCGCGGATGCGCAGGTCCTCAGGCCCGACCCCGTCCAACGGACTCAGCTTGCCCCCCAGGACATGGTACCGCCCCTTGAAAGCCCCGGATTTCTCGAAACTCAGGATGTCGGTGGGTCGTTCGACCACGCAAAGGACCCCGGCTTCGCGGCGATCGTCGACACAGATCCGGCAGGGCTGCGACTCGGTGAGTCCACCACAACATTCACAAGGGCCGACCCGTTCGCGGGCCGCGACCAAGGCTTCGGCCAGGACACGAACCCGTTCGGCCTCCATCTGGATGACATGGAGCGCCAACCGCTCGGCCGAGCGCGGCCCGACGCCCGGCAAGGACTTGAGCGCGAGGACCAGCGCCTGAACCGGAAGTGGCAACTCGGTCATCGGATCAACCCGGGTTCAGAACATTCCCGGCAGACCGAATCCCTGGGTCACCGAACCCATCTCTTTGTTCGACAGTTCCTTGGCCTCGTTGAGCCCCTGGTTGACCGCGGTCAGGACCAGATCCTCGAGAAAAGCCACGTCGTCCTTGTTCACCGCATCGGGATTGATGCGGATGGACTTCACCTGCCCGTCACCCGAGACAACCACCTTGACGGCACCGCCGCCCGAACTGGTTTCGATGGTCTTCTGTGCGATCGAGGCCTGGACGGCTTCCATCTGCTGCTGGATGCGCTGCGCTTGGCGCATGAGTTTTCCAACGCTGCTCATAGTGTGTGATTGCGAACCGGAATCGTTGTCGTGTCGGCGACCAGTCTGGACGAGAGACCGGCCCGGAGGCAACCACCGGGGTCGATGACGGCAGGGTTCAGTTGCCCTCGGCCGGCCCCCGGACCTCCATGATGCGTCCCTTGAACACCTCCAGCGCCTGTCGGATCAGGGGATCGTTGAGGAACTCCTCCTTGTTCAGCAAGACGGGGGCAGCCGCCTTGGGCTTCACGTCGGTCGATCGGGATTCGGGAGACGGGGAGCGAGGCGTCTCACGCGAGGGCAGGCTCGGAGCGGACGCCGGCGAAACCAGCTCAGGAACCGAGAGGCTCTCGGAGGCGACAAACCGCAGCGTGATGGTCTTCCCGGTGATGGCCTGGAGAACCGACTGCAGCGTCGCCACATTGCGGGCCGTGTCGAGATAGGCGTCGGGCGGATGGGCGATCGTCAGGACTCCCTTGGCCCAGTTCTCTGCACGGCTGTGCTGCAACGCCGATCTGAGCAACCCTTCGGTCGGGGGCACCTGGGCGAGCAACACCTGCCACACCGCATCGATGGTCTGGGAACTCTCGGAAAGCAATGGAGCCGATGGCGGCGTTCCGTTGCCACTCGAGGGAGGAACCACCGGGGTGGACTCGACCTTCTGTGCGACCGTGCTCGGACGCTCAGGCACCGTGGACGCCGGCACGGAAGGAGTCTCCGGCAGGGCCTCGGCCGCCCACCGGGAAACCGGAGGCGCGACCGGAGCGGGCGAAGCCGAAGCAACAGTCCGCACCGGAGGCGTGGTCGCCAGCGGTGACGAGCCCCCCCCAACGGCCGGAGCCGATGGCGCCGGCTTGCCCAGCGACGAGGCCGCCAAGGCACCAGCCGGCACCTGATCGCGCATCGCCCTCAATTGCCTGAGAACCGCGTCGAGACTGGTGGCCTCGCGGGCTTGGATGGCCTTCAGCAGGGTCACCTCCATGAAGATGCGCTTGGAGGCCACCTCGCGTTGACGCCCCTCCGCCGCGCTCAAAACCTCCATGACACGGGTGAGCGCGTCGGTGTCGACCAGCCGGACCTGCCGCGTCAAGGCCGACATCTCGGCCTCGCTCACATTGAGGATCCCGGCCTCGGCCCCCGACACGGAGAACAGCAACAGGTTGCGGAAGTGGTTCAGCAAGTCGGCCAGCAGGCGACCCAGATCCTTGCCCGAGCCGGTCAACTCCTCCAGCAGCCGCAACGTGGCGGCTACATCGCCGCCCAGCATCGCGTCGACCAACTGCATGAGCTGCGCCCGCGCGGCCAGACCGAACATCGAGAGGACGTCCGACTCCACGATGCGGTCACCGCAGAAACTGATGAGCTGGTCGAGGGTCGATTCGGCATCCCGCATACCGCCATCCGCTCCGCGGGCGATGGCGGACAGGGCGTCAGCATCGATCGAGACTTTTTCCTGCTCCGCGATCCAGGCGAGGTGCTTGACGATCAGGGCCGCCGGTATCCGCCGAAGGTCGAAGCGTTGGCACCGACTGAGGATCGTCGGCAGCACCTTCTCCGGATCGGTCGTCGCGAAGAGGAACTTCACATGGGGCGGCGGCTCCTCCAGCGTCTTGAGCAACGCGTTGAAGGCGGCCGCCGAGAGCATGTGCACCTCGTCGATGATGTAGATTTTGAATTTGCCGGAGGCTGGAGCGAACTTGGCGGTGTCCCGCAATTCGCGGACCTGATCGACACCGTTGTTCGACGCACCGTCGATTTCCAACACGTCCAACGAGCGGCCCTCGGTGATCTCCTTCACCCGCGGATCGGACTCATCGAATTCCGCACTCGGTCCGCCGGTGCAGTTCAGCGCCTTGGCGAAGATCCGCGCGAGGGTGGTCTTGCCAGTGCCTCGAGGCCCGCAGAACAGGTAGCCATGCGCGATCCGTCCCAGTCGGATGGCATTGGCCAAAGTGGTGGTCACATGTTCCTGCCCCACCACGTCGGCGAAACGCTGGGGTCGGTATTTTCGGGCGATGACCTGGTAACTCACGGTTCGAGGGAGGATTGAACGGCGAAGGCCGCGGAATGGAAAGCAAACAGCGAGGGAACAAAGCACCCCATGTCAGCGGCGCCACACCGCACTCCGCGGCACCGGTTGATCCACCTACCGGCCGAACTTCCGGAGGTATTTCAAGGCCACCTCCAAGTCGGCGGGCCATGGAGCGGTGATCTCGACCCGGCGCTCGTCGTCCGGATGCGCCACGGCCAACTTCCAGGCGTGCAAGGCAAGCGACGGAGTCAGAGGCCGTTCCTCCTGGCCTTCCTTGAGACGGTAGGACGGTTTCAGGGCCGAGAGGAACAACCGACGCCCGTCCCCGTAGAACTCATCGCCATAGATCGGGAATCCGGCGAACTTGAGGTGCACGCGGATCTGATGGGTGCGCCCCGTTTCGGGATGGCAAGACAGCAGGGTCACGCCATTGAAACGCTCCAGCACGCGAAAACGGGTCAGAGCCTTCTTGCCGTCCTTCGACCAACGCATCATCCCGGGCAACCGGGGATCCTGCATCAGCTTGAGGTCCACTTCGAATTCATCCTGCTCCGGGTTCCCCGGCACCAACGCCACATAGGTCTTCTCGGGGCGGGCCCCGCCGAACTGGTTGGCGAGATGGATCAAGGCCGGTTTGTCCTTGGCCAGCAGAAGCACGCCGGTGGTCTCGAAATCGAGCCGATGGGCGTTGGACAGATAGCTCAACCCACGCCGCACCGCCCACTCTGCCCCACGCTCGATGCCAGCGTGGAGCAACTTCATCAAGTTGGGCCGCTCCTGATCGTAGCGATCAGGGGATGTCAGCAACCGGGCGGGTTTGTCGATCGCCAGCAGTCGCGAGTCCTCGTACACCACCGGCACGGGCCAGAACTGACCCGTCGCCGGTGCCGAGAGTTTGATGACCGGCCCGGAGGCCTTCATTGGACCGGCGGAACGCCCGTCGCCGAGGCCTTGGAGGCCAACGCACCGGACTTCTCGAACTCGGAGGCGAACCAGGATTGGAACACCGCCATGCGCCGCTGTTGGCGGGCCTCGGCAAGAGCGGCCGGCAAGGCCTGCTTGACGGCCTCGTCGGACACCGGCTCTTTCTTCTCAAGATAGAGCACGAAACCGCCGTCGGCGCTCTCGGTGTAGCGCGAGACGCCGTTGGGCTTGGCACTGGCCGCGGCATTGCGGACGAGGTAGAGGTTCAACCGGGAATCCAGTCCCGCGAGGTTCTGGGCCGACGCCGTGAATTCCGGCACATTGACCACGGTGACCTTCTCGGCCGAGGCGACGTCGGCGAAGCGTTTGCCCGAGGCGAGGGCGGCGGCGGCGCTCGCCTGGAACTTTTCGCCAGCCTCACGGGCTGCCGCACGGGCGCGGTCCATCTTGTAGTCCTGAAGGACGCGCTCACGGACGGTCTCGAAAGACGGGATCTCCGGCGGCAGCTTGGTCTGCAGCATGGGAATGACCACGAAGCCCTCGCCATCGAGCGGCTCGGTGTACGGAGTCTCGGCGTTCAGGCCGGGCACCCGCTGGGGCAGGGCCTGCACGCTCTCAAGGCCCACGATGCGCTCGCCGGCGCGGAACGGAGTGGTGCTCCGCAGCGGCACCTTGAGCTTCGAGGCGGTCATGGCGAACGACGACGGGGTCACGTTCGTCAAGCTCCCCAGCTCGTCGTTGAATCGGACGGCAGCCTGCCGAGCCAAGCTCAAGGCACCCTGCGAGAGGGCCTCGTCGCGGATCTTGCGGAGGGCCGCTTCCTTGCTCAGGACCTTGTCGTTCTCGTCACGGAACGCATCGGCGCCGCGCTGCTTGTAGAACTCCTCGAGGCGGTTGGTGAAACCGGCCTCCTTGGCGATCATCGACTCGGCCTCGGCAACGTGGTTGGTCGCATCGAAGCGGACGTACACCAACACGGTGCGCTCGGGGATGCGGTAGTAGGCGATGCGGTTGCTGTAGAACTTGGACAATTCCTCCGGCTTGGCGGTGATGCCGGCCAAACGGTTCGACACGCTGAAGAGCGCGGCCTTCGTGACCCAGCGCTCGTTGTCGCGGCGGTAGTCGGCCTCGACCTCGCGGGGCGTCACCAGGCGGGACGCCGCACCCACGGTCTCGACCAGGTGCTGGATGGCCACCTGTTGGCGGATGTGCTCCAGGAAGGTCGCTTCATCGATCCGGGTGCGCTGGCGCAGATTCTGGATGAAGGCGTCGTAGTTGAAGGTGCCGGTGCCGGGATCCTTGAAATTGTCCCGCAGATACTTGCCGACCGCTTCGTCGCTCACCTGGATGCCCAGTTCTTTGACCTTGGCCTGGAGCACCATCAACTCGGCGACCTGCCGCTCATTGTCGGCGGACGCACCACGGCCACGGCCACCTCGCAGCGCATCATCCACGGCGGCGGCGGTGCGGGCCTTGATCAGCTGGTCGCGGGTGATCGGACGGCCGTATAGCTTCCCGAAATCGGCCCCACCCAGGTCGAAAGAGTTCCTGCCCCCGCGCGCGTCGCTCCAGATGAGGAAGCTCGCGATGACCGCGGTGACGATGATGGCCCAGAGCCAGTTCGAGTGTTTGCGAATCGATCCGATCATAAATTTTGCCGAGTCTGCGGAGCCGCAGAACCTAAGGTCGCGGGGAAAATCCGGTCAAACCGTAAAACAGACCGTCTTTGCCGCCGACCGGGGCCATGCCCGATGACCCGCCCGACGGCTGAACGGCCTTGGTCTTCATTTTCGCCTGCATCCGCGGTCTCGATCCACCGGCAATCACCCGGAGGCCGGCTGGGCCTTTTCCTGACAGGTGGCTCGCCGGGAAACGAGCTCCGGTCGTGCGGGGATCGCGTGAGTCACCCAGGCTTCCCGGAAAAGAACCAGGGCGAGGAGGTTGCCCTCTCTCGCCCTGCTCATCGGTTGAACGCTTCCCCGATGTCAGGACCCGAACTTCTCGGGCCGACGGATCGAGGTGCGGACGCTCCGGGTCACTGGAGCTTCGCCAACGCCGCCTTGATGGCCTCGAAGTTGGGCAGGTCCTTGGGCGTGGCGGTCTGCTCGGCGTAGTGCACCTTGCCATCCTTGCCGATGACGAAAGCGGCGCGCGCCGAGGTGTCGCCCACACCGGCGAGCATCGGGAACAGGACCCCATAGGCCTTGGTGGTCTCCTTGTTCAGGTCGCTGACCAGCTTGATGCCGATCTTGCTCTGGTTGGCCCAGGCCTCCTGGGCGAAGGGGCTGTCGACACTGATGCCGATCACCTCGGCGTTGAGGCCTTGGTACTGGGACAGACCCGCCGTGATATCACACAACTCCTGGGTGCAGACCCCGGTGAAGGCGAGAGGAACGAAGAGGAGGACGGTGTTCTTGGCACCGAAGTTGGCGCTCAGCTTCACATCGACCAGACCGGTCGAGGTCTTGGACTTGAGGGTGAAGTCAGGGGCGGCGGATCCGACGGCAATAGGCATAGTGTTTGCAGGTTTTGTCTGTGTTGAACCGAAGTTTGCCCGTCAGCCGTAAGCCGACTTGTCCGCCGTGTCAAACCCGTCGTTCTCGACCAGGCATGCGCAGGCGACCCGGTCTCGACGGAGCCCCGACCGGCCGAAGGCCCTGAACCCGGCGGACCGATCCAACACCCGCCGCCCCGTGTCAGTCCCGCAACAGAGCGCGGATGGCCCCCATCAGGACCGGCTCCACCTCCGGAGAGACATTCGAGGATCGTGGCTCGGTCTCATACCCTCCCTCGGCGTAGGCCGCCGTGGTCCCGATGTAATAGGGACCATAGTCGCCGTAGGCGGCCACCGCCACGAAGAGGTCCTTGCGCTCGGCTTTCGCCGCCAACTGGTATTCCACGAACAGTTCACCCGGCAGATGCAGGATCCTGGCGGGTCCGACCGACAGGCAACCAATGTCGATCCGATGCCCCGCCTTGGCCCGCCGCAACCAAGCCAGGCGCCCTGCCCCGTTGGCCGTCAGGAAGCTCGCCTCGCGACCCTTCAACTGGGCCACCAACCGCTCTTCATCCAGGTGCCGCGACACAGGCAACGCCACCGCTTCGGATCGCCATCGCAGGTCGTTGGTGCTCACCGACTGGCGACGGGTCGCTTCCCAGGCCCGCCTCATGCCCTCGGCCAACCGTTCGCCCAGCACCCGGCGGTTGCCGGGCGAACCGTCGTTGTACTTGCCGGCGCCGATGTTGCCTCCGGCCCCGTTGAAATGGACGTGCAACGCCTCCGGTACAGCGATTTGCCGAAGGAATCGGGCGATGCCCGGAAAATCGGGGTTGGCTACGCCGGTCCGGTAATAGCTCTGGGGATGGGTGGCGTAGTAGCTCAAGACGGCCACGGGCCGGTCGTCATTCCAGAAGCTCACCAAGGAAACCATCGGGTCGATGACCCCCTCGGGCTCGGCCCGCAGGGCCGGATCGGCCGTGGCCGTGTAGCGCACCGCGCGCACCTTGCCGTCGGGCCCGAAGATGCGCCGGTTCGAGGCCACCTCACGCACCTCGGCCTGGCCGGTGCCCACCTGGTTGAACGGCCGGGCCTGGACGACCGCGCGTGCGACAGCATCGCCCAGGCGGCCCAGGAATTCCCGGGCGAACGAGCCATCATAGTTCCAGGGGCTCACGCCGGCCTCACGGAGGATCGCCTCGGCGCCGAAGTCGCATTCCGGCGCATCGTGCTGGTGCAGGGCATGCACCGAGACCCGGTCCACCGTCGTGCCCGCCGCGGCGGCCAACCTCTGGCGGAAGGCGTCATGACCTTCGTTGGCGATCCCGATCCAATCGACCGCGCAGAGCACCACCGGGCGTTCCATGCCCAGCACGACGACGCCCCGGGCCCGCAGGCCCAGATCCCAGACATTGGTCACCGGATCGTAGGCCAGGCGCGACCCGACCGGCGGGGTGGCGTCGATGTCGAACAATCCCACCCGCAACTGCGCCTGGGCCGAGACCATCGTCATCCAGGCGCCGACCAGGCAGCAGAGCAGGAACCGCATTCGGGGAATCATGGGCGCAAGGCTAACCGGATCGGCACGGCTTTCGAGGCGAAGTTTCCCGACAGGTTTTCATAGGAGCGTCCCGGGCGGTTTTGGCATCGTCTGCTCATGCAATCCCTCGGGCGCGGACTGGTCTGGACCCTCGTGGCAAGCCTGGGCGCTTTCGCCTATTTCGTTCTCGCAACCCGGCGCCAGGAACCGGTCAGCTCGGCCTACATCCTGATCGCGGCGCTGTGCACCTACGCCATCGGCTACCGCTTCTACTCCCGATGGATCGCCGCCAAGGCCTTGATCCTCGACGACCGTCGGGCCACGCCCTGCGAACGGCATGAGGACGGCCGCGAGTTCGTGAAGACCCACCGGTGGATCGTCTTCGGGCACCACTTCGCGGCCATCTCCGGCCCCGGTCCGCTGGTCGGTCCGGTGTTGGCCGCCCAGTTCGGCTACCTCCCCGGCACCCTGTGGATCCTGATCGGCGTGGTCCTGGGAGGCGCCGCGCAAGACTTCCTCATCCTGGCCGCCTCCATGCGGCGCAACGGACGCTCCCTGGGCCAGATGGTGAAGGACGAGTTGAACCCCTTCCTCGGGGCCCTGGCCCTGCTGTCCATCCTGTCGATCATGATCATCCTCCTGGCGGTGCTGGGTCTGGTGGTGGTGAAGGTGCTGGCCGAGAGCCCGTGGGGCGTCTTCACGGTGGGGGCCACCATCCCGATCGCCCTGCTGATGGGGCTCTACTTGAGATTCATCCGGGCCGGAAAAACGCTCGAAGGCTCGGTGCTGGGCGTCGTGCTGCTGATCGCGGCCGTCTGGGGTGGCCAATGGATCCACAGCGATCCCTCGCTGGCCAAGGCGTTCACCTTCACCGCGGAGCCGCTGGCCTGGGCCATCGTGGTGTACGGGTTCGCCGCCAGCGTCCTGCCGGTCTGGCTGTTGCTCGCGCCGCGCGATTACCTGAGCACCTTCATGAAGCTCGGGACGATCCTCGCGCTGGCCGCAGGCGTGCTGCTCGTGCTGCCCACGCTGAAGATGCCCGCGCTCACCTCCTTCATCGACGGATCCGGTCCGGTGGTGCCCGGCAAGCTGTTCCCGTTCTGCTTCATCACCATCGCCTGCGGGGCCATCAGCGGATTCCACACACTGATCGCCAGCGGCATCACGCCGAAGATCATCACCCGTGAATCGTACGCCCGCCCGATCGGGTACGGGGCCATGCTGCTCGAATCACTGGTGGCCATCATGGCCCTGATCGCGGCCTGCACCCTGGAGCCGGGCGTCTACCTCGCCATCAACATCGCCGGGACCGGGGCCGATGCAGCCGCGATCGCCGCCGATACGGTGGCCAAGGTCCGGGCCACCGGATTCTCACTGGAGCCCGGGGTGATGGACACGCTGGCCCGCCAGGTCGGCGAGAGCTCCCTCTATGGACGCACCGGCGGGGCCGCCACGCTGGCTGTCGGCATGGCCAACCTGTTCTCGCAGGTGACCCACGGCCGGTGGCTCGATGTCTGGTACCACTTCGCCATCATGTTCGAGGCGCTGTTCATCCTGACCACCCTCGATGCGGGTACCCGCGTGGGCCGATACCTCCTGCAGGACGCCCTGGGCCAACTGTGGAAGCCCCTGGGAGACGTCCGATCAACCGCCGCCGGGGCGTTGGCCAGCGCGTTGATCG
>CAYLTF010000120.1:0-10396 GCA_964386625.1 uncultured Akkermansia sp. | reverse complement strand
GTCCCCTTGGATGAAGCCTGTCCCCTTGGATGAAGCCTGTCCCCTTGGATGAAGCTTGTCCCCTTGGATGAAGCTTGTCCCCTTGGATGAAGCTTGTCCCCTTGGACGAAGCCTGTCCCCTTGGGTGAAGCCTGTCCCCCTTGGATCAAGGGTGAATCGGACTGAAATGGTCTGAAAATGGTTTTGACAGGCGGGGGTTGTCGGGTAGCTTGGCACAATCCAGACGGAAATGGTCTGGTTCACTCGATGCAGATCACCAAGGCAGCAGAATACGGGGTGTTGGGCCTGATCGCCCTCTCCCGCCGCCCCTTGGGCGAGGTGGTCATGATCGATGTGCTCTGCGAGGAGGAATCCGTCCCCAAGAGCTTCCTGGGCAAGATTTTCCAGAATCTCAGCAAGTCGGGCCTGGTGGGTTCCGCCCGCGGGTCCGGCGGAGGATTCTACCTCAACCGCCCGGCGTCCGAGATCACGGTGTTGGAGATCCTGGAATCCATCGAGGGGCCGATCGCCCTCCAACGGTGTCTCGAGATCGATGCCGGTTGTGAGCACAGCAGCGGTTGCGCTTTGTGCGGTCTTCTGGCCGAGGCCCAGGAGCGCATGAAAGAGGTGTTCGCGGGCACCAGTCTGGCCACTTTGGCCGGTCGGCATCTCCCCAACGGCCTGGTCCAACAGGCTCGGCAGGGGCGCGCCCAGAAGATTTCGCTGAATCCCTCGGTTCTCCCCGATTCCTCCAGGGCGGCGGGCGAAACCGAAGGGTCCAGCGTGGTCGTGGATTCCGGATTGAACTGATTTTTATGAGCGATACTTATACCTTGTACAATTCAACGGTGATGGAGCACTTCATGAATCCCCGCAACATGGGAGACTTGAAGGACGCGGACGGGGTGGGCGAGGTGGGCGCCGCCGCCTGCGGCGACATCATGAAGATCTCCCTCAAGATCAAGGACGGCCGCATTGAAGACGCCCGTTTCAAGACCTTCGGCTGCGGTTCGGCCATCGCCAGTTCCAGCATGGCCACCGAATTGATCAAAGGGCGCACGATCGACGAAGCCATGGCCTTCTCCAACCAGGAGGTGGTGGACGCCCTCGGCGGGTTGCCCCCGGTGAAGATCCACTGCTCCGTCCTCGCCGAGGAGGCCCTCAAGGCCGCGTTGGAGGATTATGTGAAGCGGAATCCCGCGGCAGCCGCAACGCCGGCGGCCACCTCGGCGGTTCCCGCCTGATCCGGATCAACCCGATGGCCCGCAGTCGGAGGCTGGTTTTCCGAAGACTGCGGGCTTTCCATTGAACGAGCGGGCTTCCGCCGGCGATTGCCGGGGAGCCCCGGACTGCTTGCCCGCCCCCTCTTTTTTCTCGTGACCTTCTGATCCCCTCATCCATGCGCCAAGTCTTCCTCGATCATCAGTCCTCGACCCCGGTCCTCCCGGAGGTCTTCGATGCCATGCGGCCGTACTTCACCGAGTACTTCGGCAACGCCTCTTCGCTCCACCAGCATGGCCTGAGGGTTCGGGATGCCCTCAAGCAGGCACGCCAGCGGATGGCCGCCCTGATCGGTGCCGACAGCGAGGAGGAGATCTTCTTCACCTCGGACGGCACCGAATCGGCCAACCTTGCCATCAAGGGCGCCGCCTACGCCAACGAGCGCAAGGGCAAGCACCTGGTGGTTTCCGCCACCGAGCATCCCAGTGTGATGAACTCCGTGGAATTCCTAGAGAAGCAGGGGTGGACCTGCACCCGTGTCGGGGTGACGCCCCAAGGAATGATCCGCCTGGACGAACTCGAGGCCGCGATCACGCCGCAGACGGTCCTGGTCGCGGTGCACCACGTGAATCACGACATCGGCGCCATCCAACCGATGAAGGAAGTGGGGCGGATCTGCACCGCCAAGAATGTGCCTCTCTATGTCGACTGCGAGGCCAGTGCCGGTTGGCTTCCGATCGAGGTGAAGGAGTGGGGGGCGGCGATGGTGAGCTTTTCACCGCACCGGTTCTATGGGCCGAAGGGAGTCGGTGTCCTCTACCGCAATCGCAAGGCCCGGATCGTCAGTGTCATCCATGGCGGCGTTCAGGAGGGGGGCCGTCGCGCCGGAACCGAGAACGTGCCCGCGATCGTCGGTGGTGGCATGGCTGCAGAGATCGCCCGCGAGCGCCTTCCGCAGCGGATCGCCCATGTGGCTCCCTTGCAGAAGCGCCTGTGGGAAGGGTTGAAGCAGAAGGTTCCCTACATCCTCCTCAATGGACCGGAACCGGGTCCTGATCGCATCGCCACCAATCTCAACCTGTCGACCGAGTTCATCGAGGGCGAGGGACAGCTGCTGTTGTGCGACATGAATGGCATCGCCGTGGCCAGCGGATCCAGCTGTGTGAGCAAGAGTCTCAAGATCTCGCATGTCCTCGGGGCGATCGGCCTCGATCATGCGCTCGCGCAGGGCAACATCATCATGACCCTCGGCGAGGCCAACACCGAGGCCGACATCGACTATGTCATCGAGACGTTCGCGAAGATCGTCTCCAAGCTCCGGGGAATGTCGCCGATGTGGGACGAATTCGAACGGGGCGTCATCGATTCGGTGATCGCGCCCACGGGGCGTGGCAAGTCCTTCAGCCAGCATGCGGCGGACGTGTCGGGCAAACCCGCGCACTGATCCGGCCCACGGTTTGTCGGCGGGATTCAACCCGCCGCCCACCAGCATTCGTATTCGCTTGGGGGAGCCCCGAGTTGCACAATCCTGAACCGACCATAGTATTCCGTTTATGACCATGAACATGCCTTTGGCTCATGCCTTGACCGCATCCGTGCTCGTGTTGGCCTCCGTTTCCGCCAGTGCGGCCACTCCCGCAGAATTGCGCTCCAGCGCTCTGAAGGTGCTGGCTCCGTTGCCGGAGAAGATGCCGGGTTCCGAGAACGACACGCCCGCCCGCGTGAAGCTGGGGCGTGAGTTGTTCTTCGAGAAGAAGCTCTCGGCCAACAACACCCAGTCGTGCAACTCGTGCCATGCGGTGGACAAGAACCTCGGCGGCGTCGACAACGAACCGACTTCTCCCGGGGCTTTCGGCAAGCGCGGAGGTCGCAATTCCCCCACGGTTCTCAATGCGGGTTTCCACGTCGCCCAATTCTGGGATGGCCGCGCCAAGACCCTGGAGGATCAGGCCAAGGGTCCGGTGCTCAACCCGGGTGAAATGGCCATGCCCAGCGAGGCCGCGGTGATCGAGAAGTTGAAAGCCGAGAAGAAGTACGTCGGAGCCTTCAAGAAGGCCTTCCCGGGAGAGTCCGACCCGATCACCTACGACAATTTCGCCAAGGCCGTCGCCTCGTTCGAACGCACGCTCCGGACGCACGACCGTTTCGACGATTTCCTCAAGGGTGACGACAAGGCCCTGACCGCGGCCGAGTTGAAGGGCCTCGACACCTTCCTGACCATCGGTTGCACGACCTGCCATGCCGGCCCGCTCCTCGGAGGCAATGACTTCAAGAAGCTGGGAATCCTCAACGCCTACGAGAACACCGCCGACAAGGGACGCATCGAGGTCACCAAGGAAGACTACGACGAGTTCGTCTTCAAGGTGCCCAGCCTCCGCAACATCGCGCTGACGGCCCCGTATTTCCATGATGGTACCCAGAAGACCCTGGAACAGACGGTCCAGAAGATGGCTTGGCTGCAGTTGGGCAAGAAGCTCTCCGATCAGGAGACCTCAGACCTGAGCGCCTTCCTCCGGGCGCTCTCCGACAAGAAGCGCGCGGTGGTCGCGTCCAAGTAGCGCCGGGGTCGCCCGGGCACCGCTCGATCCATATCGACGGGCCGATTCCAGGGGCGGAGCCGTGGGGCCGGGAAACACCGGCATGGCGGCTTCGCCCCGTTGTCTTTTTCGTCCAGTCCCTCAAGAATCCAGTCCTCGTTTCTCCGAAACACATCGCCCATGGCCACCCTTCAAGAATCCTCCGTGATGGAGGTGTTGCGCACCGTCAAGTACCCGGGATACAGCCGGGATATCGTCTCCTTCGGCCTGGTGAAGGGGATCCAGATCGATGGGGGGGCGGTCGGCGTCCTCTTGGAGCTGACCTCGCCGAATCCCGAGATCGGCCGGCAGATCGCCGATGCGGCCAAGGCCGCGCTCCGCGATCAGCTCGAGGGGATCACCGACGCTCATGTTCAGGTCCAGGTGCCGACGCCGGCTGCGGCCGCCTCGGCCAACACCGGGGTTCCCCAGCGCAACCGGATGCCCGGGGTCCGGCGGGTGGTCGCGGTGGCCTCAGGCAAGGGCGGGGTCGGCAAGTCGACCTGCTCGGTCAATCTGGCCTGTGCGTTGGCGCGCGCGGGGCTCCGGGTGGGGTTGCTGGATTGCGACATCTACGGCCCGAGCATCCCGTTGATGATGGGCATCCACGAGCGCCCGACGCTCACCGATGACGAGCGGTTGGTCCCGCCCGTGAGCCATGGCGTGAAGCTCATGAGCATGGGCTTCCTCATCGATCCGGAGCAGGCTGTCATCTGGCGCGGGCCGATGATCCAGAAGACCATCCACCAGTTCCTCAACCAGGTGGCCTGGGGCGACCTCGACTACCTGCTGGTGGATCTCCCGCCAGGCACCGGGGATGCGCAGTTGTCGCTCTGCCAATCGGTGCCGCTCGACGGAGGAGTCATCATCACCACTCCCCAGGAGGCTTCGCTGGGCGTGGTGCGCAAAGGTGTGACGCTGTTCGAGAAGGTCCAGGTTCCCATCGTGGGCATCGTCGAGAACATGAGTGGTTTCCGGCTCCCTGACGGCACCCGGGTCGACATCTTCGGCCACGGCGGCGGCCGCCTGGAGGCCGAGCGCAAGGGGGTGCCGTTCCTGGGGGAGATCCCGCTGGTCGTCGCCATTCGCGAGGGCGGCGATCGTGGGCGACCGGTGGTGGTGGCCGATCCCTCGGGCGAGGCCGCGCTGGCCTTCACGGCCGTGGCCGACGAGCTTCGCCGGCGTCTCCCCGAGGCCTGAACCTGTCGTGAGCTGCCCCGGGCCCGTAGCCGTCGTCGTTCCTTGCCGACGGCCGGGTCGAGGAGGGCCTGCTGCTTTCGAAAACCTTGGGCATTGCCGAGTCGGCCTGCCGAGGTGATCCTTCGGCCGTGTTTCGTGAACTGGGCAAAATGCTGGTGCTCTTCGGGGCGACCCTGAGGGCATTGCCTCGGATCTTCCGCTATCGGCGCAACCTCGCCGAGCAACTGTTCGAGATCGGCAACGCCAGCCTCTTCATGGCCTGCGTGTTGTCTCTATTCATCGGCGGGGTTCTCTCGCTCCAGGCGGGGCCGCTGCTGACCCAGCGCGGGCTCGGCTCGATGCTTGGAGGACTGGTCGGGGCCTCGCTGGCCAAGGAACTGGGGCCGGTGATGATGTCCATCCTCATCGCGGGTCGGATCGGTTCCGCGATGGCGGCCGAGTTGGGTTCCATGAGGGTGTATCAGGAGATCGATGCCCTGCGGACACTGAACATCGACCCCGTCGAGTACCTCGTGTTGCCGCGGGTGGCTGCCATCTCGGTGGCCCTGCCTTGCCTGCTGATCTTCTCGCTGCTCATCGGGTGCGCCGGCGGGGCTTTCGTGGCGGCCTTCAATCCGGATGTGGCCGTGTCGGCGGCGGCATTCTTCAACAATCTCAAGTCCACCCTCGAACCGCGCGACATTGTCCACGGCCTGATCAAGACCTTCCTCTTCGCGGTCACCGTGGGCGTCGTATGCTGCAATCAAGGACTCGACACCATGGGCGGGCCGCGCGGGATCGGTCGCAGCGTCACCAAGGCGGTCGTGAATTCCATCGTGTTCATCCTGGTGCTCGATTACGTGATCACCCGGATGCTGCTGCCCTTCACCAAGGCCTCGATGGCCGGGGGATTCTGAGAAAAAGAGCCATGACCTCCGTTCCATCCGCCGACTCCGGTGTGGCCGTCCGTGTGCGCCGGTTGTGCAAATCGTTCGGTTCGCAACTGGTGCTCGATGGCATCGACCTCGACATCCGGCCTGGCGAGATCTTCGTGCTCATGGGGCCCAGCGGCTCCGGGAAGTCGGTGCTCCTGCGCCACCTCATCGGACTCGAGACCGCCGATTCCGGCGAGATTCTCCTCAACGACATCCGCATCGACGAAGCCGGGATCCGCGACCGCTTCCGCATGGCCATGGTGTTCCAGAGCGGCGGTCTGCTCAATTCGCTGACGGTCGGCGAGAACGTCGGCCTCTACCTTTCAGAACACCGGTTGAAACCGTCTGCCGAGATCGAGCGCATCGTCCAGGAGAAGCTGGCGCTCGTGCACCTCGGACCGAAGGATGCGCTCAAGTATCCGTCGGAACTCTCCGGCGGCATGAAGAAGCGGGTCGCCATCGCGCGGGCCCTGGTCATGGAGCCCCAGGTGGTGCTGTACGATGAGCCGACCAGCGAACTCGACCCGTTGGTCGCGGTGACGGTCGGGCGCGAGATCGTGCGTGCCAACGCCATGGCCGGAGCCACGACACTGGTGGTCACCCACGATCGTGACCTTGCTTTCGGCATCGCCGGTCGCATCGCCTTCCTGAGCGAGGGGCGCATCGTGGCCGTCGGCACGCCGGACCAGATCCGGGCCTCTCAAGATCCGCTGGTCCGTCGGTTCCTTTCGGCCGATTTCACTCGGGATTGATCGGATGCCGGGATGGCCGCATCCGGTCTTCTTCGGTTCTGCCAGGTTCCGCCCGATCACGCGGCCCCCCGGGCAACCCTCCGCCTCCGAGTCACCGCTGGCCCTGTCTCGTCTCCCTGAAGTAACGTCCAGACCATGCGAGGTCTTTTCTCATGGCTGGGCACGGGGTGCCTGGCTGGTCTGGTTGCGTTGGCGGTTCAGGCCGAAGAGGCGCGGCTGCTGAGGTTCCCGGCATTGAACGGGAACCGGGTGGTCTTCACGTATGCGGGAGACCTGTACACCGTGCCGGTGCAGGGCGGGGTGGCCCGCCGGCTGACATCCGACCCCAAGGGATTCGAGATGTTCGCCCGTTTTTCGCCGGACGGCAAAACGCTCGCCTTCACCGGCCAGTACGACGGCAACACCGAGGTGTATGTGATGCCCTCCGAGGGGGGCGAACCGAAACGCCTCACCCACACCGCGACCCTGGAGCGCGACGATGTCTCGGACCGCATGGGCCCGAACAACATCGTCATGGCCTGGAAGGACCACGAGACGATCGTCTACCGCTCGCGCCGCAACCAATGGAATCCCTTCAAGGGTGATCTGACCCTGGCCCGGCTCTCGGGCGGCGTGCCGGAGACGCTGCCCGTGCCGCGCGGTGGTTGGTGCAGCTTCTCGGCCGATGGCCGGCAGATGGTCTACAACCGCGTCTTCCGCGAGTTCCGCACCTGGAAGCGCTACCGCGGCGGCCAGGCCGACGAACTCTGGTTGCACGACTTCGGAACCGGTCAGACCACCCGCCTGACCACCGATCCCGCCCAGGACTTGTTTCCGATGTGGCATGGTGACCGGATCTACTTCGTCTCGGAGCGCGAGGAGTCCCGGCAGGCCAACCTGTATGTGATGGACCTGAAGGACCGGAAACCGCGACGGCTGACCGACTTCCAGGAATTCGCCGTCAAATTCCCCTCCCTGGGCGACACGGGCATTGTCTTCGAGAACGGGGGGTACCTGTATCGCCTGGACTTCCAGACCGAGAAGGTCGCCCGCATCCCGGTGGAGATTCGCGAGGACCTGGCCATCGGCCGTGGGGGCCTGCGCGATGTCAGCAAGGAGACCACCACCTACGAGATCGCACCCGATGGCGCGCGGGCCCTGCTGGGCGCGCGGGGCGATGTGTTCACCGTGCCGGCCAAGAACGGCGCGACCCGCAACCTGACGCAGTCGCCCGGGGTGCATGAGCGGAACGCGGTCTGGTCGCCCGACGGGAAATGGATCGCCTACGTCAGCGACCAGAGCGGCGAAGACGAGATCTGGATCCGGCCGCAGGACGGCTCGGGCGAGGCGCGTTCCCTGACTTCGGGCGGCGGTCCCTACAAGTACGAGTTGGCCTGGTCGCCCGATTCCAAGCGCATCGCCTGGACCGACCGGCTCCACCGGCTCCAGTTCATCGAGGTGGAATCGGGCCGCGTGACCCTCGCGGCCAAGTCCGACGCCTTCGAGATCCGCGATTTCACCTGGTCGCCCGACAGCCAGTGGCTGGCCTTCACCCAGCCCGAGGTGCGCCGTTTCCCCAACATCTACCTCTACGGGTTGGCCCAGGGGAACAAGGTGCAGGTCACCGACGGATGGTTCGACGTGGGCTCGCCGGAATTCAGCGGCGACGGCAAGTACCTCTTCTTCGTCTCGGAGCGCTCGTTCAACCCGACCTATGGCCAGACGGAGTGGAACCATACCTACAGCGACATGGAGCGCATCCATCTCGTGACCCTCGCCGCCGCGACAAAATCGCCGTTCGCGCCGAAATCCGACGAGGTGAAACCGCGCGAGGAGAAGGCGGCGGGCGGTGGCGACGACGGCAAGCCCGGGGCCGCACCGGAGAAGGGCGAAGACAAGGCCAAGTCCTCCAAGTCGGCCAAGGTCGTGGTGACGGTCGATGCCGAGGGGTTGACCCAGCGCATCACCGTGCTGCCGCCCGCAGCCTCGAATTACGGGGCCCTGACCTCGGTGGGCGACAAGCTCTTCTATCTCAAGAAGGGCAAGCTGCATGTGTTCGACCTGGAGAAGGAGAAGGAAACGGAGCTGGGGGAGGTGGCCGGCTACAGGGTGTCGGCCGACCACAAGAAGATGCTCGTCAAGGCTGGTGGCGACTTCGCCATCCTGGACCTGCCGTCGGCCAAGTTGGACCTCGCCGATCGCAAGTTGAGCCTGGCCGATCTGAAGGTCCGCCTGGATCGCCAGGCCGAGTGGCGCCAGATCCATGCCGAATGCTGGCGCCAGATGCGCGACTTCCTCTTCGACCCGAAGTTGCACGGGGTGGACTGGGCCGGCATGCGCCGTCGGTATGAGCCGTTGCTCGAGCATGTCCGGCATCGCGCCGACCTGACCTACCTCATCGGGGAGATGATCGGTGAGCTCAACATCGGGCATGCCTACGTGGGCGGCGGCGATCTGCCGAAGCCCGAGCGCATTCCTCTCGGATTGCTCGGGGCGGTGATCCGGCCCGACGCCAGCGGTTACTTCCGCATCGAGCGCATCCTGCGCGGACACAACTGGGACCCGAAGTACCGCAGCCCGCTGACGGAGATCGGTGTCGAGGTCCGGCCGGGCGACTACATCCTGGCGGTCCAGGGCAAGTCGACCCGGGGCATGACCGACCTCTATTCGGCCCTGGTGGGCACGGCCGGCAAGCCGGTGGTCCTGCGGGTGAACCGCGAGCCCAAGGACGAAGGGGCCCGGGACCAGACGGTGATCCCCACGGCGGACGAGCAGCCGCTCTATTACCTCGATTGGGTCCTGGGCAACATCGAGAAGGTCGAGAAGGCCAGCGGAGGCAAGATCGGGTACGTGCACGTGCCCGACATGGGGGTTCCGGGGCTCAATGAATTCGCCAAGTTCTACTACCCGCAGCTCCACAAGGAGGCCCTGGTGGTCGACTGCCGAGGCAATGGTGGAGGAAACGTCTCGCCGATGATCATCGAGCGCCTGCGCCGCGAACCGGCCATGTGGACGGTGGCCCGCAACGGCTCGGTCAATGTCGACCCGAGCGGTCAGGTGTTGGGACCGAAGGTCCTGCTCATCGACCAGCATAGCGCCAGCGATGGCGACATCGTCGGGTACCGGTTCCGCAAGCACCGCCTCGGTCCGATCATCGGGCAGCGCTCCTGGGGCGGGGTGGTCGGCATCCGGGGCAGCCTGCCGTTGCTCGACGGGGGGATTCTCAATCGGCCCGAGTTCAGCCGCTTCGACCTCGAGGCCAAGGAATGGATCATGGAAGGGACTGGCGTGGAGCCCGACATCGAGGTGGACAACGATCCGACCCGCGAATTCTCGGGCATCGACGACCAACTCGACCGCGCCATCGCCGAGCTGAAGAAGGCCATGGAAGCCAAGCCGGTGAAGATCCCGCAGCCGCCTGCCTATCCGGACAAGTCGAAGTGACGGTCGAGACCGCGGGCCGTCCGAGTGCGTCCGACCCCGGACCGCGTCGTCGTCGCCTCGAAGCCAGTCGCCGGACCGTTGCCCGAGTCTCGAAGGCTCCTTGCCCCTCGGGGCGTCGGGCCGTTCAAGGGGTCGCGCCGGGAGCGGGGGCTATGGAACCCGGCTCCCTGGCTGGGGTGGGTCGCGCATCCGGTGAGGCCGACTTTCGGACGATCCTGGACGGCCGGTGCTCGGGGAAGTCTCGGGCATAGCGGTCGCGCAGCGCCTGCGGATCGGCCTTCATCAGGTAGATCTTGCCGCGGATGCGCTTGGTCTCGCCGGCCTGGAGCCC
>CAYLTF010000119.1:3094-10396 GCA_964386625.1 uncultured Akkermansia sp. | reverse complement strand
GCCTGATTGATGGGCCCCAGTGAGCCCCACCACCGCAGGACACCCTCCGACCCGCTCACCCGCTGAACTCCCTGCGGCAACGGTCGCTCAAGCCACTCGGCTTCGGATTCGAGCTCGAGGGTCACATCCAGAGGCTGGTCGGCCACATCGACATCGCTCAATCGGATGCCCTTCAGCACCACCAACGGTGAATCCTCGATCGCCCCGGAGATGGAGTCGGGGAGCGTCCAGACGGGAGCATCGTTGACCGCCTCCACCCTCAGCAGGAACCGGTCCACCGGCCCCCGATCGGCCCCGCCATTGGCGGTGCCACCGTTGTCGGCGGCCTGCACCTGGACCCAGGTCTCACCCGAGGCGTCGGGAGCCACGGTGAACTGGAGACGACCGTTGGCGGGATCGATGCGCGGCTGCACCGTGAAGAGAGCGGGGTTGTCGGCGCTCACCTGGAGGATCACCAACTGCCGGGCGACCTCGTTGGTCGGTCCCACCCGGATATCCTTGAGGAATCCAGGGAACGAGGTCGCCGAGGCCGGTGCATCTTCATCGACCGAAAGCACCACACCCGAGAGCGACCGGAAACCGGGGGCATCGTTGACACCGGCGATCTCGATCGGCACGTCCCGAACACCGGTCTGCGGCCCCCCAGGCCCCGAGGAACCGAGGTCGTTGGCCCGGACCTGGATCCTCTGGGTCCCGAAGAAATCCGCCGCCGGGCGGAAGGCGATCTGCGACAGCGCCTCGTTGATCGGCGCCAGCGGGCCGCGCAACCGCAACAGGCTGGCGTTGGTCGTGGCCAACCGCTGGACCCCGGGCGGGATCGGGCGGTCCAGCCATTGGGCCGCCGACGCGGCCTCCAACTCCACCTCCAGCGGAGCCGATCCCAGGTCCGGATCGGAGATCCGGATGCCCTCGACTCGCACCAGCGGAGAGTCCTCCACCGCGCCCGTCACCGCGGTGGCAGCGGTGATCGACGGGGTATCATTGACCGGGAGGACCGTCACATCGAACTGGCCACGGGTGGTCTGAACGTCGTCCGAGAGTGCCAGCTTCACGACGGCGGACCCGGAGGCCTCGGCCGCCGGACGCAAGGTCAGCACCACATCGTTGCCCTGGCGGACGGAGGACCGGTTCTCCAGGGGGAAGAGCTCCGGCGGCTCGACCGTGATCGAGAGCAGCAATTGGGTGACAGGCGTCTCCGGATCGAAGGCGCGGACGCGCAGGATCAGCACCTCGTCTTCGGCCACGGTCTGCGCAGGGACGGTCGACAATTCGGGCGGCAGGTTGGCGAGGATGGCGCTGCTGGTGGTGGGCCGACGGCTCTGGCCGTCGAACACGGCTTCACACCCGAGCGAATAGGATCCCCGGGCCGAGGCGGGCGGCAGCACCTGGACGGAAACGGAACGCTCCTTGTCGTCGGTGAACAATCCCCAGATCACGCGCCGTTGCAGATCATCCCAGCGTCCGCCGCCCGAGATCGCGCCGACGGACCATCCGTCCGGGATCGACTGGGTCAGCAGATGGATGGCCACGCCGGCTTCCGGCACCAGACGCAGGTTCACGGTGAAAGCCACTCCCGGCAGGAAGAACGTGGGCAAGGTCTGCTCGACCCGGCCCGACTTGGGCGGTCGCTCCGCCAGAGACTGGTTTCCGGCCGTGGCGCTCTCGCCCTGGCTCGATCGGATGCGCCCCACGAAAGCCAGCGCACCCCGGGTTCCGGACTGGGCCACCAGCCGATAGGCCAAGGTTCGGGGCTTGTCGTCCAGGAAGGGGCCCCAGGTGAGGCGTCCGTTGTTCAACTGTCCCCCCGACTCCACCGACTCCACCTGGCATCCGGTCGGCAGGTCCTCCTCGACGAGATACAGCGTCGTCCCGGCCACCGGTTCGGTGGTCACCTGCACCGGGAATGCAAGGCCGGGGGTGTACTCCGAGGGGAGCGTCCGCGTGGCCTTGGATTTGGCGATCTCGAAGACTGGGATCTGGGAAGGCCCCGTGGCCGTCACCGTGGCGGCGTCGAATCGGGCCAATCCGGAGAAGGTGGCCGGACCCGTGGCATTGTCGGGCGCGATCACCGTGTAGTTGAACTCGCGGACCGTGTTGCCGGACAGGACGCCCCAGACCAGCTGACCTCCGTTGAGGCGTCCGTCCGAATCGACCGTCGAGAGGGTCCATCCGGCCGGGAGGGTCTCTTCGACCACGAAGAGGCCCACCGATTCCGGCGGCGTCACGACCAGGCGGACATTCAGAGCCTGCCCGGGCGAATACTGGGAGGCGCCGAAGCTCCGGAGCACGGAGCCCGGAGACTTGGGCAACACCTGCAATCCGGATCCCCCCCCGGTCGTCACGACATCGTCCCCGAGAGTCGACAAGCCGGTCCATTGGGCGGACCCGGCCTGGCCCGGCGCCCGGACGCGATACGTCACATCCCTCGCCTGATCATCGGTCCACGGCCCCCATCGAAGTTTCCGATCCGACAAAGCCTGACCGCCTTGGGACAGGTCGACGACGGTCCACCCATCGGGGATCGTCTCTTCGACCACCTGGAACTGGAGTCCGCTGCGAGGCCGCACCTCGAGCCGGACGCCGACCGTGCCACCAGCCTCCACCGATGCGGGAAGCACCCGGTTGACGGAGCCCGGATTCGGCCGACTCACCACCAGCTGGGCGGGTCCGGCGGCTGGGACGGAGACACCGTCCTCATCCAGCCATCCCTGCCAACCGATCACCGTGCCGGCCACCGGCACACGGATGCGATAGGTCAATGGACGCGAACGACCGTCGAAGAACAATCCCCACCGAAGCTGTCGGCGGTCGTCGGAGACCGTGGCGACCGGGTCTGAACCGACATACTCGACGCCTTCCGGCAGGATCTCACGCACGCCGAACGCGAGGGCCGAGACCAGGGGCTCCGCCTGCAGCACCACCTCGATGATCTCGCCCTCGATCGCTTCGGCAGGAAACCGTCGGGTGATCAACCCGGCGGCCTCCGAGGAGACCGATCCGATCAGGGACAGGGCCACGATGCCCGCCCACAGGGCACGGCGGCTTCCGCTGAAGCGCCGGAGAATGCGGAGCCATGGATGCAGGAATCGCATAGTGGGGAGTTCCTCAAGGTTTCGGCATCGGCGACGGAGCCTTCGGTGTCGCATTCGGCGCCTCCGGGGCCACCAACCGACCCAGGACCGCGTGGTTGGTCAGGAGCGGAACCCGACGATCCAATTCCCGGGCCATCGCGGCCTTGAGTTCGGTGTCGCGAGATTTGCCGATCTCGGAGCGGATCTGCGGAGCCACCTCGTCCAGGGGGCGCATCTGCGCCGGACGGTGCCCCAGGTGCAGCAGCAGGACCATCCGCGTCGGGGATTCCAAGACCGTGGAGAGCTGGTTGGTGGAATCGAGGAGCAAGGCTTGTCCGGCCAGGCTTTCGCCCATCCGGCCCTGGATCTGCTCCTTGGACAACCAGCCCAACTCTCCGCGCAGGTACCGGGTCGCGGTATCGTCGGAATGGTTCGAGCAGAGGATCGCGAAGGTGGCCTTGGGATCCGCGCTGGCGAGGATCTGACGGCGATACCCGTCCAACCGTTCCTTCACCGCGGCACGCCGTGAAGGCTCCGCCTTGGGCGACACCGACGCCACCAACCACGCGATGTTCCAGGCCGGGGGACGCTGCCACCGCTCGGCCTGGGATCTGTACACCGCCTCGATCTCCAAGGGCTCGATGGGGGCCTCGGATCCGGGTTTGGCCAACGTTTCCGAGAGGTGCTCCCGGACCTTGGTCGCCACCACGCGACGGATCGCCCGCTGGACCTCCGGGTTCTCCATGAGCCCCATCGACCCGGCGGCCAGATAGGCCTGCCAATCGGAGACGAAGGTCCCCAGCACCTCGCTCGCGGGCACCGGACGCTCCTGCTGCGCCTGTCGTTGACGCCATTCGGTCTCGAACGTCACCGAACTGACCTTCTGGGTGCCGACCTGCAGGACCCACTCGGGGGCGGGTTTGGTTTCCTCGGCCTTGCGGCAGGCGAGCCCACCGAGGCAGGTCATCAGGACGACGAAGAACACCCGGAATCCCGGTCGCATGGGATGATGATTGGAGAACTCGGTCATGGGGATACTGCCTGGGGATTCAAGGCCTCGGGATCGTGATCGTCTGGTCGGGAGCGGAGATGGGCCGCTGATGCTCCACGCCGTCGGCCCAGCGCACCTTCACGGATCGGGGAGAGCCCCGACCGAGCCCGAAATGCGCCACCGGCGGCGGTTGGGTGCGGAAGCCTTGCTGGTCGATGATCCAGTCTCTCCGGATGGAGCCATCAGCGAGGGTCACGGTGACCTCGGCACCCCAAGGGGATGCGCCGGCCTGCGGTGGGACCCGGACCGTCAACCAGTTCCCGGCCGGATGCTCATTGTGGAAGACCCGCAGCACGGTCCGCGGCACCGGATACTGCTCCTGGGTGAGCACCACCAGATCCTGCCGACCGTCCCCGTCATAATCCCAGGCGACGACATTGCGGCAGTCCTCAGGAAGCGCGACGCCCCCGAGCCAACCCATCTCCTGCCAGTCCGACCCGACCGGCACCAACCACTGGTTGCGGTGGTGGCCGCCCTCGGAGATGCCCGACTCGGCGCGGGAATGGGAGCGCCGTTGCCAGTACTCGGATCGCCCCGCGTCGGGGTCGGGGCCGCCCTGATAGACCTCGCACGACCAGTGTTCAGCCTGCAGATCGTAGGCGGATTCGCCGCTGATGAACCCGTTGACGATGTAGAATTCCCCCAGCCCATCATTGTCGGAGTCCAGCCAAGCACCTCCCCAAGACCACCCCGTCTCGGCGACCTGTCTTTCCCAAGGCGCGACCGCCCAACGTCCGCCGCCACGGTTCAGCCACACCCGGTTGCCGTGGGTCATCTCCCGGCGGCCGACCTTGACGGCCGGGTGATCCGGGTGATGAACCCCGCTCGCATCCATCCGGCTCGCCGGGGCGGAATCCATCCCGATCATCATGAAATCGGGGCGACCATCCCGGTTGAAATCGCCCACGATGTGCCCCATGCCGAAGCCCCGGGTCTCGCCCACGGCCGATCGGGTTTCCCACCGGAATGCGCCATCACCCAAGCCCCGGTAGTAGTCGAGACCACCGAAGTCCGAGACCTGAAGGAATTCCGGACGGGAGTCCCCGTCCAGGTCGAGGAAGACCGCGGAAAAAACGAACCTTTCCCGGGTGCGATCCAAACCGCTGGTCCCGAGAGCCTCCTCGAACCGACCCTTGCCGTTGTTCCGCCACAACGAGGCGGGCGGACCGTTGGTGGCACCATCGAAGGGATGGGGGGTGCGCCCCGACTCGAATCCGGGCTGATATTGCCCCACCCAGACGTCCAGGTCGCCGTCACCCTCGAGATCGACGGTCGCGAGGACCATCGGATCCTTGAGCAGGGAGGCGGCGGTCACCGACGGGGGCAACTCCACCCCGCCCGCTCCGTCTCCGCGGAACACGAGCAGTTGGCCAGCCGCGGCCGAGAGCAGATCCAGCTTCCCATCCCGGTCGAAATCCGCGATGGCCGCCGCCTGGCAGTTCACATCATCGAAGGGAATGATGCGATTGGTGGACCAGGAGAGCTGAGGACTCCACCGGAACCATCGGTTCGCCCCCGGCAGGACCAAGTCTTCTCGGCCATCGCCATCCCAATCCGAGACGACCAGCGGATCGACCATGCCGCCCCCGCGGGAGGCCGGCTGGAGTTCTGCGGACCAACGTTCCACGAATCGCGGTGTCCCGGACTTCTCCAGCCAGGTGCCCGCGACCCATTCGGCCTTCTTGAGCCGCGGCACCGAGGAAGGATCCGTGACATCGAGATCCCACTCGAGCCTCCATCGCCCTCGGGCTTCGGCCCGGACAAGTTCCTTGGTGCGGATCAGATGGAGCTTCATCGACACCTCGGTCGTCCGGTTGGTCCCGCCCATCGAATGACCGACGGTGCGCCACTCGGATTGCGCGCAGACCCACCCGGCCTCGCGAAATGCCTTGGACCACGAATCCCGGTCGATCTTGGTCGAGAGCGAGGGCGCCCCGGGGACCAATTCGCGGACCTCGACGCCATCCATTCCGGAGGGCCTCCGCTCCCCGATCACCGGAGGACGGAATTCCCCGATCTCCAGGCCATCAAACACTTTCCATGGATCATCGCCTTGCCGGCTTCGATCCCACCAACCCACGATGACCCGGTCGCAGCGCTGGGCCAGCCGCTCGGGACGCAACCATGCCCGCCCCCACTCCTCGCACTGCTGCTGGTATTCCTCGACCGTCCGCGGCGAGTGGACCGTCGGGGACGACGAGTCGCCACCGCAACCCCAGAACAGCCAGACTCCGCAGAGACTGAGCCCGGTGATCACCCATCGCACCGCGCGACCCGGTCGAGTCCCCGGCATCAAGGCATCTCCCGAGCCATGAAGTAACCGGAGGTCTCGGTGAGCACCCGCTCATCCGTGAATTCCACCATCCCGGCACCGTCGGCCACCACCTGCTGCACCGCCGACCATTGGGAGAGATTCGTGGAGCGATTCAACTCGTAGACCTTGCCGGGAACGCCCCGCAACTTCCAACGGCCCAAGGGACCTGCGGACTGCAGGACCAGGGAACGCCCCTCGCCCGGCAGGATCACGATGGCCTGCTGCCCCTCGATCGCCACCGGAATGCCGTCATAGGCGCTGGCACCGGCCAGATCCACCGCCTGCACGGGCTTCGTCGGCTTGATCGCCTTCATCGTGTAGGTGAGTTGACGGGCCTGACGATCGAAGAACGGGCCCCACTTGACCCGCTTGTAGACCGAGTCGTAGTAGCCCCCGGCACTGATGGCCACGACCTCCCAGCCCGCCGGCGGATAGTGCTCGACGGCGTAGGTCCTCAGCCCGGCCTGCAGCGTGACGTCGTTGGTCACCGTGACGAGATCACCCGTCGTGAAGGCCGAGGGGGCCGTGGTGACGACCCGCATCAGGCTCTTGTCGGATTTCGCGTCGTTCGACGACGAACCGCGTCGGGCCTTGGGCAGGTCGAGCGCGAGCAGTGAACCGTCCACGGGAGGCTCCGCGTCCTGCGAAGCCAACTCGTCATCCGAGGCCCCCGTCCCGGAGGTCGTCTCGGGCACCCACCACAGCGGGGCCGACGAGGCGGCCTTGCCATTGAGGACGTACTTCTCGCCCCGCTCCCAGATGAACGTGGCGCGAGTGACGTACTCGACAGGGATGGGCACCGGACCGCGGGCCACCTTGGTCCCGTTGGCCAAGGTCTGCTCCCACTTGTTGGTGCCGTTGCGCCA
>CAYLTF010000119.1:0-2994 GCA_964386625.1 uncultured Akkermansia sp. | reverse complement strand
GCGGTGCCGCGCGAACCCATGGTGTAGGCGATCTGATCGATCACCTTCCCATCGTTCAAGACGGTGAGGTACACCACGGTGCCCGACTCGCTGGCCTGGGCCGAGACGTTCTGTCCGGCCACCTTCTGCTCCACGTCCAACTGGAGCGCGTAGTAGTTGCCCGCGGCCGGCCGCGACCCCATCCGGTAGCTGGCGAAGGCCGTGGAGGTGGGGAAGCGGCGGGCCTCGACGACCACCTTGGTGTCGGCCGCGGTGACCGTCGCGCTGCCCAGCTTGATGGTGCCGTAGACCAGGTTGTAGGGCTCCGGGATGCCGGCGCCGAAGGTGTTCAGCGCGGCGCCCAACCATCCCGCCGCCCAAAGGAGGCAGGCCGCCAGGACCGGTCGATTAGTTGCCCGAGTATGCATAGGTCTGGAAGAACAGTTTGATGTCGCTGACGGAGTTGATGAAGGTCTCGAGACCCTTGTTCTTGTCGTTCAGGAGAGTCCCACCCGGGATGACCAGCATCCATTGGGTGTTCCACACCGACCGGCCGATCAGGCGGCTGTCGGTCGAGGCCTCGGACGGATCGAACTCGCCGGAGTCGTGGTAGGCTCGCAGCGACGAGAACTTGCGGATCTCGACAAAGGAACCCCCGAGCGAATCCAGCATCGGGCTGTACTTCGGATCCTGGAGCTGGCGCTGCTGGATCGGGAACGGCAGCGGGATCTTCTGGTCGACCACGCGCCAGAGCCGCGTCTCGAAGTTCGAGCCGTTGGGCGATCGCAGCACGTCGGCACCGACCGGCACGAGATACACCCGCGGGGTCATGGACATGCCCGCCCCGTCATAACCCTCGAACCAGATGCCGGCGGTGCGGATGCGCGTCGCGAACTGCGACGGGTCGTAGGCGCTGTCGCCGCCGCTCAACGGCCAACCGAAGTAGTTGAGCCCGAAGGTGACGGTGGTCGGGAACCGGATCACGATGCCGGGCTGGGCGCCGGCGGACTCGGGGGCCATCGGCCGGCAGTAACGCCGGAACTCGGGCACCTTCCAGAGGTCGTCCACGAGGGACTCCTTGAGCTTGGCCTGCCAGAGGGTGGCCGAGTTGTCGGTGCCATCCCGGAGGCGGAACAGCTCGTTGCGGAGCGAGAACTTGCCCGTCTCGGTCTGGGGATTGTTGAAGCCCATCTGGGTCTTCATGACCTTGTAGTTGGCGCTCATCCGGGCCATCGGGTCGGCAAGGCCGGGGATGCCCGCCAGCGGTGCGCCGTCACGCACGACACCGGGCGAGCGATGGCGGATGATCTCGGTCAGGAAGGCACGTCCGGAGTTGCCCTCGGATCCGATCATGTTCGACTCGTAGTCGTAGGCCGAGGCGGCCAGGTAGACGTAGCGGGCGGCCAGCTCGAACTGGTCGCGGTACTGGCGGACGGCATCGTTGCGGAAGATGCGGAACGCCATGTCCTTGTACCGCAACTCGGTGGCCCGACCGGCGAACTGTTTGCGCCAGGCGGTGCGCTCCTCGATGATCCGCTGACCCTCGGCCAGGGCGCTCTGGACACGACCCGCGGCCTGCTGGACGACCTCCTTCTGGTTGTAGATCTCCAGGCGGAGCGGAGCCTCTTCACGCATCATCGCGGCCACCTGCTTGAGGGCCTGCTGATGCTCGTATTTCAACTGGGCCTTGGTGATGTCGAGGCCGCTCTGCATGTCGGTGGTCTCGATCGCACCCTCCAGGCCGGTGATGGCGATCTCGGCCACGTCGGAAGCGATGCCGAAGACGGTGTTGGCCACCGCCTGGAAGCCGCCCTTGACGGCGCCGCGGGCCGGGGCCGCGATGTCGCCACCCGCGACGAATCCGCCGCCGCAGGCGAGACCGCCGATGACGAATCCGCCGGCGATGAAGTTCTTGGGGATCGCCTCGGCGATCGAATCAGCCAGGTCGTCGGTGAGAGACTCGCCGCGATTCAAGGCAACCTGGACACCCTTGAGCGTCCGGGCGGCGATCATGAGGTCGGTCTTCTTCTTGTTGGCCCCCTCGGTGATGTTGATCGTCTCCTGCGTGAGGTCGAGTTCGCCGTCCAACTGGCGCACCGACTCGTCGATGTCCTTGAGCAGCTTGTCGTACTCCTTGAGGGCCTGCTTGAGGCGGGTTTCCGCCTGCACCAGGTCCGAAACGGCTTCCTGGACGCTTCCAGGGGCCCGTCGCTGACCCCAGGACGAAGGAGCCTCGAAGGCGAACCCGGAGGCCGAGAACGGATAGTCGACCGGCATCGTCTCGTTGCCCGCGAGGACATCCGACTTCTTGGTCACATCCTGATCACGAAGGCGCAGGTTGCCCCACTTGGACAGCTCGTCGTCCATCTTCTTCATCAGGCCGGTCCAGGCCTGGTCCGGGGGAGCGTTGTTGTTCCCGATCTCCCGGGTGTTGACGTACATGTAATGGAGCAGGTCAGGACCGTCGTAACCCGAGGGATACGTCTTGCCGGGACCGATGTCGCCCGCATACGGGTAGCCGAACACCTCCACCAGACGGGTGGTGTAGTCGCGGTCCTGCATCTCCAGCTCGTACTCCAGGTCCTGGGCTGCGTCGCCGGAGCCCCGGATCGCCTGGTTCATGCTGTTCAGGTGGTCGAAGGACGAGATCGCGTTGTCCAAGGCATCCTTGGCGCGTTCCTGGACCTGCTCGAACTGTCCCTGACCGTCATCCACGAAGGCGGGATCGATGTCGAAGGGCACGACTCCCTGGGCCAGGCCCAACGGGTTCAAGCCCTGGTCGGCCTGGTCCAATTGCCGCTCCACCAACCCGAACGAGGTGGCCAGCTCGGTCAACTCCTTCACGGTGGTCCGGTCGATCTTGTCGATGCCGGTGTGCGCCGGGTTCGGATCCTCGGACGGCAGGATGGCGTTGGCCATCACCCAGTCGAGGTAGGCTCCCATCCCGGCCCGGATGCCCCATTCGTCCACGCCCCAGGCGCGGGTCGCGTCGGTGTCGGAGTACCCCTGCCATTG
>CAYLTF010000118.1:0-10432 GCA_964386625.1 uncultured Akkermansia sp. | reverse complement strand
CATCCGCCTTCTAAGCGGATGGTCACAGGTTCGAATCCTGTCGGGCGCGCCAGTCTTCGATGGGTGATCCGCTCCGCTGTCGTCCGTGGCCATGGGATTCTCGTACCGCAAATCCATCCGAGTCGGGCCGTTCCGCATCAACGCCAGCAAGTCGGGCGTCGGGTGGTCGGTCGGCACCCGGGGAGTGCGTACCACGGTCACGCCCTCGGGTCGTCGCTACACCACGTTCTCGGTGCCCGGCACCGGGCTGAGCTACCGCACCGACGGCAAGCAAGGCTGTCTGGTGCCGCTGGCCCTCGGATTGGGCCTGGGAGCCGCCGGCGCGCTGTGGTGTGGGGTCCGTTGGATCGGGTGAGGAACCTCGATCGCCCACGGCTCGTTTGAATCCTGAACCCGTTTTCCCAAGTTCCCCGCCCAGCGCAACCACCGCCGTACCTTCCCATCCATGACACCCCTCCGTTGGACCCGCACCTTGCGCACTCCCCACTCCGAACGCCTCCTGGCCACCCGCGACGGGCTCGATGCCGTGGCGGTGGATCTCCATTACCTCGCCGACGGCACCGTCGCGGGCACGGTGATCCTTCTCCGTGGAGCCGGGGTTGGCGCCGAGCAAGTGCCCGCCCTCCTGGCCGATCTGGATCGCGAATGGTTGCCCGGCGTGGACCTGGGGAGTGGCAACCTGAACTTCACGGTGGTGCTCGGTGAGGTGCTGGGCAACTACGAGCCCGACTCGAACGCCTGACCCGACGATTCCGGCCGGGCAGAGGCGACCGTCACGGATCTCCGTTCCGGCGGGGCAAAATGGGTGGAGGTTTTGGCCTGCGCGAGGAGCGGTTTTGACTGGCCATCTGCCGCCGGGTTCAAAATCGTTTTGCCCATGGAACTCCCGCAGGAATCGCTCATCGCCCATCACCGGCATTGGACGCGCCGTCATTTCCTGAGGGATTGCTCGGCCGGGCTGGGTGCGCTCTGGTGGAGCCTCCAGGGCCGCGCCGGCACCCCCTCGGTGGCCCGCGACATGGCCCAACCCTTCGCCGAGGTGCCGGCGCAGTTCCGGGCGAAGGCCAAGCGGGTGATCTACCTGCACATGGCGGGGGCCCCCAGCCAGTTGGAGTTGTTCGACTACAAACCCGAGTTGGCGCGCTTCGACGGCAAGACCTGCCCGCAGAAGTACCTCGAGGGCAAGCGCTTCGCGTTCATCCAGGGCATTCCCAAGCTGCTCGGTCCCCGGTATCCGTTCGCCCAACACGGCCAGACCGGCGCGTGGCTCAGCGACCGGTTGCCGCATTTCTCGAAGGTGGTCGACCACGTGTGCTTCGTGAAGAGCCTGCACACCGACCAGTTCAACCACGCGCCGGCGCAGTTGGCCATGCACACGGGCTACTCGACCCCGGGCTACCCCTCGATGGGCTCCTGGGTCACCTATGGGCTGGGCTCCTCGAACGAGAACCTTCCCGGGTTCATCGTGCTGCTCAGTGGCGGCAAGACCCCGGATGCCGGCAAGTCGGCCTGGGGCTCCGGGTTCTTGCCGAGCGTCTACCAAGGGGTGCAATGCCGCAGCAAGGGCGACCCGGTGCTCTATCTGGGCAATCCGGCGGGGGTGACCCGCGACCTGCGTCGGTTGTCGCTGGATGCGCTGAATGACCTGAATCGCCAGGCCCATCAGGAGGTGGGCGATCCCGAGACGCTGACCCGCATCGCCCAGTACGAGACGGCCTTCAAGATGCAGGTGAGCGCCAACGAGGCCTTCGACATTTCCCGGGAACCCGAGACGGTCCGCGCCGCCTATGGGGTGAAGCCCGGCGAGGAATCCTTCGCCAACAACTGCCTGCTGGCCCGGCGATTGGCTGAGCGGGGCGTGCGGTACATCCAGCTCTTCCACTGGGGCTGGGACTCACACGGGGCCAGCGAGAAGGAAGCCCTCGATGTGGGGTTCCGCGGGCAGTGCGCCGATGTCGATCAACCGATGGCCGCGTTGATCCAGGACCTTGAGCAGCGCGGCCTGCTGGAAGACACCCTGATCGTCTGGGGTGGCGAATTCGGCCGGACTCCCATGAAGGAGAACCGTGGCGGCACCGAGATGCGGTGGGCCGGCCGCGATCACAACCCCGGGGCCTTCACGGTGTGGATGGCCGGGGGCGGGGTCAGGCCCGGCACCGTCGGGGCCACCGACGAACTGGGCTACGAGGCGGTGATGGACCGGGTGAGCGTGCACGACCTCAAGGCCACCATGCTCCACCTGCTGGGCTTCGATCACCGCAGGTTGACCTATCCTTTCCAGGGACTCGACCAGCGGGTCACCAACGTCACCAAACCCTCGGAGGTCGTGAAGGCCATCGTCGCTTGAACCCCGCACCCGGACCGAGCCGCATGAACCCATTCTTCCGATCCGTGTCGTGGGCCCTCGCCTCGGGGCTGGCCCTGGCCACCCAAGGGGCCGTCGACTTCAATCGCGACGTCCGCCCGATCCTCAACGGTCACTGCACGGCCTGCCATGGCGGGGTCAAGCAGGCCGGCGGAGTCTCCTTCAACTACCGCGACCAGGTCCTGGGTCGGGGCAAGTCCGGAAAACCCACCGTGGTGGCCGGGCAGCCCGGGGAATCCGAGCTTTTGCGGCGCATCCTGCTGCCCGCCGGCGACGAAGACCGCATGCCGCCCGCCAGCCACGGCGAGGGCAAGGCCTTGAGTCCCGCGGAGGTGGCGACCCTCCGGCAGTGGATCACCGAGGGCGCACCGTGGGGCTCCCATTGGTCTTTCATGAAGCCCGTCCCGCAGCCCTTGCCGACGGTGAAGGACACGGTGTGGCCTCAGGTGCCGCTCGACCGGTTCATCCTCGCCCGCCTGGAAAAGGAGGGATTGCGCCCGTCGCGGCCCGCCGATGGAGCCCAGTGGTTGCGCCGCGCGACCTTCGACCTCACGGGCCTTCCGCCCACGCCGGAAGAACTCGCCCGATTCGCCTCCGGTGCCGAGACCCGCGTCCAGGCGGTGGACCGGTTGCTGGCTTCACCGCGGTTCGGGGAACGCTGGGCCGCGCCCTGGCTCGATCTGGCCCGCTATGCCGACACCCAGGGCTACGAGAAGGACAATGGCCGCGATGCCTGGCCCTGGCGCGATTGGCTGGTGCGTTCGCTCAACGCCGACCTGCCGTACGACCGGTTCACGGTGAAGGTGCTGGCTGGCGACCTGCTGCCCGACGCCACCCTTGAGGACCGCATCGCCACCGGATTCCATCGCAACACCCAGACCAACACCGAGGGCGGCACCGATGACGAGGAGTTCCGCCTCAATGCGGTGATCGACCGGGTCAACACCACCTGGACCGTCTGGCAGGGCACCACCTTCGGTTGCGTCCAGTGCCATTCGCACCCCTACGATCCGATTCGGCACGAGGAATACTACCGCTTCCTCTCGATGTGGAACTCCACCGAGGATGCCGACCTCTCGGATGATTTCCCGCGCCTGAAGGTGCCCAAGGATCCCGCGCGCTTCGCCGAGGCCGAGGCGCTCGACCGCCGGATCGAACGGTTGCGATCGGCACTGAACGAAGCCGCACGACCGTTGGTCCGTGAGGAGCGTTGGAACCCGCTCCAGGGTCTCAAGATCCAGGGCCCCGCCGAGGCGACTTTCCAAGTCGAGGGCTCCGAGGTGCGGGTCGGCGGGACGATCCCGAACGGGGCGACTTATGTGATGACCTTGCCGCCATCGGCCGGCTTCAGCGCCCTGCGCCTGGACATCCTGCCGCGGGGACAGGATCCGAAACAGTGGCCTGAACACGGAGCCGTGGTGGGACACCTGTGGATGGAACTGGAGGACCCGGCCAAGGTGGCTGCCGCCAGGGTCGAGGCTGAGCAGGTCCGTGCCGAGAACGAGAGGCGCGCAGCCGAAGATGCGAAAGCCGCCGACGAGGCCAAGCAGGCCGGCAAGGAACCCCCGAAGAAGCGCGATCCCAAACCGTTGCCCACCGGGATCGAGCGCATCGAGTTTGTCGCCGTCTATGCCGACTCGCTCACCGGCCCGTACGATCCCGAGGAGAGCCTCAAGCCCGGATGGGCCGGGGGCGGTGCGTTTCCGAAGCTCTTCGGGCCCCGATGGTTGGTCTTCGTGCCCAAGTCGCCCGTGCGCACGGCCCCGGGCCAAAGCCTTCGGCTCCACCTCAAGCACGAGATCTTCGATGCCGAGACCAAGGGCTCGATCCTCTACCACTTTGCACTGTCCACCTCGGAACGCGGCGAGTGGTCCCGGCTGGTCCAATCGGAGGAGCGGGCCGGACTGCAGCGTCAACTCGCCGAGGCGCGTTCCGTGCGGGACAGCATTCCGTCGGACGGTGCGCTGGTCATGCGGGAGCGCCCCGCCGAAGCCCGGCGTGAGACGCGGGTGTTTGTCCGGGGCAATTTCACGGCCAAGGACAAGACCGTGGAACCCGGAGTCCCCGGACTGTTCCCGCCGCTTCCGCCCGGGATTCCTGATCGGCTCGCGGCGGCCCGGTGGCTGGTCTCCCCGGAGAACCCCCTCACCGCACGGGTGGCGGTCAACCGGGTCTGGGCCGAGATCTTCGGCCTCGGCCTCGTCGAATCGGTCGAGGACTTCGGCTCGACCGGATTGCCGCCGTCCCATCCCGAGCTGCTCGACGCGCTGGCGCTCCGTTTCCAAGGAGAGTTGGGCTGGAGCCTGAAGGCCTTGCTTCGCGAACTCGTCCTCTCGGCCACCTACCAGCAGGACCATCGGGCGGGGCCGGCGCAGGTGGCGGCCGACCCGCGCAATCGGCTGCTCTCCCGCGGACCGCGCACGCGCCTGGCCGCCGAGATGATCCGCGACCAGGCGTTGGCGGTGTCCGGGCTGCTCAGCGACAAGATGGGGGGTGCGCCGGTGATGCCGCTGCAGCCCGAGGGCGTCTGGCAGGTGGTGTACAACGGGGCGCAATGGGTGACCCCGCAGAACGAGGACCGCCACCGCCGCAGCCTGTACACCTACTGGCGTCGGACGAGCCCGTATCCCTCGTTCGTCACGTTCGACGCCTCAAGCCGCGAGATGTGCACGCCCCGACGCGTCGTGACGAGCACCCCGCTGCAGGCGCTGGTGACTCTCAACGACCCCGTGTACGCCGAGGCCTCGTTGGCGTTGGCGCGCCGGATGCAGGCTCAGGCCGCTGGCTTGAGGGATCAGTTGGCCTGGGCTTGGCGGGCCGTGACCAGCGAGGCGGCTTCGCCGGAGACCTTGTCCCGCTTGGAGCGACTCCACGGTGCCGCCCAGGTCCGATATTCGGCCGAGGCGGCGTTGGCCGCGCAGGTGGGAGGCGATGCGAAGACCGCGGCCCTGTCGTTGGTCGCCAGCACGCTGCTCAATCTCGATGAGGCCCTGACCAAATAGTGGGCCATCGGAATCCCCAAGGGCCGGGCCAGGGCGGGGCTGGGGTCAGGCTGAGCCTGATCAAAGCGGGATCTTGAACCGCACCTGCGTCCCGTGCTCGGGGCGGCCGTCGACGGTCGCCGATCCTCCGATCGAGGCCATTCGGGACCGCATGTTCCGCAGCCCGTGGCCTTGGAAGTTGTCGGGTCCGCAGGCGTTCTCCGGCGGGCAGGTGCCCAGGCCGTTGTCGGCGATGGTCACATCGAGGTGATCCGATTGCCTGGCGAAGGTGACCTGCACTTCGGTGGCGCGGGCATGCTTCACGATGTTGTGGATGGCCTCCTTGAACGCCATGAAGGCGTTGTGCCGGACGGCTGCCTGCATCTGGCCTGCTTGGATCGTCGGTGGGGCCGACACCGTGATCCGAATGCCCGCAGTGGTCAGGAACTCGGTCGCGAACCGGGAGGTGTGATCGACGAAGCTCCGCACGGTGTCGTCCTGGGGATTGCTGGCCCAAATGATGTCTTCGAGGGCCTCGACGCTCTCACGGGCCCGTTGTTCGATCTTCGACAGTTCTCGGGTGGGCTGGGGCGAACACTGGGCGATCGAACTGAGCAGCGAGATCTCGGACAAGGTCGCTCCCAGTGAATCGTGCAGGTCCCGGGCGATGCGGGTGCGTTCCGCTTCCAGGGCGTTGCGGGACTCGAGTTCATCCCGTTGCCGGATCAGGGATCGCTCTCGGAGAGTTGCCCGTCGCCATCCCCATCCACCGAGGGCGCTGAGGATGCCGACCACCGACCACCAGAGGAACCCGGGTCTCTGCCAGAAGCGTCGTTCGGTGAGGTCCTTGAATCGGGTAGCCACCATCAGGTCGCCGATGCGCCAGCCGGGGCCGCCACCCTGGTGGGTCAGCAGGATTGTGTCGAAGGATGCATTGGCCCGGAAATGGGTCGTCTGGGCTTCGAGCATCTGTTCCTCTGTGGCGCCTGCCTTCAAATCCGGCTCCATCCAGACCGTGATCAGGTCGGGTTCACCGGGAACATACTCGATTCGAGCGGCCAGTGTCCGCCGGACCCCCATTCTTGGGGGCTCGAACTGGCTCTTGCCCAAGGTCTCATGATTGATGGAGACGAAGTCGAACTCATCGGCCTTGTCGTTTCCCATCCCTCGCTCTGCGGTGTTGAAGGCGCTGTATCCCCAGGCGTTGAGTCCGTTTCCGAGGCCGAGTGTCTGCACGCCTTTTTCGGAAAAGACCCACCCGGCATAGTAGTGCTCGGTTTGCTCGGAGATCCCGTCGGCGAGTGGGTCTACGGTGAAGCGCAGGTACAGTGTCCGCCTTGAAGAATCGTCCTGACCCGACAGCCGTGTGCCGGTCAGGGACAGAACCTGATTGGTCTTGTGGACCAGGTGCCAACCGGGATCGCTCCAAAGAACACCGGCCCAAGTCTGAAGGGTCAGCCCCCACCCGATCAGACAGATCGGGAGAGCTGCGCGGATCCCATGGACGAAGGCGTTCAGTGCTTCAACTTACGGTCGGAGCGGTCGCGGGTCCAATCGCAAGCGGGGGTACGTCGGTACACCACGCGTGGAGATCATGACCACCCACCGGGGCGTTTCTAGTCATGCCGGATCCACTCCCAAAGGTCGGCCATGGATTGCGCCGTCCATCCCTCGGTGAGTCCCTCAGGCATGAGGGATCGGGTCAGCGGTGTCTGGTTCACAATCGAATCCCTGGGGATGGATTGGGAATGTCCGCCGGGCATCAGCAAGGAGATTCGCCCTGCGGAGGCTTCGGTGATCACGCCGGTCCACTCCCGGCCATCGTTCAGCTCGACCCGTGTTGCCGCATGCCGCGGATCGATGGCGGCATTCGGGTCCAATACGGCGATCAGGAAGGCGTCGAATGGCTTGGTGGCGTAGGAGGTGAGGTCGGGTCCCACGGCCTGGCCCGTTCCCCGAACCGCGTGACACGCGATGCAGCGCTCCTCGAACAAGCCGCGCCCCCGGGCGGCCGTTCCCGGGAGCCGTGCGGCGTCGGAAAACCGCCTCAGCAGGTCGGCGGTGCGGTCCTCGGCGGGAGGCAGGAGCCGGAGGGCCATCTCTCGGATCGCCGGGTCGTGATGCTGACGCAGGGAGGCTGTCTGCAGTTTCGTGACATCCGACGGCGCGATCGCCCCTCGTTCGATCGCCGTCAACAGGCCCCGGATCCAAGCGGGGCGTCCGATCAAGAGTTCCCATCGTTCTCGTCGATCGACCTCAGCCAGGGAATCCCAGCCGGCCACCAGGGCCGGGACCAGTTCGGGGTGCCCCCATTGTTGCAGTTCGTCCAGGAGAGCCGTTCGCACGGGAGCCGGCATGGTTCGCCTCAGGAGTGACGTTGCCTCCTGAAGGCCGCCGCTCTCGGATCGGAGTTGGCGGATGCGAAGTCGCACCGAGGCGACCCGGACCGGATCCGGGATCCTGGCGTTCTCCAGCAGCCCGGGCAAACGAGGGGCCAGCGAGCGACGCCAGTCGACGAGGAGCGCGTCGAGGGACGGCGTCCGGTTCTTGAGGGATTCGGCGGCCATCCACCCGATCAGGCGGATCGCCTCATCCGGGGGAGCGCTGCGTTCCACGAGGGACAGGCATCGCTCCACTTGCGGGATGGATTCCGGGCGATCCCAGGTCGAGAGCAGGGCCGGGAGGAATTGCCCCTGATGCAGCGCTCGATGCCCGTCGCGCACCGCTGCCTCCAGGAACGGTCCCGGCCGAAGGCGTGCGGCGGCGAGACCGACGGAGCGGATCCATGGGTCGTCGGGCCACTCCGCGAGCAGTCGCACCAAGGAGTCCATCGCCGCGGGCTCCTCACCTCGGGACAGCGCCAGTGCCTGGTGGAATCGCACGGCCGGATCCCGGATGGGGATTCCGAGCGCGATCGCCCGGAGACGAGCGCCACCGGGGCCCGACGGGATGCACCCGAGGGCGACCGAGACCAGGCCGACCTGTCCGGAGCGGAGGGCCGATTCCAGGGTGGCCGTCGGCACCTCGCCCCGGAGCGCCAGCAGCGACAAGGCCTGGGCCCGGACCGCCGGACTCCGCGGCTCGGCCGCGAGAGCCACCACGCCTTGAACCGCGCGCGACCAACCCTGCGCGGGCAGCGACAGGAGTTCGCGTTGCGCGAGGTCCCGCAAGGGGCCGTTCGGCGATCCGAGGCGTTGCACCAACGCCTCCGGCGCGAGGCCTTTCACTCGGGGCAGCGGTGCCACCGCGGCGTCCTGACGACGGATGCGGTAGATGCGGCCGCCTTCGGCCCCGGCCCTGACATCCAGCCGCTTCAATCGCTCGGGCGGAATCCACCGCGGGTGCTCGATGACGAAGCGGTGCAGGTCCACCACCCAGAGGGCCCCGTCGGTGCCGGTGCGGACTTCCACCGGCCGGAACCACGAGTCGGAACTGGAGAGGAACTCCCGCGTGGCCTCTTCCGGCACGCGGTGTGCCGCGAAGGAAACCCCGTCGCGCGAAAGGCGCGCACGGCGGATCAGGTTGTGGACCGGTTCGCAGACGAAGGCGTTGCCGGCGAAACCATCGCCCAGGGCCGTGTCGCGGTAGACCTCGGGCGCGCAGGCGCTGGTGAGGTGGTTGGCCGTGTGCGGGTCGTTGAACCGTTCCAAGGTCCGGCTCGTCGGGAACACGCGGTGGTCATCGCGATTGATCGGGATCCGGGCCTGGACGGCCTCGACCCCGCGGGCCGCCGCCTCCGCCGGCAGGGGGAAGTGCCACAGCAGCGAACCGTTGTCGTTGCCGAACCACTCCCCGAAATCGTCGCGGGTGCGGCCCTGTTGGCTCACGCCGGGCAGCGCCTGGAATTCCCCGCTTTCCGGTTGGAATCGGAAATCCCGCTGGCGTGCGTCGACCTCAGGGCCACCGGCACGGTGCGAGCGGATATTGCCCCCGAAGAGACCGCCCGCCCCGTACACCCAACCGTCCAACCCCCAGCGCAGCCCGTTCACCCGAGCCTGGAAGTTGTGGGTGGCGAAGCCCGACAGCAGCACCTCGCCCGGTCCGTGGCCCGGCCGGATCCATCGCACTTCCGGGGCCGCGCAGACCAGGACACCGTCTTGCCAGGCCATCAGACCGGTGGGGAAAGGCAGTCCGTCGGCGACGACCTCGGCGCGGTCCATGCGTCCGTCGCCATCCATGTCGGTCAGCACCTTCACCCGTCCCCCAGGCTCCATTCCGCCACGCAGACCGCTGGGGTAGTCGGCCATCTCGCAGACCCACAGGCGTCCGTCGGCTCCGAAGTCGATGGCCACCGGAGACTGCACCAGGTCGTCGCCGGCCACGAGGTCCACCGTGAGGCCGGCCGGCAGGCGGAACGCCTCGAGGGCCCTGGAGGCCGGCAGAGGTTCCAGCATCTCGCCCCGGGGATTCGGGGGAAGGAAGCTCGGGGCCAGCTGCCGGTGCACGGCCTCGATGATCCGGTCCTCCAGCGCCGGATCGAATTGCTGCGGACGGTCGTAGTACCACAGCGACGACTCCGCCTCGTAACCGCCTTCCTTCAGGATGCGACGCGATGGGATGTATCCCGGGACCTCGTTGGCGTAGCCGTTGATCCACAGCCGTCGAGCGTCGAGTTCCGACTTCAGTCGCAGAGCGTAGTCCACCACCACCTCTCCGCCGAGGAAGACCATCGCCAGGTTGGTGGAGAAGGCGAAGGTCTGGACCGGATAGGGCAGGGTGGTCGCGGGGGCTTGTCCTCGATCGAGACGGTCGAGCCAACGCCGCGCGTGGAAGCCGACGATGCCCGGTTGTGCCGCCCGCTGGTGCCATTGCTCCCGTGTGAAGTGTGCCTGATAGGGGAGTTGGATCGTTTCAAGGCGGCAGAGCGGGGCGGTGGACAGGGGCTCGAGGGGCAGGCGGATCAACCGTTCGACCTCGGCGGCGAGGCTGCGGCCATGCTGTTCAGCCAAGGCGAGCGTCCCACGGGGAGCCGGGTTGGAATCCGCCCCACAGCCGATCGAGATGAGCCCCACGGTACCGGGATGCTCGGCCTCGATGGTGCCGGCGGCCACACCAGCCCAATCGCCATGGGAGGCGTTGAATTCGC
>CAYLTF010000117.1:0-10524 GCA_964386625.1 uncultured Akkermansia sp. | reverse complement strand
TGCTGGTGGTCATCGCCATCATCGCCATCCTCGCCGGGATGCTCTTGCCGGCCCTGGCCACCGCCAAGGCCAAGGGCCAGCAGGCCGCCTGCATGAGCAACCTGCGCCAGATCTCCATCGGCACCACGATGTACACGCAGGACAATGCCGACTATTTCCACAACCGGGGTGGCGCGGCCCCGAACGATGGTCAATGGACCGCCTCGCCGGCCTCGCAGGTCATCTTGCCCGCCTCTGATCCGAAGGCCTACTGGGCCACGGCCTACATCTCCTATTTCGGAGGTACCCGCCGCATCGGTCGCTGCCCTGGGGCCCGCACGGTCGACGACTGGCGCGATGACGGTTCCCGCCCGAAGTGGCCGATGGACTGGTGGTTGGACTCGAGCTACGGGCTCAACCAGTACGCGGTCAAAGACTACAAAGCGGCCGTGGAAAAACCCCTGAAGATCTCCACGCTGGCCAACCCCTCCACCCTCATCTACGCGCAGGATGCGGCCGAGCAGCGCATGGACGGGGCTGAGGATACCCTGGGCATCTGGCCCGGCGGCGCTTCGATCAATCTGAACCAGTGGCGGATCGGGCTGGCCTCGCTCTACCCGGGCAAGCGCATGGAGTTCGAATGGTTCCGCCATGCCCGCAAGTGCAACACCCTTTGGGCCTTGGGGAATGTCTCGGTCATTCCCTACAGCACCGGTCCTGGTATCGACTACCGCTGGTACACCGGTGAAGAAGCGCTCATCTCCCCTCGCTGATCCTGCGAACCTTCCCGATCCAATCCCACCCCACACGACATGAAGACCAAGCATCCCTTTTTCCTGGGTGTTCTCCTCCTCGCACTGGCCACGGGTTGTGAACCCAAGTCCGAGGTCAACGCCCCCGCGACCAGTTCCGCCGAAGGCAAGGCCTTGACCGATGCCGCCGCCAAGGCCGCCGCCGAGAATCCGGCCGACGCCCTGGCCTTGGCCGAGAGCCTCAAGAATCGGGACGACGTCTCGGCCGCCGACCGCGCCGCGGCCCTCAAGGCCCAGCAAGACGCCCTGAAGAAACTCTCCGACGCGGCCGCCTCGGGCGACGCCAAGGCCCAGAGCGCCATCGACAAGTACCGGGCCTCCAAGTGAGGTGCCCGGGATCCGTCCCTCCGCTGCATCCCGCACATCCTCGACCCATCTCACGGCAGAACAACGCAATCCAAAGCATCAGTCCTCACAAACCAACAACATCGGCAACAATCATGAGTCCACAACACCTCAAACGCCTTGCCTTGGGCGCCCTGCTCGGGGCCTTCGGTCTGCAGGCGCAAATCACCATCCCGGCGGACTTCGCCTATCCCCTGAGCGCGGCCTCCGCCGCCAATCGGGGCTTCTCGGTCCTGATGAAGCAGGCCACCACCGCCGCCGGCACGCTGCCCAACAGCAATGCCCGCACCGAGGCGCAGTTGGCCGGCACCCTGATCAATTCCAAGACGGGATTGCCCCACACCAACACCATCGATTTCGCCGCGGCGACCTTCAATGCCGATGGCACGTTCACCGAGACCACGACGATCAACTATGAGCAGGCCGGTTCGACCGGTCAGAACTTCCCCGGCATCCCGGGACTCGAAGGTGGCACCGACAACATCGCCATGGAAGTGGTGTCCTGGCTCGAACTGCAGGCCGGCACCTACAGCATGATCGTCAATTCCGACGACGGCTTCCGGGTCACCGTCGGCAAGGACGCCCGTGACAAGACCAGCTCGATCATGCTCGGCGAGTACGAGGGTGGACGCGGGGCCAGCGACAGCATCTTCGACTTCACCGTGACCCAGGCGGGTCTGTACTCGTTCCGACTGATCTACCAGGAAGGTGGCGGCGGCGCGAACTGCTCCTGGTTCACCGCCCCGGTCGGCAATCCGGACGGGCGTGTCTTGGTCAACGCCGACGGTGGCGTGAAGGCCTACAGCAAGATCTCGGCGGCCACCCCGTCGTATGTCTCCTTGCTGGAGCCGGGTATCAACGCCGAGAAGGTGTCGCCCGGTGCGGTGGTCACGGCCGTGATCAACAACGGTTCGGCCAGCGCCATCGCCGCCTCGTCGGTCAAGCTCACCTTCGATGGGGCCGTGGTCGCTGCCACGGTCACCCAGGCCAACGGAGCCACCAAGGTGGTCTATGACCCGCCGGGGCTCCTCGAGCCGGGCTCGAAGCACACCGTGCTGATCAATTACACCGAGGGGTCCACCGCCAAGAAGATCGAGTATTCGTTCACGGCGGCCACCACCGGCAACATCGTGCTGCCGACCCCGATCTGGCTCGAGAACTTCGACAACACTGCCGAAGGTGCCGTGCCCAATGGTTGGACCCTGCAGAACTTCACTTCCGGTGCCAATGGCACGGTCGATTACGACGATCCGAACAGTGACGCGTACCTTGACTGGGTGGTCATCCCCAAGACCCGTGTCGAGTCCGCCCGCTGGGATGTCGGTCGCCGCCTGAACGTCAGCGAGCAATTCGTCAACGGCGAGCAGGTCAAGTCCCTCGTCAATGGCAACTTCCTCTACGCCGAGTCCGACAACCGCGGCGGCAGCCAGATCCAGTACGCCTTCTCGCCCGACGTCAACCTGACCGGCAAGGCCAACATCTACCTGTCCTTCCACAGCATCTACGAACAGAACCAGGACAGCATGGGCGCGGTGGAGTATTCCATCGACAAGGGTGCCACCTGGCTGCCGGTGGTCTACATGCTCGACGGTCCTGACATCAAATTGGATGCCAACGGCAACGTCGACGGCTATGAGACCATGATCGCTGCGAACAACGACACCGCCGCCTACGAAGACCCCATCACCGGGGAAGCCCGCGGCAAGGCCTATGGTGCCTTCATCGGCGTGGCCACCAACGAGTGGAAGAACATCGGGCCCTTCATCCAGGCCCGCATCAACGACGACGCGGTGGAGTCCAAGCGGGTCGAGTTGTTCCGTCTGCCCAAGGCCGACAACCAGGCCAGTGTCCGTCTCCGCTTCGCCCAGGCCGGCACCGGCAGCTGGTACTTCGGCATCGACAACGTCGGTTTCTATTCCATCAACACCATCGCCAAGCCGGTCCTCGCGACCGCCCCGACCGGGTTGAGCCTCATCGCCGGCAGCCGTGCCGCCTTCGTGGCGGAAGGCCGCGGCGAGCAGATCAGCTACCAGTGGCAGCTCAACGGCAACAACATCGCGGGTGCCACCAACGCCACCTTCGTGATCGCCTCCACCAAGGTGAGCGACTCCGGCACCTACCGCGTGATCGTGACCAACCCCGGCGGCTCGGTGACCTCGCCCGACGCGGTCCTCAAGGTGAGCTCGCCCCTGGCCGATCCCTCGGTGCTGGGCAACGGCCTCGTGGCCTACCTGCCGTTCGACGGCGACTACACCGACCTCCAGGGCAACGTGTCCGCCAAGGCGGTCGGTTCCCCGATCTTCGAGGCCGGCAAGCGCGGCCAGGGCATCCACGTGAAGAACCTCAAGGATGGTTCGCTCAACAACTACGTGACCCTCGGCTACCCCAACGCCCTCAAGTTCGGTGACGCCAAGGACTTCACCGTGTCCTTCTGGGTGAAGCAGATCAGCCAGGCCGGCGATCAGGCCTTCCTGTCCAACAAGGATTGGGGCAGCTCCAACAACCGCGGCTGGGGCGTCTTCTCCCAGGGTGGCGCGTTGACCCGCGTGCAGCTCACCGGTCCGAACGGTTCGAGCGACAAGTACAGCAAGAATCCCCCGGCCAACCTGCCCGATGGCCAGTGGCACCTGATCACCGTCTCCGTGGCCCGCACCGGCAACGTGGACACCTACGTGGACGGCGCCCTGGCGCTCTCCAGCCCGATGACCGTCAAGGGCAACATCGACACCGACGACCTCGGATTCGCCATCAACCTCGGCCAGGACGGCACCGGCAAGTACACCGATGGTGGTTCTTCCGAGATCGACGCCATCCTCGACGAGGTGGCCTTCTGGAACCGCACTCTCAATGCCCAGGAAGCCCAGGCGCTCTACACCCTCGGCAACGCGGGCCAGAGCATCAAGGTGCCGGCCGTGACCCAGAACCTCGAGGTGTACCTGCCGTTCGACGGCAACTATGCCGACAAGTCCGGCAAGGGCGTGACCGCCTCGGCTGTGGGTTCGCCGAAGTTCGAGGCCGGCCCGATCGGCCAGGCCATCCGCGTCAACAACCTCAAGGACGGTTCGGTCAACAACTACGTGACCCTCGGTTACCCGAGTGGTCTGAAGTTCGGCGACACCGGCAGCTTCACGGTGTCGTTCTGGGTGAAGCAGAACAGCCAGGCTGGTGACCAGGCCTTCCTGTCGAACAAGGACTGGGGCAGCTCCAACAACCGCGGCTGGGGTGTCTTCTCCCAGGGCGGCGGCAAGATCCGCAACCAGTTCACCGGACCGGGCGGCTCGGCCGACAAGTACAGCCAGACCCCTGCGCTGGGCCTCAATGACGCCCAGTGGCACCAGGTCACGGTGGTCGCCGACCGCGCCTCCGGCAAGTCCGAGACCTACCTCGACGGCAGCCTCGTGCAATCGGCCGCCCTGGCCACCAAGGGTTCGTTCGACACCGACGACCTCGGATTCGCCATCAACATCGGTCAGGACGGCACCGGCAAGTACACCGACGGCGGGTCGTCCGAGATCGACGCCGTGATCGATGAGTTGGCCATCTGGAGCCGTCCTCTGGCCGGCGTCGAAGTGGCGGGTCTCTACGCCAAGGCCCTCGCGGGCAGCGGTGTGGTCGGATCGGCCCCGACGGCCATCAAGATCAATGGCATCACCTCCGCCGGCGGCAATGTCACCATCACCTGGGCCGGCGGCGCCGGCATCAAGCTCCAGAGTGCGGCCACCCTCGGCGGCGCCTGGACCGACGTGGCGGGTTCCGACGGTGCCAGCACCGTCACCCTCCCTGCGGGCAACGCCGCGGCGTTCTTCCGCCTGGTGAAGTAATCATCCCGGGGTTTCGACCCCGCTCGAACAGGGGGCCGGTCGCAAGACCGGCCCCTTTTTTCATCCACCCCGGTTTCCCTGGCGGCGTTCCCGGCGTAGCCTCCGCCCCATGTCGAAGCAGTCCATCCGCGTCGTCGGAGCGCGGCAGCACAACCTGAAGAACCTCTCGCTGGAGATCCCTCGCGACCGGTTGGTGGTCGTGACCGGGCCGAGCGGTTCGGGCAAGTCGTCGCTGGCCTTCGACACGCTCTTCGCCGAGGGGCAGCGCAAGTACGTCGAGAGTCTCTCGGCCTACGCGCGCCAGTTCCTCGACCAGATGCAGAAGCCCGAGGTGGACCACATCGAGGGGCTCTCGCCGGCCATCGCCATCGAGCAGCGCACCAGCGGGGCCAACCCGCGCCCCACGATCGCCACCACCACCGAGATCTACGACTACCTGCGCCTGCTCTACGCACACCTGGGGCAGCCCCACGACCCCGAGACGGGCACGCCGATGTCCTGCCAGTCCGCCTCGGAGATCACCGACCGCATCGCGCAGTTGCCCGCCAAGACCCGGCTCATGGTGCTGGCCCCGGTGGTCGAGGAGCAGCGCGGGGAGTTCCGCGACGTGCTCGAACGCCTGCAGCGCGAGGGGTTCGTGCGGGTGCGCGTCGACGGACACATCCAGGAACTGAATCCGAAGGAACCCATCCGCCTCGACCCGAAGGCCCAGCACACGGTCGAGGTCGTGGTGGACCGCATCGTCATCGCCGACGGGGTCCGTGTGCGGTTGGCCGACTCGGTCGAGACCGCGCTGCGGTGGGGCGAGGGGCGGCTCAAGGTGCTGCACCAGGCCCCGGATCGCCCGACCGATCCGTGGATCGAGACCCTGCACTCCACCCGGATGTATTCTCCGGCCACCGGTCGCTCCTTCGAGACGCCGAGCCCGCAGCATTTCTCCTTCAATTCTCCCAAGGGCGCCTGCCCGGTCTGCCATGGGTTGGGGCAGAAGATGGTCTTCGACCCGTCGCTCATCGTGCCCGACGAGACCAAGACGCTCGAAGACGGCGCGGTGCAACCCTACCGACGCATGGGGGGCAAGAAGATGGTGAGCTACTACAAGGGGCTCATCAAAGGGGTCGCCCAGCATTGCGGGGCACCGCTGGACCGCCCCTGGAAGGAGTTGTCCGAGCGGGCCCGCCGGACGCTCATGCACGGTTCCGGCGACGAGGAAGTGGAGTTCTGGTTCATGTCCGGGGGTGCGCCCAAGAAGACGCGCAAGCCCTTCGAGGGAGTCCTGCCCAACCTGGAACGGCTCTACGCCGAGAGCGAGAGCGAGTTCACCCGCAACCGCCTCAAGGCCTACATGACGCTCCAGCCCTGCGATGCCTGCCGGGGCCGGCGGCTGCGCCCGGAGATGCTCGCCGTGACGCTCGGGACGGAGACGCTTGCCGGCTCGCGGGTGCCGGGCCGGAGCATCGCCGACTTCTGCGCCCTTTCCATCGCCGAGGCGCACGCCTTCCTCGGTGGCCTGACCCTGGGCGATCTCCAGCGACGCATCGCCGGCGAGGTGATCCTCGAGATCCGCAAGCGGCTGGGCTTCATGATCGAGGTCGGACTCGGTTACCTGACCCTCGACCGGGAGAGCGGTTCGCTCAGCGGCGGCGAGGCCCAGCGGATCCGCCTCGCCACGCAGATCGGCGCCGGCCTGGTCGGGGTCCTCTACATCCTCGACGAGCCGAGCATCGGCCTCCACCAGCGCGACAACGACCGCCTGCTGGAGACGCTTCGCCGCCTCCGCGACGCGGGCAACTCGGTGCTCGTGGTGGAGCACGACGAAGACACCATCCGCGCGGCCGACCATGTGCTCGACCTGGGGCCGGGTGCCGGCATCCATGGCGGCGAACTGGTGGCCCAGGGCACGCCCGAAGAGATCATGGCCAACGCGCGGTCCGTCACGGGCAGGTATCTGTCGGGCGACCTGTGCATCCCGGTGCCGCGCCACCGCGTCGATCCGCGCGAGGACAAGGGCTGGATCGAGATCCTCGGGGCCACCGAGAACAACCTCCGCGACGTCGATGCCCGCATCCCCCTGGGCACGTTCACCTGCGTGACCGGCGTCAGCGGCAGCGGCAAGTCCACGCTCATCGACGACATCCTCCGGCGCGCGCTCTTCCGCCAGTGGTACGGCTCGAAGGAGCGTCCCGGCGCGCACCGCGAGATCCGGAACCTGGAACTGCTCGAGAAGTGCATCGTCATCGACCAGGCGGCCATCGGGCGCACGCCGAGGTCGAACCCAGCCACCTACACCGGGATGTTCAACGAGATCCGCGACCTCTTCGCCTCGGTGGCCACGGCGCGGGTGCGGGGCTACGACGCCGGCCGATTCAGCTTCAACGTCAAGGGCGGGCGCTGCGAGAAGTGCGAGGGTGACGGCGTGCTCAAGATCGAGATGCACTTCCTGCCCCCGGTCTATGTCACCTGCGAGGCCTGCGGCGGCAAGCGCTACAACCGCGAGACCCTGGAGATCACCTACAAGGGCCTGAACATCGCCGATGTGCTCCAGCTCACCGTGGACGAGGCCGTGAATTTCTTCCGCGCGGTGCCCAAGCTGCATGCTCCGTGCCTGACCCTGGCCGAGGTGGGCCTGGGTTATCTGCGACTGGGGCAATCGGCCACGACCCTCTCCGGGGGCGAGGCCCAGCGGCTCAAGCTGGCGGCCGAGCTCTCGCGCCGGCAGACGGGCCGGGTGCTCTACTTGCTCGACGAGCCCACCACGGGCCTCCATTTCCAGGACATCGCGAAACTGCTCGAGGTGCTCTTCCGGCTCCGGGACGGGGGCAACACCCTGGTGGTGATCGAGCACAACCTCGATGTGATCAAGACGGCCGACTGGGTGATCGACCTGGGCCCCGAGGGCGGTTCCGGCGGCGGGCGCATCGTCGCCCAAGGGACGCCCGAGACCGTGGCGGCGACGCCCGGCAGCCACACCGGCCGCTACCTCACCCGAGTGCTCCGGCAGAAGCCTTCGCCACCGGCCCGCACCAACCGCAGTTGACGCCGGCCCGAGTCCGCCCACGTTGCCCGCCATGCTTCGCCTCGAGGACCTTGCCGAACTGGCCCATCTCCACGCCGACGCCCTGCCTGCACGCGTGGCCGCCTTCGACCTCGGCGGTCGCCGGTTCGACGGCAATGTCCGCAGCGAGTTGATGGGGGTGATCAACCTCTCGGCCGATTCCTGGTACCGCGAGAGCGTGGTGTTGACCGCCGAGGCGGCCATCCGGCGCGGCCGGGTGCTGGCGGCCCAGGGCGCGGCGATCCTGGACATCGGCGCGGAGTCGACGCTGGCCCACGCGGCCCGGGTCGATGACGCCGCCCAGACCTCGCAGTTGCTGCCGGTGGTCCGGACGCTGGCCGCCGAAGGGCATGTCGTCTCGGTCGAGACCTACCACCCGTCGGTGACCCGGGCCTGCCTGGAGGCCGGGGCCAAGGTGCTCAACCTCACCGGCAACGATCGGAGCGACGAGTTGTTCCGCATGGTGGCTGATCACGATGCGGCTGTGATCCTGTGCCACGTGCAGGGGGCGAACGTGCGGGAGGTGGGTGAGTTCAACTTGGAGGGCGATCCGGCGGAGCATCTGTACGAGCACTTCGCCCGGCAAACCGAAGTGGCCCTGAAGAACGGGGTGCGCCGCCTGTGGATCGACCCCGGCCTGGGGTTCTACTACAAGAACCTGGGCGACTCGAAGACGCGCATCCGCCACCAGATGCGGGTCTTCCTCAACACCTTCCGGCTGCGCTCGCTGGGCTTCCCCACCTGCCATGCCTTGCCCCACGCCTTCGAGTGCTTCGAGGACGAGGTGCGCTCGGCCGAGCCGTTCTTCGCCGTGTTGGCGGCCCTCGGCAAGACCGACCTCCTGCGCACCCACGAGGTGCCCAAGACCCGGGCCGTGCTGGAGACCCTCGGGGTCTGGTGAATCGGGCGGAGGACGCACCGTGGACGTCCTCCGTGGGCATTGCCTCGGGCTTCGATTCCGGGTCAGGCTCCGCAGCCTTGGAACCGTCCCTGACCATCCGCCCCATCGGCTTCCTGCGTTCCGGGAAAGGGGTGCGCTTCAAGACGCTGCATCAGCCCGATGAAGCGGCGGCCGAGACCAATGTGCTCGAGTTGAACCCGGGTCCCGGCATCCGCGAGGCGCTCCGGGACCTCGACGGCATGGAGCGCATCTGGTTGCTGTGGTGGTTCCATCGCGCGGAATCGTGGCGCCCCCTGGTGCTGCCGCCGCGGGGCCCTTCCCGGCGGCGCGGGGTCTTCGCCACCCGCTCGCCCCACCGTCCGAACCCCCTCGGGATGACCCCGGCCCGACTGCTGGGCATCGAGGGCCTGAGACTGCTGTTGGGGCCCTGCGACCTGCTCGACGGGACGCCGATCCTCGACATCAAGCCCTACGTCCCGGCCTACGATGCGTTTCCTGAATCGGCCGCCGGTTGGATCGACGCGGTCGCCGAATCGCATGCGGCACCGCCCAGCCATGCGGTGTCCTGGAGCCCGCTGGCCCAGGAACAGGCGCAATGGCTCCAGGCCGAGTGGGGGGTGGATTTTCGCGACCGATTGGTGGAGATCCTCGGGCGGGATCCGCGCCCCCATCGCACTCGACGGATCCGGAGCATCGCCGGGGGTGGTTTCGAGATCGGTTGCGGGGCCTGGCGTGCCGAGTTCCGGGTTCGGGATTCGGTGGTGGAGGTCCTGTCGCTGAAGCCGTCCTTCCCGGTGCGGTTCCTCCTCGAGCCGTGGCGTCGGGACATCCCCGATCGCGAGGCGCAGACGGCATTCCTGAAGCGGTGGCCCTGCCCGGAATTGGACCTTCGCGAAGGGTGCCCTCCGGCCGAGACCCGTCCGTCGCGGGGTTGAAAACCGTCCGCTCGATCGGGTGGCCTCGGATGCCCTGTCCGATTTTTTCTTTGTGTGTCGGTTGGCTTTTCGCCAGAAAAGGCGTCCTTTGATCCGGCCATGGCCCTGATTGTGCAAAAATTCGGCGGAACTTCCGTCGGCAACACCGAGCGCATCCAAAATGTCGCCCGACGCGTCGCCCAGTATCGGGCCAAGGGCGACCAGGTGGTCGTCGTGGTCTCCGCGATGAGCGGGGTCACCGACAAACTCATCGGGTTGGCCAAGGAGATCACCCCGCTGCCCGACGAGCGCGAGATGGACATGCTCTTGGCCACCGGCGAGCAGCAGACCATCGCGCTGACGGCCATCGCGCTCCAGGCCCAGGGCCAGAAGGCCGTGTCCTTCACCGGAGCCCAGGCGGGCATCGTCACCGACGGCACGCACACCAAGGCCCGCATCCAGAACATCACGCCCGACGAGGTGCACAAGGCCCTCGACGACGGCAACGTGGTGATCGTGGCCGGGTTCCAGGGACGCACCCGCGACGGCGACATCACCACCCTGGGCCGCGGCGGTTCCGACCTGTCGGCCATCGCCCTGGCTGCCGCCCTCAAGGCCGACCTCTGCCAGATCTACACCGATGTCGACGGCGTCTACACCGCCGACCCGCGGCTCGTGCCCGCGGCCCGCAAGATCC
>CAYLTF010000116.1:0-10651 GCA_964386625.1 uncultured Akkermansia sp. | reverse complement strand
AGCGCATGGCCTTCATCGACCGGTTGGCCTCGCGCGGAGCCGGCCTGGGATTCGCGCACTACGGCGTCGAGGTGCCGGCCGGCGATCCCGGCGACGCGATGCTCCGGTGGATCGGTGGCTACTACGAGCACCAGTTCAGCATCAACCCGATGTGGACGCCGAAGTTCACCACCTTCCCGAACCATCCCGTCAGCCGAGGCGTGAAGCCCTTCTCCACCCGGGACGAGTGGTACGTCAACATGCGCTGGTCCCAGGATGGCCGGCCCGTCACCTGGTTGCTCGAGGACGCCCCCTCCGACGCCGTCCGCAAGGGGCCCTATGTCTACCCTCCGGGACCCTATGCGCACATCGTCGCCGCCTCGGGACGACGCGAGGCCATGATGTGGGTGCACGAGCGCATCGACGGCGGCCGGGGCATGGGCTTCACCGGTGGCCACACGCACAAGAACTGGGGCGACCCGAACCAGCGGAAGATCCTGCTCAATGCGCTGCTCTGGCTCGCCCAGATGGAAGTGCCTGCCGGCGGCGTGGAGTCCACGATCACCGAGGCCGACCTCGCCGCCAACCTGGACCCCAAGAAGTAGGTCGATCCCCGGCGCACGGGCCCGCCTCCGGAGCGGCACTCGCCCGTCCGAAAAATCGTCCCGGCCCTTGTCCCGGGGGCGGTGGGGCATAGACTTCGCCCGCGACTCATGGAGCAATCGGCGTCCCAGAAGAAGGCTTTGAAGATGGTTTCCTGCCCGGCGTGCGGGGCCAAGCAGTTCATCCCCGGCGACTTGGCACCGCTCGACAAGATGACCTGCACCAAGTGTCAGGCCTCGGTGATGATGCCCATGATGCTCCGGCAGTATGAGCTGCGCTCCGAGATCGCCTCGGGCGGCATGGGCACGGTGTACCGGGCCTGGGACACCGCCCTCGGGCGCGAGGTGGCCGTGAAGCTGATGAAGCGCGAGTTCGCCGAGGACCCGGCGGCCGTGAACAACTTCGCCGTGGAGGCCCGGGCCTGCGCCCAGATCAACCACACGAACATCATCCACATCTACACGTTCGACTACCACGAGGGCCTGCGCTTCCTGGCGATGGAGATCGCCGATGCGGGCAGCCTCGACAGCCGGATCGAAACCGAGAAGACGCTCCCGGAGCTCGATGTGCTCGACATCGGGATCAAGGTGGCCGGTGCCCTGCAAGCGGCCCTCAAACGCGGGTTGCTGCACCTCGACATCAAGCCGGGCAACATCCTCTTCAGCGCCGACGGCGAGCCCAAGGTGGTGGACTTCGGCCTGGCCAAGAAGGCCGACGCCGACACCGACGCCTATGCCCCGATCTTCGGCACCCCCTACTACATCGCGCCAGAGCGGGTCCGTCAGGAAGGCGACACCTTCCTCTGCGACATCTACAGCCTCGCGGGCACCCTGTACCACGCGCTGACCGGGCACGTGCCCTTCGAGGCGCCGACGGTCGAGGACGTCGTCGCGGCGCATGTGGCGATCCCGTTGCGACCGGCCTGCGAGGTCAATCCGGCCGTGAGTCGACCCACGAGCGAGGCGTTGTCGAAGGCCATGGCCAAGCAACCGGGCGAGCGCTTCTCCAGCTACGACGAGTTCATCATGGCTCTCACGGCGGCCCGCAGCCAACTGCTGGTGCGGCAGCTCACCGGACGCAATCCGGAACCCGCAGCCGCCTCGGCGACCGACGCCCCCGGCTCTGGGCCGGCCCCCGCCTCGGGCCGGAGTTGGTGGCGCCGCTGATCCGCTCGGCGAATTTCAACCGGGGCGACCCCGCTTTCAGCGTTCAGCACGCCGATTCCGGATTCAGGAACCGCCTGCCTGCAAGGCATGCAAACGGGCATACAATCCACCCCGCGCCAGCAGTTCCGCATGGGTTCCCTGCTCGACCATGCGTCCGGCCTCCATGGCCACGATGATGTCGGCCCGCTGGATAGTGGACAACCGGTGCGCGATGCAGAGGGTGGTGCGGCCGACCATGAGCGTTTCGAGGGCGGCTTGAACGGCTCGCTCCGACTCAGCATCGAGGGCGCTGGTCGCCTCATCGAGGATGAGGATGGGCGAGTTGCGCAAGATCGCCCGTGCTATGGCAATACGCTGACGTTGTCCGCCGGAGAGTGAATTACCCCGTTCTCCGACCACCGTATCATAGCCTTGGGGTTTTTCGCGAATGAAGCCATCGGCATGCGCCGCCCGGGCCGCGGCCTCGATCTCGACGTCGGTGGCCCCGGGACGACCCATGCGGATGTTGGCCCGGATCGTGTCGTTGAAGAGCATCGTATCCTGACTGACCACCGCCATCTGGTCGTGGAGCTCTGAGGAACGGACCTCCCGCAAATCGACGCCACCGATCCGGATGTGACCGAGCTGCGGATCGTAAAAACGCAGCAGAAGATTGGCCACGGTGGTCTTGCCGGAACCACTCTCCCCGACCAGGGCCACCAGCGATCCGGTCGGGATGGACAATGAGAACCCGTCGAGGACCGGTCGGTCGGTGTATCGGAACGAGACATTCTCGAAGGAGACGGTCGCGCCCTGCGCCCTCAAGGCTCGAGGCTGCGAGGGTTCCACAACCGAACTCGCCGTCGCCAAAATCGGGAACAACCGCTCACCCGCGGCCCGGCCTTGCTCCAGTTGGCTCCAAAGGCGGCTGAGATTCTTGATGGGCTGATAAAGCATGAACAGCGAACCAACGAAGGAGGTGAAGTCGCCCGAGCTCGGTCGCTCGCCGGCGGGCAACCGCAGCACGTAGAACAGCATGATGCTGACGCCAACAGCCCCGAACGTCTCGATGACCGGACCCGGGATTTCGCTCCCACGAACGAACCGCATGAACTGACCCGTGATGCGCCGTGAGGTAGCACTGAAGCGCTCGGTCATGGTGGCCTCCAGGTTGAAGGCCTTGACCACACGGATCCCCGTGAAGGCCTCCTGCATGAGATCGCTCAATTCGGCCGTGTGGGTCTGGGCCGCCTTCCATGAACGCCGCACCTTCCGGCCGTAGATCACCACCGGAACCACCACCAATGGAAACACGACCAGGGCCACCAGGGTGAGTCGGGTCTGCATGGAGAAGAGGAAAATCAGGATGCCGACCACGGTCGCCGGTTCACGGGCGATGGTGGAGAACCCCTGAGCGATGCACTGCTGGATCGCCTGGGTATCGTTCATCAGCCGGGACTGGAGATCCCCCGTCCGGGCCGTCGTGAAGTAATCCAGCGATAGCCGCTCCAAATGATCAAAAATCCGAACCCGCAGGTCATGGATCGTCGCCGTGCCCACCCAGGTCATGCAGTAGAGGCTCAAGTAGGCCCCCCCGCCGCGGAGAACCATGGCCATTGGAACGCTGGCGATGATCCAGGGCAGCGACCCCGTATCGACACGGCTGTGCAGGGATTCCATGGCCGCCAGCAGCGGATCCCGGAGCAGCGCCGGCAGCTTCCCGAGCGATTGAACCAAATCTCGAGCCCCTTCGGTGGGGAAGATGGCTTCGAGGACCAGCTTCACCGCCAGCAACAACAGAGAGCCTCCCAGCGCGTAGATCAGGCCCGACAAGGCTCCCGCCACCAACCGGCCGCGATGGGGGGCAACAAACGGCCAGAGTTGGCGGAGAAACGTGCCCATGGCTCGGTCGGGTCGGGTCGATTTCAGTTCAGGCCTTGGGATGGGCCAGGAGGTACAACTGGGTGGGCAACGGGGGCGTGGCCGCGGCGGTGATCATCGATTCCATGTCGGGGAATCTGCGGCCACGATCCGGGGCATATCGGGTCAGGCTGCGGAAGAGTCCGAGCGAACCGCGGTCGGGGCTGAAATCCCAGGCCTCGAGGTCGTACATCGGGGACAGGAAATCGACCACTTGGCGCACACTGCCGCCGAATTGCGGCAGAAACTGCGGATGGACCTCGATCAGCAGGAAGGGGCGGTCACGGAGCAGGATCTGCCGGGCCCCCTGCAGGATCCTCAGCTCGTAGCCCTCGCAGTCGATCTTCATCAGGGCGACCGGGGTCCGGGACAGTTCGGTGTCGAGGGTGACCACCGGCACCGGGATGATGGGACGCCGCTTGAGGGTGGTCTGCGCGGCGGAGTCGAGATCCTCGGAGGCGTTCGCGTCGGAACCCGCACCGGCCTGGGCGGCCGCCCGAGCCTCTTCGGCCGAGACGATGTTGCCGTTCGGGCCGCTCTGGAAAAGCACCTCGCCCGGGGCGTCACCACAGGCCAGGCGTCGCAACTCGACATCCCGAAGCCGGCTGTCGGCCACGCTGGTGGACGCCAGTTCGTGGAGGAAGGGTTGCGGCTCGAAACCGAGGATGGGCAGCGCGGTCTCGCGACGGATGAGCAGCGGGAAATAGCCGATGTTGGCGCCGACATCGACCACGGTGCCCTTCCGAAGGGTGCGGAGGATCGGGGCGATCAACCCGAACTCCGGCAGCAGGGCTTCGCCGGCGACCAGCAGGGTGGCCACCGCCTTGGTCCACGAGGCGGGATGGGCGAGCCGACCGGCCCCGAACGGAACGGAAACCAGGCCGGAAGTCCCGTTGATCCAGCCCAGGAGCGCGTGGCATTTGCGTCCGAGGGGCAGGGCACGGATCAGGCCCGCACCTCGGATGGGCCGAGGCTGGGCATTGTCATGGAGGACGGTGGACATCGGAATCTTGGGGCGGCGCATACGCTCGCATGCGCTCAAGGACGCTGCCAACCCGCCGGCTGCCAAGGAAGCGGCTTTTTCGGCCGCGGTCGGGAAACGCATCGGGTCTCGATCGCCGGTCCCGATCCGACAACGGGGCCCGGTGGAATCCCAGGAGGACGAAGCCCGGTCCGCAGACGGACTCCCCGGCAAAGCCCATTTGCCCGAAACGCCCCGTTCCGGGCAGTCTGTCGGCCGCATGAGTTGGCTGTATCGCAACATCGCCCGCCCGTTCCTCTTCGCCCAGGACTCCGAGACGGTGCACAACCGGACCCTGGGACTGCTGGCCCGGGCCAGTCGTTGCGTGGGATCACGCAAGCTGGCTCAGGCGCTCTTCGAGACGGCACCGCTGCCGGTGGAGACCCTCGGCCTGCGCTTCCCCAATCCGGTCGGACTCGCCGCCGGCATGGACAAGCAGGGCGTGGCCGTGCCCATGTGGGAAGCGCTCGGGTTCGGATTCAGCGAGCTCGGAGGCGTGACCGCCCACGCCCAACCGGGCAATCCCCTGCCGCGGATGTTCCGGCACGTGCCGGACGAGGCGCTCGTCAACCGCATGGGTTTCAACAACGGCGGCGCGACCGCCCTGGCCGAACGGTTGGCGGCCTGGCGATCCGAGGGGCTTTGGCCCTCGCATCCCGTGGGCATCAATCTGGGCAAATCGAAGATCACCCCGCTGGAGCAGGCCCCCGCCGAATACGCGCAGTCGTTCCGCACCCTGTGGCCGCTGGCCGATTTCTTCGTGGTCAATGTCAGTTCCCCGAACACGCCCAACCTGCGCCAACTCCAGGACAAGGCGGCCCTCGACGACATCCTGTCGGCGATGCAATCGGTGAACACCGAGCTGGCCGGTGGCGGACCCCTCAAGCCCGTGTTGGTCAAGGTCGCCCCGGACCTGTCGCTCGACGCGCTGGATGAGATCGTGAGCCTCGTCGCCCCGGGCCGGATCTCCGGACTGGTGGCCACCAACACCACCATCACCCGCCCGGAACAGCAGGACTACCTGGCCCAGCGGATCTACCGCGAGGCCGGAGGCCTCAGCGGGCGTCCGCTGGCGTCCCGCAGCACCGAGGTGGTGCGTCATCTCTATCGTCAGACACGGGGCACGGTGCCGATCATCGGGGTGGGAGGCATCTTCACGGCGGCCGACGCCTGGGAGAAAGTCACGGCCGGGGCCACGCTGGTCCAGGTGTACTCCGGATTGGTCTACGAGGGCCCCGGCCTGGTGCGCGAACTGGTCGAGGGATTGACCGAGCGCCTCGGCGGCGGCCGATGGAGCGATGCCGTCGGCAGCGCGGCCCGTTGAGCACGGCGTCCCCGCGGACCTCCCGCCACACCGAGACGACCCCCATGACGAACCTGCCGAACCTGCTGACCCTGGGCATCCCGGCCCTGCTGGCGATCCTGAGCTTCGGCATCGTCACCTGGCAGTTCGTCGCGGCATGGCGATTCCCCCTGCACCGCCGGCGACCCGGGACCGGCTTCGCTCCGGGCATCACAGTCCTCAAGCCGCTCAAGGGACTCGACCCGGGGCACTCCGAGCGCTGCCTGCGCAGCTGGCTCACCCAGGATCACGCGGGCCCGCTGCAGTTCCTCTTCGTGGTGGCCGACGAGGCCGACCCGGTGGTGCCGCTGGTGCGTCGCCTCATCGCGGAGCACCCGGATCGGGACGCCCGCCTGCTGGTGTTCCCGGAGCGGGTGGGAGCCAACGCCAAGGTCTCCAAGCTGGCGCAGGCGGAGCCCCTGATCAGCCAGGAGCTGGTGCTGGTGAGCGACGCCGACGTGCTGGCGCCTCCGGACCTGCTGTCGCAGATGGTCCTGCCACTGGAGAATCCCGCGGTCGCCCTGGTGCACTGCTTCTACCGCCTGGCCAACCCCTGCAACACGGCGATGGAGTGGGAGGCGACGGCCGTGAACGCCGACTTCTGGAGCCAGGTGCTGCAATCACGCACCCTGGCCCCGATGGATTTCGCGCTGGGTGCCTCGATGCTGATGCGCCGCTCGGCCCTCCAGGGCATCGGCGGGTTCCGTGCCGTGGCCGACCACTTGGCCGACGATTTCCAACTGGGCCACCGCATCGCCGCGGCCGGCGGGCGCATCGAGCTGACGCCCGTGGTGGTGGAATGCCTCGACGCCCCCACGGGCTGGAAGGCCATCTGGACCCATCAGGTGCGCTGGAACCGCACCATCCGCGTCTGCCGACCCGGTCCCTACATCGCCAGCATCCTCGCCAACGGCACGCTGTGGAACACGCTGGCGGCGGCCGTGGTCTGGCTGCATCCGTCGCTGCCGCCGCAAAGCCGCGGCCCATGGATCGGGCTCTTCATGGGGATGGTCATCGCCCGCTCGACGATGGCGCATGCGCTGGCCTGGCGATTGTCGGCCCTGCCCGGGCGCGACCGCCGCGGGGATCCGTTCGTGTTCGGCATGGCCGCCGGCAAGGACCTGCTGGGCGCGGCCGTGTGGGCGGCATCCATCGTCGGCGACACCGTGCACTGGCGGGGGGTCGATTACACCGTGGACCGCGAGGGCAAACTGACCCCGCTGCCTTCGCCGCAGTCCTAGGCGAATCACCGCCCCCGGTGGGACCAGGCCATGAGCCAGGGGCCCACCGCCAACACGGGGTAGGCCAGGGCCCAGAGCCGCTCGAAGCGCCCCCAGCGGAACCAGGCGGCCAGTGCCCCGAGCACGATTCCCGCGAGAAAACCGCCGGCATGGGCGAGCACATCCGAGGAGGGGTCGACCCCGAGGCTCAGGAAGAGAAAGCCGCCGGCTCCGAGACTGATCCAGACCGGCTTGGAGGCATACCGGCTGAGACGCCACCAGACGACGGCGTGACCGGCCAACAGGCCGAGTGCGGCCATCACCACGCCCGAGGCTCCGAGTGCGCGGGCGGACGGTTCGCGGAGGAGCATCCCCGGCACATTGGCGGCGGTGCCGGCCAGGAGGCTCAGGCTCAGGGCGGTCGCCGGGCCCTGTCGCCCCATGGCGAACCCGAGGGTGAGCGCGCCGGTGCCGACATTCGACGCCAGGTGGGCCACATCGGCGTGCAACCAGGTGGCGGTGAAGAGACGCCACCACTGCCCCTCCTGGCGGACCGACGCCACCTCGACCCAACCGGCGGAGCGGAGGACCGGGGGCAACAGGGCATGCAGGAGGCACAACGCCAGGGCCCAGGCCAACGCACCCGGCGCCCAGGACATCGACCGGTCGGCGGCGGCGGCGGAGCGCTGCCAGTCGAAGCGGGGATTCTCATGCCGGTATGCCTCGATCACCGCCAGAGCCCGCTCCAGCGATCCCGGATCGACCTGCAACCGCCATGCGGTCGCACGGGATCGACGCGATGGGGGCGAGCGGCGGGATCGGCGGGACCGACGCCCCGCTCCACCGGCAACGGCGGGACGCTGTGACTCGGTGGACTCGACGGCGACGCCCGAGCCTGGATCCGACGGTGTCACGGCAGGATCCCCAGAATCCGCCCCCGCCTCCACCCGTTCGATCACCGCCGGGATCCCCTGGCTGATGAGGACCAGTCCCCAGTCCATGGCCTGCCGTCGGGACCCCGCGGTCAACGTCGCCGGCGAAGACGGGTCCCTGTCGGTGGAATGGGGAGTCATGCGGGGCGAATGTCGGGAACCCCGAAAGGAAATCAACGGCACGGTCGACGATTTGCCGCCGCCCTCTCTGGTGGCGGTTCCGCGGACATCGACGGAGGGTCAGCGATTGATCTGCCAGAACCGGATGCCGACGGGCTCGATGTGCACCGGATCCTGCAGGGAGTGGGGCAAGGGGGCGTCTCCCCGGATGCCGAAGATCCGGGCCGAACGCATCAGGTCGGTCTGGCTGTCGAGCGGCGCCTTCGGATTGAAGAAGGACCACAGTTTCGAGGCCTTGGGTTCCTTGAAGAACCCCCGCACCCACCCACCCTGCTCGGGCACGGAAAGCACCTTCGGCTCGGCCAAGGTCCGCCGGAACAACCCGCTCTCGATGCCCTGCAACTCCTGGCGTGCCTCCTGCGGACTGACCGCGATCACCGAATTGTCACCCAGAGGAACCGTCGAAGGCCGCACCAGCAGGACCGGTCTTTGCGGAACCGGAGCGGCCTGGGGTGTCTCTTGAAGCTTGGCCGGGGAAGGCGATGGGGGCGACACCGACGGCTTGGGATCCGACGGTGACGCGGCGACGGCCGGGGTCTCTTGCGCGACCAACGAGGGCATTGCCGCCGCGAGCGACAGCAGCAGCGACATCGCGATCAACACTGTCGCCAGTGGCGGACAGTGGGAACTCCGGCCTGTGCACGCATTCATGGGAACCAAGGGTTGTTGGCCTTCTCCTGCTCGACGGTCGTGAGCGGACCGTGACCCGGACACACTAGCGTCTCGGCGGGCAGCGAGAAAATCTGTTCACGGACTTTCGAGCGGGCCAACTCCAACTGATCCCGCGCCCCACCCATGGACCCGGCGAAGAGGGCGTCGCCCACGATGGCCACGTGCGGGGCGTCCTCGGGCCAGTTGCCCACGATGTAGGTGACCCCGTCCTCGGCATGCCCCGGGGTGTCGCGATTGGTGACGCGCAGGCTGCCCAGCATGATGAAATCGTTGGGGCGGATGCGCTGCTCGACCGGGGCGTTCTTGGAGTTGGTGTGGATGCGCGCCTTGGGGAAACGCGCCCTCAAGCCCGCCAATCCGGCGACATGGTCGCCATGGGAATGCGTGATGAAGATGTGCTTGAGCTGGAGACCGTGCTCATCGATCAACGCAAGGATCGGAGCCGCATCGAAGCCCGTGTCGAAGACGGCCGCCTCGCGGGTGACCTCGTCCCAGACCAGGTAGGCGTGGACGGCCATGCCCTCGCCCTGGGTGGTGACCACGCGCAATTCGCACCAACCGGAGGTCGAGATCGGCTTGGGCAGCCAGCCGTCGGCGATCCGCTTCAGCTTGGCCCCATCCAGGGACAGCCTGGATCCGAGTTCGGCGAAGCGGCAGCCCGCGGCCGCCTTTCCGCTCTCTTCCATGCGCTCGTACTCCGCGGTGGAGATCCCGGCGGCCTGCGCGGCGGCGGCCACCTCGGTGTGCGTTGACGTGCGGGCCTTGCGGAGGATGTCCCCCAGAGAATCTTCAAGAGTCACGCCCCCAACGGTGCTGGGCGGGAGATCCCTCGGCAAGTCCCCTGAAACCGCCCGCATGCGACGGAGGCACCCGGGAAACGATCCGGGATGCGCCCGCGGGGGCTCAGAAGTACTTCTCGACGATCCAGCGGGGCTGCCACTGGTCGGGCTTGCGGGGGTGACCGGTGAGGTCGCGGATCAACGGCTTGGGATTCGGGACGCTCAGCGGCTGGGTGTCGCCGACGCGCGCCTGCCACTCGGCCATCTTGGCCAGCAATCGGGCCACCACCGGGGCGTTGTCGGGATCACCGGAGACGTCCACCCGCTCGTCGGGGTCGTGGGCGAGGTCGAACAGTTGGCGATGATTCACCGGCGGATAGCAGATGAGCTTCCAGCGTTCGTCACGCACGGCACGCATCAGCCCCTGATAGGGCAGGAAGACCGAGTCCCGGACCCGCTTCGCCTCGCCGGTCCACAACGGGCGGAGATCCGATCCGGCCAACCCGGTCGGTGCCGGTGCCCCGGTGAGGCCGCAGAGCGTGGGGAAAAGGTCGAAGAGGTAGGTGAAGGCGTCGGTGGAACCGCCGGCCGGGATCCCGGGGCCCGCCAGGATCAGCGGACAGCGCATGCTGTGCTCGTAGACGCTCTGCTTGCCCAACAACCCGTGGCTGCCCAGGGCCAGTCCGTGGTCGGCGGCGTAGACGACGATCGTGTTGGTGGCGTGGGGTGATCGGGCCAGGGCGTCGAGCACACGCCCGATCTGGGCGTCGAGGTGTTCAATGAGTCCGTAGTATTCCCCGAGTTGGTCGCGGACCCCTTCGGGCGGGCGGGGCCACGGCAGCAGGTTCTCGTCACGCA
>CAYLTF010000115.1:0-10721 GCA_964386625.1 uncultured Akkermansia sp. | reverse complement strand
CCGCTCCGCCTGAGTACCTTTGGCAGGGGACGATGCTGCTCCGGTTGGTCTGGGCAGTGGCAACAGCGGGGAATCGCAGGGCGGACGATTCCCGATGTCCGGTGCGCCAGTGTTAGGGATGTCCCCCCCACAGCCTGCCGGGGTGAGAGAAGCTTGTTCTGGGGCGAGCGGAGGAGTTCAATCGCCCTCCGGTTTTCCTACCTCCATGACTCCCACCCTCCGATCTCTGCGTGCCTTGGCGGATCCGACCCGCCTGCGGATCGTGGCGTTGCTGGAGTCGGAGGAGTTGCCGGTGAATGAGATCCAGGAGATCACGGGCCTGGGGCAGTCGCGGGTGTCGACCCACCTGAGCCTGCTGGCGGAGACGGGGTTGGTGTTGTCGAGGCGGGAGGGCAAACGGACCTTTTATCGCCTGAATCCCCAGGCCGATGTTCAAGTGCGGGAGTTCACGCGACTGGCGATGCAGGGGGCCAAGGAGTTGCCCGATTACGAGGGAGATCAACTCAACCTGCGCCGGGTGCTGGCCCGTCGGGAAGAGCAGGCCCAGGTGTATTTCAACCAGGTGGCGGGACGATTCGACCGAAGCTATGGCCCAGGAAGGTCCTGGCAGGCGTTCGGGCATCTGTTGCTGCGGATGCTGCCGGCCATCGATGTGGCGGACCTGGGTTCGGGCGAGGGATTGCTGGCGGAGTTGCTCGCCCGTCGGTGCCGCAGCGTCATCGCGGTCGACAATTCCGAGAAGATGGTCCAGTTCGGGGCCAAGAAAGCCCGGCAGAATGGTCTGACCAATCTCGAGTTCCGGCAGGGAGACCTGCAGAACCCGCCCATCGAGGCATCATCGGTGGACCTGGTGATCCTCAGCCAGGCGTTGCATCACGCGGAGGACCCATCCAAGGCCCTCCAGGCGGCTGCCAGGATCCTGCGCCCCGGCGGGCGGGTGATGATCCTCGATCTGGTGAAGCACCGCTTCGTCCAGGCCCGGGAGTTGTACGGGGATCGCTGGCTCGGGTTCGCCGAAAGCGACCTGCACCGTTGGTTGGAGGCGGCAGGATTCACCGCGATCGAGATCACCAAGGTGGCCCGGGAAGAGCAGGAACCCTGTCTGGAGACCTTGCTCGCGGTGGGGACCCGCTGATCGGCCCCCGATCGCTTACTCCTCGTCGTCGCCGACGCCCTGCATGCGCTTGGTGGGGCAACCGCCGCGCAGCCACCCGTTGACGAACGGATCCAACGCGCCATCCATGACTCCCTGCACATCGCTGGTCTGCACGCCGGTGCGCAGGTCCTTGACCATGCGGTAGGGCTGGAAGACGTAGCTGCGGATCTGGTTGCCCCAGCTGACGCTGCCCTTCTCGCCGTAGAACTTGTCCATGTCGGACTTGGCCTGGTCGAGCTTCAGCGCGAAGAGCTTGGAGATCAGCATGGTCATCGCCGTGGCCTCGTTCTGGGCCTGACTGCGCTGGGCCTGCGAGGCGGCGACCAATCCGGTGGGGATGTGCGTCAGTCGGACGGCCGTTTCCACCTTGTTGACGTTCTGTCCGCCCTTGCCGCCGGAACGGAAGGTGTCGCGCTGGATCTCGCTCTTGGGGATGACGATGTCGCTCTCGGAGATGTCGTCGATCTCGGCGATGACGTCCACGCTGGCGAAGCTGGTGTGCCGGCGCTTGTTGGAATCGAAGGGGGAGATGCGGACCAATCGGTGCACCCCGCGCTCGGCCTTGCAGAAGCCGTAGGCGTTGTGGCCGGTGACCCGGTAGGTGACGCTCTTGAGACCGGCCTGTTCACCCGGCAAGGCATCGGTGGATTCGAATTCCCAACCGCGGCTCTCGAACCAGCGCTCGTACATGCGGGAGAGCATCTGGGCCCAGTCCTGGGCCTCGGTTCCGCCGGCGCCGGCCTGGACGCTGAAGATGGCGCTGCGGCGGTCATGGGGGCCGGTGAGCAGCACCTCCAATTCGTACGCTTCGATCTCGCGCTCCAGTTTGGCCAGCTCGGCGTCGGCCTCGGCCTGGACCGCATCCTGTCCGGCCTGCGGTTCGGCCTCGCCCAGTTCCAGCAGCACGAGCACATCATCGGCCCGCTTCCCGAATTGGATCAGCGGTTCGGCCTTCTTCTTCAGGGCGTTGGACTCCTCGATGATCTTCTTGGCGGTCTCCTGGTTGCTCCAGAAGGCGTCGGAAGCCATCTGCGCCTCGTACTCGGCGAGGCGCTTGGTGGCCTCGGGCAGGTCGATGAAACGGCGCAGTTGTCCGAGCTTGGACGTGATGGCGTCCAGTTGGGACCGGGTGACTTCGAACATAAAGAGTTGAGGATGACCGGAATCGCCGGGTGTGTCGAACCGGGATTGTTTCGGATGGGCGCCCGGTCTTGTGACGAGCGGCGCGAGTCGGTTCAGACTTCGAGACTTTGGGAGAACCCCGGGGCGTCAGTTCTGGTTCTTCGACACCCTCAGACGGAAATGGACCTCTTCTGGCGTGAGCAGCGTCGCGAAGAAGCGCTCGAAGATCACGGGTTCGAGGTTGATGGGACCGTTGAGCCACTTCAGCAGGGCGAAGTTGGAGAAATGGAAGCGCTTCGACTCGACCACGAAGCGGGCCTTGCTGCCGTAATTGGTGCGGTGGCCCAGTTTCCACTGCTCATAGAACTTCAGCTGCCGCCCGGTGATGTCTTCGTAGTTGTCGAAGGATCGGATGCCGAAGGGGATCCGGTGGTCGGGTTCCGAATAGAACTTGGTGCTGAGGAAGAACGGGACCTTCACGGTGATGATCGCTCCGGGACGGCACACCCGCCAAATCTCGGTGACCACGGCGTTGAAGTTGCCCATGTGCTCCAGGATGTGCGACGCGTAGACCTCGTCGAAGTGGTTGTCGGGGAAGGGCCAGGGATATTGGTTGAGGTCGCACAGCTGGTTCCCGCCGTAATCGACGGAGTCCAGATTCACCCAGCCCTCGCGGATATCGAGGCCGCAGCCGACGTTCAGGCGGCGCGGGGCGGATGGAAACGGGGCGTTCATGGCAAAAGCAGTGTCAGGGCTGGGACGGGACGCCGTGCTCTTCGATTCCCGGACGGCTTCCCGGTCGGGATTTGAGCAACAGGGCGCAGTTCCACGACAGGAACTCCCGCACGATCGGCAGGTGCAGGAGGAACCAGAACTCCGGGTAGTAGCGGGGAGCCCGTCGGGTGATGGTGAGTGCGGTCGATGACTCCAGGTGACGGAGGATCGACCCGATGGAGGTGACGAAGAGGTTGACGCCCGGGCGATGGAAACGGCCCTTGCCGAGTTGGTCGTGGATGGCCGGACCGATCTTCGGCCCCAGGTAATGCCACGGCGAGAACTCGTGGCCGCCCCACGGGGACAGCCAGTTGGTCCAACTCAGGTAGAACCGGCCTCCCGGCGAAAGCAACTGGTGGGCCCGCGACAGGAAGGCTTCCGGCTGGGAGAGGTGTTCGAGCACATTCGAACAGATCACCAGATCGTGGTGTCCCAGCCGATCCAGCGAATCCTTGTCGAGGTTCACGCTCACGAAGGGGCAGGCGCGGAATTCGGGGAGCAGGTGGTTCTGTTCATCGGCGAAGGTCACCGTGCAGCCCCGACGGAGCAGTTCGCCCCCGAACACCCCGTGCCCGCAGCCCAAATCCAGGACCCGCGTTCCGGGTCCGATCCGGATGCCTCCTTCTTCGATCCAAGCGATCGCATCCACCGCCTGCATCCGGTAGAACTCCGGGTCATCACGATGGTGGACGAAACGCCATAGCAGTTGAGGCAGGATCATCGAAGAAGACCAGCATGGGCCAGTCGGCTCCCCGTTTCCAGCCCTGAAGACGCTGCGGCCAACCTTGGATCGCCGTCGCCGCTCGTCTTGCAGGGATGGAGCTCGCAGCATCGAGGATCTTCCCGGAAACACCTCCGAGTGCGGTTCCGCGGAAAGCCCCACGCGCAGGCTGGCGGGGGATCCCGTAATCGGGTTCGATCGGGTCGGTGCAGATTCTGATCGTGTACAACTCCGCGCTGGACGCGCGGTCGGTCTCCGGGGTGCAGACCTACTTCGCCGGGGTGGTGGAACACTGGATCGCCGCGGGGCATCGGGTGGATTTCCTGGTGGCCCGCTCGGCCTGGCCGGTGTTCCAGAGCCTCTATCCCCGATCCCAGTTGATCAGCAGCGACAACCTCTTCGATCCCAACCGCTACCTGGGGCAGACCTGGCGATACCTGCCGGCCTTCGCCTGGAGGATGCTGACAGCCCGGTTCACCCGTTTGCCGGTGCAGTACGACGTGATCCTTGCCTGTGCCCAATTCATCTATGAGGTCGGGCCGGCACGCACCTTGGCCCGTCGCTGCGGCGCGGCCCTGACGGTGAAGATCCACCATGTGCTTTCCACCCAGCGTCAGCCCGCGGGGCTGTTCGACCGGATGCACTTCCTCTCCGAGCGCACCACGGCACGGTGGTTGAACCGCGAGGCCGATGCGATCCTGTGCGGGACCGAATTGATCGCCCGTGATTTCAACACCCTGGAATCCCAACTCGGACTCCGGCCGAGCAGGACGTTCGCGACGGGGTATGGCATCGACCTGGAGCGGATTCCGCTGTCGGTCGACCTGCCCAAGGAGTTCGACGCGGTGTTGCTGGGCCGGGTCCACGAACACAAAGGGGTGTTCGATGCCGTGCCCTTGTGGCAGGCGATCCGTCAACGACGGGCCGGTGCGCGCTTGCTGGTGATCGGCGAAGGCCCCCATCGAGCCGAACTCAAGGCCCGGTTCGAGGCGGCAGGTCTGGGCGATGCGGTCCACTTCTCGGGCCCGGTGTCCGAGCCGGAGAAAGTGGCGCTGGTCTCCAAGGCGCGGGTGGGCCTGAGCCTCTCCCGAGAGGAAGGTTGGGGGCTGTCGGTCAACGAGTTCCTCGCCGCGGGACTGCCCGTGGTGGCGATGGAGGTGCCGGTGTTCCGCAGCGTGTTCCCTGGTCAATTGGATCTGGTGCCGTCGAAGGATGTCTCTGCGACGGCGACCCGGGTGCTGCACTGGCTGGACCATCCCGAGGAGGCCCGTCGTCGGGGCATCGAAGGTCGCCGGTTTGTCGAGCGCTACGACCACCGCCGGGTGGCCGCCGAGGAGATGCGGATCCTGACCGAGGCCCGCGCCGCGCAGAAAGCCAGGGCTTGATGCCAACTTGGACTCCGTCCGTGATTCCGCAGGGAACCGTGCGGCACGGGTGAGTGTGCAGAATCCGCAGGAATCAGAGGACTGGCCAGGGCCTCCGCCTCTGCGGCCCCTCACCGCTCGGGGAAACACGTTCGCCCCGAACAGGATGCCCTGAATCCGCCTGCCAACGACTCGGTGAGCTGAGGTTCATCCTCGAGATCCGAAACGGACCCGGCCCTGCATGGAGGGACGGGTCCGCTGGGGTGACTTCAGCCTTGGATCAACCAAGGCTCCCTGGGTGGTGACACCGCTGGTCGGCCACCTCGGCTTACGTTGGCATCACTGCCCGAGATTGGGGAGAGACACCGGTGAGGACACCGCGTCGGGCGGGGCCGGGGCCTCGTCCTTCTTCGGGTCGACCATCAGCTCCGAGCGCTTCTTGAGCAGGGAGTCGATGGACCACTTGCTGACCAGGTAGGTCCAACGACCCCGGGCCTGCTCGGCGGCGAGCTTCTCCTGCTGCTTCTTGAGCTTCTCGGCGAACTCCTTGTCGAGCTTCTCGGCGTCTTCCTTCTTCTCGTCCTTGCCGGGTGTGCGCTGGGTCTTCAGCTGGGCCTCGGTGGTGAACTGGACCGGGTAGCGGTCGCCATCCTGCGCCTTGCCGACCTTGACGGTGTAGGTCCAGCCGCCCGCGGTCTTGATCTTGGCCTGGACAGGGTTGTCGAGCCCCAAGGCCGCAGGTTGGGCGTCGACGATCACGTCATCGAAGCTCGGCGAGCTGAGCAGCGAACTGAAGACGCCGGTCTTGGCGGTGTCGACCTTCTCCTCGGCCTTGGTGTCGACCAGGGACCATTCCGAAAACTCGTTGGTCCGGGTGAGGCTGAAGCTGTTGGTGGCATCGGGATGGCTGATGGTGACCGAGATCGGTTGTTCCACCTTGAGCCATTCCTTCTCGAGCCATTGTTCGGGCTTAGGTTCTGCGTTGGCCAGGGGTTCATTCACCAGGGCCACGGTCTCGATCTTGTTGTCGACCATGACATACCGGCCGATGGGCCAGGCGCCACCCATGGCCGCCATGCCGCCGTCGTCTTGTCCTCCCTTGGTGTGCTTCTTGCCGAGGAGCAGCGATCGGGTCGTCTTGCCGTCGGCCCCGAGCAACTCCACCAGGACTCCGGGCCCCTTGTCCGGCGAGACCAGCTCGAGGACGGGCAGGCGGGACGGCCCGACTTGCACCGGTTGCGTGGCCTTGAGGTCCACCAGTTTGCGCACGAAGTCCTGGATGGAGCCGAAATTGGCGGGATAGCCGCCGCGCTCCTTCACCGTCCAGTCGTTGCCCGATTTGACGATGTTCAGTTGGTTCGTGCCCTGCGTGATGCGCAGCCCGGACAGCGCCGAGGCGTCCAACCCGGACAGGAGCACTCCTCCGAGTTGCGCCGATGATTGCCGGTAGCCGGCGGACTGCTGGTTGCGGACATAGAGACCCGCGCCGCCCAGGGCGAGGCCGACGGCGACGAGGATGGCCAGTTGCTTGGTGTTCATTTGGCGTTCGTGCGGTTCTTGCGGGCGATGGCCAGGGCGATGCCGGCGGCCGAGACCAGCAGGGGCATCGCGGCGATGTTCAGCCATTTGACCCGGTTTTCGAGATTCTTGACGTCGACATCGAGGTTGCGGCGCTCCTTGCGGAGGTCTTTGCGGGCCTCGACCTGCTGCTTCTTGAAGTTGGCGATGGCGTCCTGCTGGTCCTTGGTGAGGATGATCTTGGAGGTGTTGCCCTCCTGCTTGATCTGGACGTCGTTCAGCTTGCTCTGGAGCTCCTCGACCTTGCGGTTGAGGCCCTCGATCTTGCCCTGGTACCGGGCGCGCGCCTCGGCCTCCATCTTCTGGACGACCGTGAACGGACGGCTCACCGAAGCACGACCGCGGGCCCCGACCAGATTGACGTCACCCGAGGCCTGCTCGACGAGGTTCTGCACCAGCGCCAGGTTGCCGTTGCGCGGCATGGCCAAGCCCAGCATCGGGTTGACCTCGACCGAATAGGCGTCGTTCAGGAAGTCGACGTCGCCGAAGAGGTACACCACGGTGTCCGACTTGCCCTCCTTCAGGCTGGCCGAGTTGGTGTCGCCGGGCTTGCCCGACGGGAAGGCGGTCTTGAACTTGCCCGAGAGCCGGAGGGCCAGGGGGTAGTTGGTGCGGGACGGGGCGAACTCGTCGAGGATCTTGGCCCCGTTGAACTGCGACGTCATGCCGTCGACCAGTTGCGAATCTTCGGAGGACTTGAGCAGCACGTCGGCGCGGAGACCGTCGGCGGCCTTGCCGGTGAAGCCGCCGGCGAACGGCAGCCACAGGTTGTCGCTCTGGCTGGTCACCGCATCATCCCGGTTCACGCCGTCGGCGTTGAGGAACAGGAAGGCCGGCACCGGCTGCGGGCGACCGTCCCGGCCCTGCAGCTCGCGGCTGAAGGTGCGGTCGGCCACGACCTTGGAGGTGTCGAGGCCGATGCCCCACTTCTCGAGCAGCTTGGGCAGGCTGGAGCCGCCCCCGAGGTTCAGCCCCATCGGGTTGGGGTTGCGGTTGTCGGTGATGCACTGCGTGTCGAGGAAAGCGATCAGCTTGCCGCCGCGCAGCACGAACTGGTCGATGGCGAACTGGGCCTTCTCGGAGATGTCCTTCGGGTGGACCACCATCAGGACCTGGATCTTCTCCGGGATGGAATCGCTGTCCATCGGGACGCTTTCCACCGTGAAGTCGCGCTTGAGCTCGCTGAAGGTGATCCAGGGCTGTTGCTGCGACTGGCGCCCCATCTGCATCATCATGGGGTTCATCGAGGGGCCGCCCAGCACCGGGAGCGGGCTCATCACACCCAGCACCGGCTTGTTGGTGGCGATGACCTGGGAGATCACCCGGGCGATGTCGTACTCGAGGAGTTTCTCGCGCTGGGGCGACAGGAAGGGGATGGCTTTCGTCTCGGGGGCGAGGCTCACCGCCATGCCGAAGTAGATCGGGTCGCCGCCCATCTGGCCCAGCGAAACCGGTTCGATGCCGTCGAGCTTGGCGGTGTCCTCGGCCTCGGAATCGGGCTCGGGATCCAGGCGTTTGATGGTGATCTTGCCTCCGGAAGCGGCCCGGAATTCCTGGAGGAGATCCTCCACGGTCTGGGCGTAGTTCTTGAGGGCGCTGGGCATCCGGTTCTCACTCCGCGACACGTAGAGGCGGACCTCCACGTTGGAGTCGATCTTCGAGAGGATCTTGCGGGAACCCTCGGACAGGGTGTGCAGGCCGTCGGCCGTCAGGTCGAGGCGGGCCCGGACCGGGCTGAACAGCAGGTTCAGACCGGTGATCGCGACGAAGGCCAGGCCGACGCCGGCGGTCGAGAACAGCAGGGTTTGGATCTTGGTCTGTTTCATGGCGCAGGAAGAGTCGGAAGGTTCAGGCGCCGCGGAGTCCGCGGAGGATCACACTGGTGCCGAAGAGGCTGAAGACGATGACCGAGGCGAAGAAGAGCAGGTCCCTGAAGTCGATCACCCCGCGCTGGAAGCTGGCGAAGTGAGGCATGACCGAGAACCCGGTCACGAGGTCGACGAGTCCCGCGGGGGCCCACCGGACGAGCAGGCTCGTGACCGGCTCCCAACCGGCGAGGATGAGGAAGAAGCAGATGACCACCGACAAGATGAAGCTGATGACCTGGTTGCGGGTCATCGCCGAGGTGGCCACGGTGACGGCCAGGTAGGCCCCGGCGAGGAGCAGGCTGCCCACGTATCCGGCGAAGATCGCGCCGCCATCGGGATGGCCGAGGTAGAACACGGTTCCGACCACCGGGAAAGTGAGCGCGAGCGCCAGCGCCAGGAAGGCCCAGCAGGCGAGGAATTTGCCGATGATGGCCTGCGCGGCCGTGATCGGCATGGTGAGCAGCAGTTCCAGGGTGCCCACCCGGCGTTCTTCAGCCCACAGGCGCATGCCGGCGGCCGGCACCAAGAAGAGGTAGAGCCACGGGTGCCAGTTGAAGAAGGGGCGTGAGAGCGAGGCCTCGCCGAGCTCGAAGAACCCGCCGAGCATGAAGGTGAAGAAGCCGTTGAGCAGCAGGAAGATGACGATGAACACGTAGGCGACCGGCGAAGCAAAATAGCCGGTCAACTCGCGTTTCAGGATCGTCCAGATGTTCCGAAGCGATTCGTTCATGGGGTTGAGGATGGGGAAATGGGTTGAGTCAGTGTCGCGGTCCCTGGGAGACGCCGACCGTGATGGCTGCGAAGGCCACCGTCGGATCGGTGTCGGCAGGGCTTATTCTCGGGTCTTGATCGAATCCGGAAGGGTGATGGACCGGAAGACGTCGTCGAGGCGTCCCTCCTCGGTGTGGAGTTCGTCGAAGCTCCACCCGGACTGGGTGGCGGCCTGGGCGATGGACAGGGCCAGATCGGCCCGGGTGGATTTGTCGCGCGGGAAGACCCGGGCCGAGAGAGAGCCATCCGGGTTGTCCTGCAGTTGCACGCGGCCGGCGACCGGCAGCCCCGACAAACGGGATTTGACAGTCTCGGCGGCCACACCGCGTACCCGGAGGTGGACAGAACCGGCCGCGTCGGCCCGCGCTTTCAATTCGGCGGGCGTGCCATTGGCCACCACGGTGCCTCGGTCGATGATGATCGCCCGCGAGCAGCAGGCCTCGACCTCTTCCAGGATGTGGGTCGAGAAGATGATGGCCTTGGTCTGGCCCATCCGCTTGATGATCTGGCGGACCTCGTGCTTCTGGTTCGGATCGAGGCCGTCGGTCGGTTCATCCAGGACGAGCACTTCGGGGTCGTGCAGGATCGATTGCGCGAAACAGGTGCGGTGACGGTAGCCCTTCGAGAGGGTGTCGACACTCTGGTGGAGCACCCCTTCGAGAAAGCAAAGTCCGGCGACCTTGGCGACGGCCGCATCGATCTGGGCTCCGCGCATCCCGCGCATCTCGGCGGTGAAACGGAGGAACCCGTTGACCGTCATGTCGGAGTAGCAGGGCGCGCTCTCCGGCAGGTACCCGATGAGCTTCTTGGCCGCGATGGGGTCTTCGGAAATGTCGTGATCACCGATGCGGACCCGACCTGAGGTGGGCGGGAAAAACCCGGTGATCATCCGCATGGTGGTCGACTTCCCCGCACCATTGGGCCCGAGGAAGCCGAGGATCTCGCCGCGGCGGACCGTGAAGGTGACCCCGTTCACCGCCCGCTTGGGCCCGAACTCCTTGATCAGATTTTCTACGTCAATCATTGCCAGATTCTTGGTGTCCAAACCTTGGTGCGCTCCATGGGGTGCGCTCCGATGCATCAAAGGGTGCCCCAAGACACCCGATTCCGCACGAAACCGAGGTGGAAAATCCGACAACGCCGTGAATCCAGCGGGGCGGACATGACAAACGGTCCGGCGAACCCTGTCGTTGAACGACACGGTTCCGAGCGGACCATCGGCAACCACCAGCGGTTCGCCACTATAGACTCCTGCGTCAAAAAGTGTTCAAAAGTTTTTTTGACTACCCCGGTGACCGATCGGTGCGGCTCGGCTCACTCCAACGCCCGGGCGACCCCCTCGGCCAGGCGCTGGCGGTAGGCCGGGG
>CAYLTF010000114.1:0-10733 GCA_964386625.1 uncultured Akkermansia sp. | reverse complement strand
CGTTGCCGGAGGTCAGCGGAGCAGGAGCACCACGCGCGAGTGGGCGAAGACCACGTCGGGATCGCGTTGCAGGGCCTCGAAATAACTCCGGGGAAACCCGTGTCCTTCCTCCGAGGCCACGAGCATGCGGCGGGTCCGGGTCAGCAGATCCTCGGTCTCGGCCGGGGAAGGGGGGATGCGCTGATCGAGGACCGCGTCGAGGGTGACGATGTGGCGCGAGAGCGGTTGCAGCCAGGCGAACCAGGGGTCGCCCGAGAGCAGGCGCAGGAAATGGTTCGGCGAAGGGATCGGGCCGACCGTGGCCTCGTAACCGACCCGCTCGGAATCCACGAGGGTCTTGTGGAGTTCGAGGAGAGCTTCCCGCACGTGCTGAAGCCGGGTCCGGGGTTCGAGGCGCATCGGAAAAGCTTCTTCCGAAAACCGCCCCGAGGCAAATCCGGGACGGTCGAGGGCCGTCGCGGTGCGGCTCGATTCGGCACGGGCACGCGGGTTCCGGCGAACCGGGTCCGGGGAGGCGACCCCTCGAGGATCCCCATCCCTGGGAGCCGGTGCAGCCGCGCCGTTCGGCCGCTTCGCTGGTGTCGGGTGAAGCCCTCCCGCAGGACTTCTCTCCCGGGCGTGCGGCCGATCGGATTCGCCACCGGTCCTGCCGGAGCTTCCGCGAGTTTACCGTGCCAATTCGAACGGCGATTCGATAGGCTGTCGGGCCTGCGATGAAGTTCGTTCTGATGCTGTGCCTCCTCGCGCTGGGGGCGGGTCTGGGGGCGGGGTGTTCCCGGGAGGGCGCCGCCTCCCGTCCGACCCAACCGCCGGCGTCCGTCCCGGTCACCGTGGTGCCGGTGGCCACCGTGCCGGTCGACCGGACTCTGCCCATCGTGGGCACGCTGCATGCCAAGGATTCGGCCCTCATCTCCGCCGAGGTGGAGGGCAAGGTGGAGCGAACGCTCGTCGAGTTCGGGGACCGGGTGAAGGCCGGGCAGGAACTGGCTTGGATCGACACCGATTCCTACACCGCCCTGGCGCATCAGGCCGAGGCGCGTGTGGAACAGTCGCGGGCGCTGGCCCACGGGGCCGAGCTCGAACTCCAGCGGCAGCAGGCCCTCCGCAAGAACGGGGTCGCCGCGCCGGCCGACCTCGACGCGGCCGAGGCCCAGGCCGACCAGACCCGTGCGGCCCTGAAGGCGGCCGAAGCGGCGTTGGCCGTCGCCCGCCTGAACCTGGAACGCAGCCGGATCCGTGCTCCCTTCGAGGCGGCGGTGGCCGACCGGATCGCCTCGGCGGGGGATTTCGTCCGCCCCGGTTCCTCCCTCTTCCGCATCGTCAATGACAGCGTCCTGAAGTTCATCGCCCAGGCCCCCGAAAGCTTCGCCCCGCAGGTCGTGAAGGAGCTTCCGGTGGTCTTCACCGTCGACGCCCACCCGGGCCGGCGCTTCGAGGGGCGGGTGTTCCTGATCAGTCCCCAGGTCAACCTCACCACCCGGATGTTCGATTTCGGGGCCCTTGTTCCGAACGCCGACCGCGTCCTCAAGGCGGGCACCTTCGCCCGGGGCGAAGTCGTGCTGGACCGTGCCGTGCCGACGCGGGTGGTGCCCGTGTCGGCGGTGCTGTCGTCTTCCGGGATCTCACGGGTCTTCGTCGTCGAAGGCGGTGCCGCCCGTTCCCGGGTCGTGAAGACCGGCCGGGTGCTGGGCGATCGGATGGAGATCGTCTCGGGCGTCTCCGACGGCGAGCCGGTGGTCACCAGCGGTCACGGGAAACTCGCCGACGGCATGGCCGTGGAGGTGCGCAAATGAGCGCCGACGGGCTCGAGCCGCGGTCGCGGTCGGAGGCGCAGACGCCCGGGGTCGGTCTGGCGGATGTGTGCATCCGGCGACCGGTCTTCGCCACGATGCTCAACGTGTTGCTGATCGTGGTGGGGTGGTTCGCCTTCCGCGAACTGGGGGTCGAGCAGATCCCCAATGTCGAGCTGCCCATCATCACCGTGAGCACGACCCTGCGGGGGGCCTCGCCCGAGGAGGTCGAGACCGGCATCACGCAGCCGATGGAGGAGATCATCAACACCGTCGAGGGCATCGAGGAATTGAGTTCCTCCAGCCGGGAGGGGGTCTCGATGATCACGGCCCAGTTCTTCCTCGAGCGGAACCGCGACCTCGCCGCCCAGGATGTGCGCGACAAGGTCAACTCGATCCTCTCGCGCCTGCCCCCGGGCACCGAGACGCCCATCGTCGACAAGTTCGAGGTCGATGCGACCCCGGTCTTCTCGGTCGCAGTGAGCTCCCCGCGCGACCTCAAGGAACTGACCTTCCTGGTCGACCGACGCCTGAAGGAGAACCTGGAGACCGTGCAGGATGTCGGGGCGATCCAGTTGATCGGTTCGCGGGTCCGGGCCGTGCAGGTGGCCATCGATCCCGATCGATTGCGCCAGTTCGGCCTCGACATCGGCGACGTGCGCAAGGCCCTGGCCGAGCAGAACGTGGAGATCCCGGGCGGACGGGTGCAGCAGTCTGGCCGCGAGTGGGTGCTCCGGACTCTCGGGCGCATGGAGTCGGTGGGCTCGTTCGAGCGGCTGATCATCGCCGACCCGGGAGGCCAACCGATCTACCTGGGGCAGGTGGCCAAGGTCACCGACGACATCGAGGAACCCAGGACGCTTTCCCGCCTGAATGGAACGAACTCCGTCACCCTGGTGGTCCGCAAGCAAAGCGGCTCCAATGCGGTGCGGCTGATCGATGCCCTCAAGGCCCGTCTGGCCGAGCTCAAGCCGACGCTGCCCCCCGACGTGAGCATGACGGTGATCCGGGACCAGTCGCGGTTCATCCGGCGCAATCTCGGCGAGATCTCCTTCCACCTGGTGCTCGGCATGGTGCTGGTGGCTCTGACGGTCTTCGCCTTCATGCACGACTGGCGCAGCACGGTCATCGCCAGCATCGCCATCCCCACCTCCATCGTCGCGACCTTCGCGCTGATGCGGGTCATGGGCTACACGATCAACAATTCCACGATGCTGGCGCTGACCTTCGCCGTGGGCGTGGTGATCGACGATGCGATCGTGGTCCTCGAGAACATCCACCGGATCATGGAGGAGCAGGGGTTGAGCGCGCTCGAGGCGGCCCGCCGGGGAACCCGCGAGATCGCGCTGGCGGTGTTGGCGACCACGCTGTCGTTGGTGGTGATCTTCCTGCCGCTGGCCTTCATGAAGGGGCGCACCGGCATGTTCTTCAGCAGCTACGGCGTCACGGTGGCCTTCGCCATCCTCGTGTCGCTGTTCGTCAGCTTCACGCTGACGCCGATGCTCGCGGCCCGGTTCCTGCGCCGCTCGCGCGACGAGGCCGACCGGCTCAAGAAGGCCCACGGCGGCCCCTGGATGGTCTGGATCGGTCGCCAGTACCTGACAGTGCTGCGCTGGAGCCTGCGCCACCGCTGGGTGATCATGGCCCTGAGCCTGGCCTGCGTGGTCTCGGTATGGCCACTGCTCAAGGCCAGCCGTTTCACGTTCATGCCCATGGATGACTCGAGCGAGTTCGAGGTCACCCTGACGCTCCCCGAGGGCAGCGGCCTGGAACAGACGGCGGCGCTGACGGCCGAGGTCGAGGCCCAGCTCAAGGCGATCCGCATCGGCGACCAGACCGCCATCACCGACACGCTGGTCACGGTGGGACCGGTCGGGGGCCGGGTGGGCAAGGGGGAGGGCGATGTCACCCAGGCCAACATCTACTGCCGGCTTCCGGAATTGGGAGGATTCCTGGAACAGCTCCGCGGGAAGTCCCGCCGCTGGGGCCAGATGGACGCGATGTCCAAGGCCCGTGCCATCATGGCCCGCTATCCCGATGTGCGTTCTTCGGTGGGAGCCATCTCTCCGCTGGGCGGTGGGGGTGGCCGGAACGCCGAGCTGTCGTTCAACCTGGTGGGGCCCGACCTCGAGCGCCTCACGGCCTATTCCGAGGCCTTGGTGAAGGAACTGCGCCGGAATCCGGGCCTGGCCGACGTGGACACCACGCTGTCCAACCGCAAGCCCGAGCTGCAGGTGCGCATCGACCGCGAGAAGGCCAGCCAGTTCGGCCTGCGCATCACCGACATCGCGGCCACCCTGCGGACCCTGGTGGGCGGCGAGATCGTCGGGGTGTTCAAGGAGGCCGACGAGCAGTACGACGTCTGGTTGAGGGCCGAGGCCTCCCGCCGGGGCACGGCCGAGGCGTTGCAGCAGGTGTTCGTGCGGACGCGCCCCGCCGCGGCTTCCGCGGCCCGGCCCGAGATGGTGCCGCTGGGCAACTTCGTCCGCTTCGAGGAAGCCCGTGGCCCGAACCAGATCGACCGCTTCCAGCGCCAGCGCCGGGTCACCCTGGTGGCCAACCTGGGCACCTATTCGCTGGGCGAGGCCGTTCAGGAAGTCGAGCGCGTCGTGGCCGGGATGGATCTTCCGCCGGAATACCGGGTGGTGATGGTGGGGCGCGCCAAGCAACTCAAGGAGACGCTCACGAACTTCCTGACGGCCTTCGTGGTGGCGGTGATCTTCATGTACATGGTGCTGGCGGCGCAGTTCGAGCACTTCATCCACCCGATCTCCATCCTCTTGGCCGTGCCGCTGTCGTTGCCGTTCGCCTTGGCGTGGATGGTGTTCATCGATGAGCAACTCAACATCTACGCCATCTTCGGTCTCTTCATGCTGGTCGGCATCGTGAAGAAGAACGGCATCATGCAGATCGACTACACGCGGGTGCTCCGTGAGCGCGGCGTCCCTCGCGAGCAGGCCATCCTCGAGGCCAACCAGGTGCGGTTGCGGCCCATCCTCATGACCACCCTCCTGCTGGTCGCCTCGATGATCCCCATCGCCCTGGGCGTCGGGCCGGGGGCGGCAGGGCGTGCCTCCATGGCGAAGGTGATCATCGGCGGTCAGATGCTCTGCCTGCTGTTGACCCTTCTGGTCACCCCGGTGAGCTACGCCATCTTCGACGACTGGGGCCGCCGGTTGCTGCGGCGCGGTCCCTCGTGAATCCGATCCGGCCGAGCGGGGGGGGCAGAACCCCACCCGCCGAAAACGCCCTTCCAAAAACCCCGTCTTTCCCGCAGTTTTGAGCTTCTGGCTATGTTCACTGGCACATTCACGGCACTGGTCACCCCCTTTCGCGACGGAAAACTCGACGAAGCGGCCTTCGAGAAACTGGTTCGCTCGCAGATCAAGGGCGGGGTGGATGGCATCGTGCCCATGGGCACGACCGGTGAGTCGCCCACGCTCGATTACGATGAACACCTGAAGGTGATCGCGTTGGCCGTGAAGTTCGCCGGCGGCAAGCTGCCCGTCTTGGCCGGCACCGGCGGCAATTCCACCAAGGAGGCCATCTACCTGACCCAGGAGGCCGAGAAGCTTGGGGTGGACGGTTCGCTCCAGGTGGCTCCGTACTACAACAAGCCCACCCAGGAGGGCGTCTATCAGCACTTCGCCGCCATCGCCCGTGCGACCCGTCTGCCGATCCTGCTCTACAGCATCCCTGGCCGTTGCGGCATCGAGATCTCGATCGACACGGTCAAGCGCCTGGCCTCGGAGTTCAAGAACGTGGTGGGCATCAAGGAAGCGGGCGGCTCCTGCGACCGCGTCAGCCAGTTGCGGGCGGCCTGCGGGCCGAAGTTCGAGATCGTCAGCGGCGACGATTCGCTGACGCTGCCCTTCATGAGCGTCGGAGCCCAGGGCGTGATCAGCGTGGCCTCCAATGTGGCCCCGCGCGAGGTGTCCAAGATGGTCCGGGCCTTCGCCGCCGGCGACGCCAAGGGAGCCTTGAAGCTCCACGCCCGCCTGTACCCGCTCTTCAAGAACCTCTTCATCGAGACGAATCCGTCGCCCTGCAAGACGGCCCTGGCCCTGAAGGGCATGATGGGCGAAGAGGTCCGGCTGCCGCTGGTGTCGTCGTCGCAGGCCACGCGCGAGCTGATCCGCAAGACGCTGGTCGAGGCCGATCTGCTCTGAGAGCGGTCGGAGCGGTTCCCTCCGTTGACCTTGGTGGTCCCCTGTTCCAACGTCCTGTCCCGATGATCATCGCACCGTCGTTGCTGGCCTCGGATTTCGGTCGCTTCGCCCACGAGGCGGCCCGCGTCCAGCGTTCGAGCGCCGAGTGGCTGCACCTCGACATCATGGACGGGCATTTCGTCCCGAACATCTCCTTCGGGCCCGAGGTGGCCAAGGTGGTCCGTCAGGTGTTCCGCCGGCATGTGGATGTCCACCTGATGTGCTCGAAGCCGGAGATCCTGCTCGAGCCGTTCGTGAAGGCGGGAGCCGACTCCATGACCATCCATGTGGAGTTGGGCGACCTGGTCAACCCGCTCCTGTGGCGGATCCGTTCCATGGGCAAACAGGTGGGTCTGGCGGTGAACCCGCCCACCAACATCGACGCCGTGCGCCCCTACCTTGCCCAGGTCGACCTGGTCCTGGTGATGACCGTCAACCCCGGTTTCGGCGGCCAGTCGTTCATCGCGGAGTGCGTCCCGAAGATCCAGCGATTGCAGGCCTGGCGGAGGGAAATGGGACTGAAGTTCCGCATCCAGGTCGATGGCGGCATCAACGACGTCACCGGTCGCGAATGCGCCCGGGCGGGCGCGAACGTCTTCGTGGCCGGCACGCATCTCTTCGCCAAGCGCAACCTGGGCCAGGCGGTCCAACGGTTGCGGGAGCGCCTGATCCCCGCCTCCCAGGAACTCCTCTGATCGCCCCCGATCGTCTGTCCGGGTCCGGGGAGTCGGTCTTCGGTCCGATGCTTGAGCGATGATTCCCTCCCTCTTGGCCATGGTGCTGTTCGCCGTCTCGTCGGTGAGCGCCCGTCGCTCGGTCGGCGTCTTCGGTCCGGCCACCGCCAATTTCCTGCGGCAGATCCTGGCGGTCGTGCTGCTGGTGGTCTTCGTGCTGTTCCTGGGTTCGGGGTTCTCTGGTCCGTCGTTGTCCTGGTTCCTTTGGAGCGGGGTGGTGGGTTACGGGCTCGGTGATGCCGGGGTGTTCCTGGCCTTGCCCCGACTGGGCTCGCGCCTGACCTCGCTGATGACCCAATGCCTCGCGGCCCCCATCGGGGCCCTGCTGGAATGGGCTTGGCGCGGACAGGCGCCCTCCGCGGTCCAGGCGGTGGCCGGGGCGACGATCCTGTCGGGGGTGTTCCTGGCCTTGGCACCGAAACGGGGATCCACTTGGTTGGGCGCGGAGTGGAAATCCGGGGTGGGCTTCGGAGTCCTGGCCGCCGTGGGGCAGTCCGGGGGGGCCGTCCTCAGCCGACACGGGTTCGAATTGGCGCGGGCGTCCGGGGGGGAGGCGCACCCGATGACCGTCACGCTGCAGCGCGCCTTGGCCGGGTTGGTGGTCGGCGCCCTCTGGTACGCCGCGAATCGGCTGCGTTCGGGCCCTGCGCCGCTGCGCCCGGCCCTGGCTTCCGGGGGAGGGTGGCTCTTGGCCAACGCATTGGCCGGCCCCACTTTGGGGGTGGTCTGCTACCAGTGGGCCCTGGCCCGGCACCCCGTTTCCGAGGTGCTGCCGGTGGTGGCCATGGTGCCATTGGCGGTCGTCCCGTTGGCCTACTGGCTCGAGCAGGAACGCCCCACCGGCCGCTCGCTCCTGGGCGGCGTGCTGGCGGTCGCCGGGGTCGTCGGGCTGGCGCGGTATCGCTGAGCGGCTTCCGGAACCTCGTCGGCGTCGACGGTTTTCCGGGGATTTCGCGTTTCGGGGCCGGGCAGTTCCCGGTACCTTGCCGCCGTGTCGGAGACCTCTGAGTTGGATGCCCTGGCGCTGGGTTTCCTGGCGGACCTCGCCGCGGTGCGGGTCGCCTCGGAGCACACGGTCCGCAACTACCGGCAGGCCTTGGAGGAATTCACCCTGTGGCATCGCGAGGTGGGCGGCGGAGGCCCACCCGACTGGCCTCGGCTCACCCGGGACTCCTTCCGCCAATACCTGCGATGGTTGGGGCGTCGAGGGCTCGGCAGGGCGTCGGTCCGTCTCCGATTGAGCGCACTGAGGGCCTTCTATCGGCATCTGCTGCGGCAAGGCCGGGTCGCGGACCAGCCGGTCCGGGGACTGCGGGTGCCCAAGGAGGAGCGCCGGTTGCCGCGGTTTCTCCCCGTGCCCGACATGGAGCGCCTCCTGCAGGCACCGATGGAGGAATTCCGTCGTGTTCAAGCCTCGGCCGCCAAGGGCTCCCCACCCGATCCCACGGAATGGCTTCGCGATGCGGCCGTGCTGGAATTGATCTATTCGGCCGGACTGCGCATCAGCGAAGTCTGCGGCTTGAGGGTGGAACACGTGGATCCGGCCGCTCGAACGCTTCGGGTGCTGGGCAAGGGGCGCAAGGAGCGGGTGGTTCCGTTCGGGGAGCCCGCCTTGGCCGCGCTGGAGGCCTATTGGCGGGCCGCGCGTCACGGTCAGGCGTCCCAGGAACCCGTCTTCCTCGGTCGTTCGGAGGCGCCGCTGCGGCCGGCCATGATCCAGGGCCGCCTCAAGCGGTACCTGGCCGCCGCCGGCCTGGACCCCGCGCTGACCCCCCACAAGCTGCGCCACAGTTTCGCCACCCATCTCCTGGAAGACGGTGCCGACCTGCGCTCCGTCCAGGAGTTGCTGGGCCACAAGAACCTCAAGACCACCGAGGTGTACACCCATGTCACGGTGGAGCGCCTGAAGGCGGTCTATGCCGCGGCCCACCCCAGGGCCTGAGGAGCGGGATCGGCCCCCCCCGGAAGAGCCGAGAAGTGCGACCCATCCTGAAGAACTTTTGACGGACTTGGCTTCGGTGACCAGATTAGGCCCTGCCGGTGCAGCGGTTTCATCGGCATCCTTCAGACCATGAGCGAAGAATCCCTCAACAACTTCACTCCCCGCGCCCAGCAGGTCCTGGCCCTGGCGCGCAAGGAGGCCGATCGCTTCAACCACAACTTCGTGGGCACCGAGCACCTGTTGCTCGGGCTGATCAAGCTGGGGCAGGGGGTCGCGGTCAACGTGCTGCAGAAGATGGGGTTGGACCTCGACACGGTCCGTCAGGAAGTCGAGAAGGAGGTCCGTGGAGGCGGGGAGGCCAAGTCCGGCGGAAACATCCCGTACACCCCGCGCGTGAAGAAGGTCCTGGCCCTGGCCGCCAAAGAGGCCAAGGCGCTGAACCACACCTACGTGGGCACCGAGCACATCCTGTTGGGCCTGTTGCGCGAGGGCGATGGCGTGGCGGCCAAGGTGCTGCGCAACCTCGAGGTCGACATCGAGCAATGCCGACAGGAGATCCTCAAGGAGCTCGATCCGCAGTTCCAGGCCGGCGAGGAAGAGGGGGGTGAAAAAGAACCCGGATCCGAGACCGTCGACGCCGGCGGGAAGGCCCCGCCCCGGGGCGACAAGAACAAGGACCAGAAGACTCCCGCGCTCAAGGCCTATGGCCGCGACCTGACCGAGATCGCCAAGAAGGGCGACATGGATCCGGTGATCGGCCGCAGCAACGAGATCGAGCGCGTCATCCAGATCCTGTGTCGGCGCACCAAGAACAACCCGGTGCTCCTGGGCGAAGCCGGCGTGGGCAAGACGGCCATCGTCGAGGGGTTGGCCCAGGAGATCGCCAAGGGCAATGTGCCCGAGTTGCTGGCCTCCAAGCGGGTCATCACCCTGGATCTGGCCCTCATGGTGGCGGGCACCAAGTACCGCGGCCAGTTCGAGGAGCGCATCAAGGGCGTGATGGAGGAGATCAAGAAGACCAAGAACGTTATCCTCTTCATCGACGAGCTGCACACCATCGTCGGCGCCGGCTCCGCCGAGGGCACCATGGATGCCTCCAACATCTTCAAGCCGGCCCTGAGCCGCGGCGAGCTGCAGATCGTGGGCGCCACGACCTTGGCCGAGTACCGCAAATACATCGAGAAGGACTCCGCCCTCGAGCGTCGCTTCCAGACCGTCAAGGTGGAGCCGCCGTCGGTGGAGGATGCCATCGCCATCCTCACGGGGCTCAAGGGCAAGTACGAAGACCATCACAAGGCCGAGTTCACTCCCGATGCCGTGGAGGCCTGCGTGAAGCTTTCCGACCGCTACATCACGGCCCGGTTCTTGCCGGACAAGGCCATCGACGTGCTCGACGAAGCCGGGTCCAAGGCCCGCATCGGTGCGATGCAGCGCCCGCCCAACGTGAAGGACATCGAGGCCGAGATCGAATCGCTGCGGCAGAAGAAGGAGCAGGCGATCAAGGATCAGGACTTCGAGGGGGCCGCCCGGTTGCGCGACCAGGAGAAGTCGTCCAAGGAACGCCTCGAGAAGACGCTGTCCGACTGGAAGACCGCCAAGGACGAGAAGCGGGTCGTGGTCACCGAGGATGACATCCTCCAGGTGGTGGCCAAGTGGACCGGCATCCCCCTCAAGCGGATGGGCCAGTCCGAGATGCAGAAGCTCTTGGCCATCGAGGACGAACTGGCCAAGTCCGTGGTGGGCCAGAAAGACGCCGTCGTGGCCCTGGCCAAGTCCCTGCGCCGGGCCCGCACCGATCTCAAGGATCCGAAGCGCCCGATCGGCTGCTTCGCCCTGCTCGGCCCGACCGGCGTCGGCAAGACCCTCTTGGCCCGCACGCTGGCGGAGCAGATGTTCGGCAGCAACCAGGCCCTCATCCAGCTCGACATGTCCGAGTACATGGAGAAGTTCACCGTGAGCCGCCTGATCGGTTCGCCTCCGGGCTATGTGGGCTACGAAGAGGGCGGTCAGTTGACCGAGAAGGTCCGCCGCCAGCCTTACTCCGTGGTGCTCTTCGACG
>CAYLTF010000113.1:0-10985 GCA_964386625.1 uncultured Akkermansia sp. | reverse complement strand
ATCCGGGTCAACAGCCAGTCGGGCAAGGGCGGGGTGGCCTACCTGCTGGAGACCGAGTTCGGCATCGAGTTGCCCAAGGACCTCCAGCGGGAGTTCGGCCCGATCGCCAACGACCAGGTCGACGCCCTGGGGCGGGAGGTTCGCGGTGAGGAACTCAAGGCCATGTTCTGGAAGGAGTACGTCCAGCGCAACGCCCCCTGGTCGCTGATCCACTTCCATGCCGATGGTGTCGACGGTCTGTTCGAATGCCGGGCGTCGATGAACCGGTCGGGCCAGGAAGTCGCGTTGCGGGGGCGGGGCAATGGTCCCATCGCGGCCTTCGTCCATGCTCTGGCCGAGGCCGGGGTCCCGCGGTTCGAGGTGACCCAGTTCAAGCAGCATTCGCTCGCGGCGGGCGAGGCGGCCAGCGCCATCGCCTACATCCAGATCCGCACCGCCGAGGGAAAGACCCGGTGGGGAGCCGGGGTGGACACCAACATCGAGTTGGCCTCGATCCAGGCGGTGATCAGCGCGCTGAACCGGTTGTGAGCTCCGGTTCGGAGCCCTCCAGCGAGTCGCGGTGATGTCGAGGCGTTCTCCGCTTCGGTGAGATCCTTGGCGTGATCGATCGCGGTCGCGTAAGACTCCGACGGGAGGCTCGGCACGATTCCGACCGAGGCGATCGGTTCGAACCGAGGCGGTGGAACCTCGCCGTGGACGTCCTCAGCCTTGCTTCGACTCGGCATGCTCCGTGCGCGGTCGCCGGAAGAACCACAGGGCGATCCCGGCAGCGGCGATCCACAAGCTGGTGGATTGTCCCGGCGTGAAGACACCTGCGGCCGGCGCGCTTTGCACTCCATAATCGCCGCGGAAGTACTCCGTGAACGAGCGGATCAGCGCGTAGGCCATCAGGTAGAGGGCGAAGATCTGACCCCGTCCGTGGCGGCGCTTGGCCTGCCAGACGATGAGGCCGCCGCACAGCAGCAGGTTCAACCCGGCCTCGTAGAGTTGGCTGGGGTGCACCGCCACGCCGCCGGTCGAGTGATCGGCCGGGAACCGGATGCCCCACGGCAGGGTGCAGGCTCGGCCGTAGCAACAGCCGTTGAGCAGGCAGGCCAGTCGCCCGAAGACATGCCCGAGCGCGACGCCGATCGCCAGGCAGTCGGCCGTCGCCCACAGCGGCAACCCCTTGCGACGAATTCCGATCGCGCCGGCGACAGTCGCGCCGATGAGCCCCCCGTAGAACACCAGGCCGCCTTTCCAGATGGCCAAGACCTCGCTCAGCGGTTGGCCGGCGAAATCGCGCTGCCAGTAGCTGAGCACATACAAGATGCGCGCCCCGATCAGGCCACCCACCAGGAGCCACGGGAAGACGATGTCTTGGATGGCCTGGGGATCGAGGCCCATCGCCCGGCCACGACGGCTGGCGATCCAGGAACCGGCAAGGAACCCCATCGCGACCAGCAACCCGAAGGAATGGAGCCGAAAACCGCCGAGTTCGAGGAGGATCGGTTTCATCTGGGAATCACGGGAGGCTGCTCAGCGCGCCGCATTCCGGAGCGACCATGCGGCCAGTTCACGACTGTCGCGGGTGTACAGCACCCCGTCGGCATAGGCCGGATGGCTGAAGGTCTTGCCGCAGGCCTGGAAGCGACCGAGTTCCCGGTATCGGGTCGGATCGGCCTCGAGCAGCAGCACCTCGCCCGCATCGTTGAGCACCAGCAGGCGGGAGCCCGAGGCGATGGTGGAGGCGTATTGATTGAAGCCGGTCTGCCGCCATCGGATCGCGCCCGTCTCGGCCTCGACACAGACGAAATCCTTGTCGGGTCCGTGACCGTAGAGGTGGCGCCCGACCAGGACCGGGGTGGCGAGGTTGATCTTCAGGGCCGGGTTCAGCCAACGCTGGGTGGCCCGGACCTTGGGGCCATCGGCCTCGATGGCGACGCGCCGCAGACCGGTGGTGTGGCTGGCGAACAGCACATGATCGCCGTCGAGCACGGGCGTCAGCACGTTGCGGTTGGCCCCGGTCTTGAAGGGGACTCGCCACAGGGCCTCTCCCGAGACCGCATCCAGGCCGAGCAATCCCTCGCAGGTGACGGCCACGGCCTGGAAACGTCCGCCGAGGGTGCCCGTCACCAGCGAGGCGTAGCTGGTGAGGTCGTCTTGGGATTTCCAGAGCAGTCGGCCCCCCGCCTTGTCGAAGGCGGCGATGCTGGCGCCGTTGGTGGATCCGACTTGGATGAAGATCCGGTCACCCGAGATCACGGCCGAACCGGAGTTGCCCCGCCGGTTGGCCGCACCCGGTCCGCCCGCCTTGTCCTTCACCCAGAACATCCCGTAGTCGCGGAAATGGAACCCCCACTGCTTCTGGCCATCGTCGAGGGACAGGCAGGCGAATTCACCGAAGCAGCTCTGCACGTAGATCCGGTTCCCGTCGATCAGCGGCGTGCAGCGGGGGCCCGGCTCGAATTCATCGGTGTACTGCTCGGCAAAGGGGCGCGCCCAGAGTTCACGGCCGGTCTGGGCATCGAGGCAGTGCGCGGTCTCCTGACCGGTGGAGTCGTCGAGGAAGACCATCCGTTGGTTGGCCACCACCACGCCGGCGTAACCATGGCCGACGGCTTTGCGCCAGAGCGGCTTGGGGGCCGATTCCAGCGTCGAGGGCAACGGGTCGGCCGCATGCCCATCGCGGTGGACACCGCGCCAGCCGGGCCAGTCGGCCGCCTGGAGAGAGCATCCCAGGATCAGGCCCAAGACCATTCGGCGGGGCGATGCTTGCAACCTCATGTTCAGCGGACCTACCACGACCCCTCGGAGAGCCGGCTGATGATGTTGCGGGCCAGGTTCTCGGCCAACAGGGGGGCGGCCTGTCGCTCCGCCGAGCCGAGGTCGGCCGTGTTGCGGATGGTCGTCCGCCCGGTCACCTCCTGGTCGAGCAGCACCTTGCCGCTGCCTACTTCGATGGCCTTCACGTGGGCCGTCAGCACCACGTCGTAATCGCGGGTGGCGATGATGTCCCTCGGTTGGAAGGTCAGCGGGTTGCGTTCGAACTTCTGCAGGGCCGTGGTGATCACGATGTCGCCATCGTTCTGCGTGGCCAGACGGAACGTGCCGTCGACATGCACCTGGGCCCGAAGCGCATGGCTGACGGCGTCGGCGAGTCGGGGTTCGTCGGTGCCATTGGCGACATGTCCCACCCGGATGGCGCGGACACCGGCCGATTGGCCGTTGCTGGGGCCCAGGGAGTACCCGCCGCAGCCGGTGAGCAACGCCGCCAGCAGTCCCGCCAAGAGGACCGGAACACCCGCCAAGCGTCGCCCGGACGATGAGAGGGGGCGGTCGCTCATTTGGAGTTCTTCTTGCCCTTGGCCGCCGGGGCGTTCGTGGCGTTGATGCGCTCGCGCTCCAGCATGCGCGCGTCGTTCTCGGACCAGCGGCGTACCTGGCGTTGCGCCTTCGGCTTGAGCGCTTCGATGCGCTCGCGGGCCTGGGTCGCGAAGACGGAATCCGGGTCTTTCACCAGCACCTCGTTGTAGTAGACCAGCGCGCCCTGGTAGCGCTTGTACTTCTCGTAGAATTCCGCGGTCTTCAACGCGCCCCGAGCCTGCTCGGTCTTCAGCGTGGCGACGATCTTCGTGGCCTCCTCGGTGCGCTGGTCGTCGGGATACAGGGCCTTGAAGTCGTTCAGGAAATTGATGGCGTTGCCGGCGATCGACTGGTCGTACTCGGCTCGCTTGGCCAGGCGGTTCCAGGCGATGCCCGCGGAGTACATGGCGTCGGCGCCCACCTTCGGGCGGTCGTAGTACTTGTCGGCCGCCCGCTCGTAGGCCTTCACCGCGAGGCGGTAGTCCTTCTGTTTCTCCCGGGCGGCACCGATGTTCATCAGCGCCTTCGGGCCGAGTTCGCTGTAGGGGCCGTTCTTGTTGACCTGGTCGAAGAGCTTGGCGGTCCGATCCATCGACGGGAAGAAGGGGATGTAGCCCCAGAGCTTGAACCACTGGCCACCGAGAAACCGGTTGGCGATCTCGAACTGCCGTTGCTGGATCTCGTCGTAATTCTCGAGTTTCGGGTACTTGGTGAGGGCCTTCTGGTATTCCTTGAACGCACGCTCATCCATCCGGCGGGCCTCGTAGCACCGCCCGATGAGGTATTGCGCCCGGCCGGAAGAGTCGGAGAGGGGCCAGGTCTTGGTGGTGTGCTTCGCCGCCTTCAGCGCGAGCCGGTACTGGCCCGCATCGAAGGCCTCCTGGGCCACCGCCAACTGATCCTTGGCCCGCTTGCGCTGCCACGACGCCCCGGCCCCCACGGCTTCGTAGGTCCATCCCTCGCCGGGTCGGTAGATCAGGGGCGCAGGGCAATTCATCACCCCGACCCACAAGCAGGTCAGCACCAACAGCAGACGGATGGGAAATCGACTCACGCGGCCGAGGCTAAGCGGGCGGGCGCGGGGGTCAACGGCGGAACGCTCGATGGGTGCTCCCGGGTCGCGGTCCGGGCTGGTCAGCGGGAAGGGGATCGGCATGATCCAGTGCACCCCATGAACTCCTGGAGGCTCCTGCCGATCGTCCTTGCCTGCACGGGACTGACCCTCCTGGCAAGCGATCCGCATTGGGCCTATGCGCCCTTGGCCTCGACGGTGGTGCCCGAGTCGGTGGGGGGTTCAAGGAATGCCGTGGATGCGTTCATCCGGGCCCGTTTGAAGACCGAGAACCTTGAGTCCGCCCCGGAAGCCGACCGATCCACGCTCCTGCGGCGCATCCACTGGGACCTCGTCGGCCTGCCGCCCTCGCCGGAGGATCACCAGCGCTTCCTCGCCGACGATTCCCCGTCGGCCTACGAGCGCGAGGTCGACCGATTGCTGGCCTCGCCCCGGTACGGGGAGCGCTGGGCCCGCCATTGGATGGATGCGGTGCACTTCGCCGAGACGCACGGCCACGACCAGGACCGCATCCGGGAGCAGGCCTGGCCCTACCGCGATTACCTGGTGGGCGCCTTCAATGCCGATCGGCCGTACGGGCGGTTCATCGAGGAGCAGGTCGCCGGTGATGTGCTCTTCCCCGATCGCCCGGAGGCCACCGTCGCCCTGGGCATGCTGGCGGCCGGGCCGTGGGACGAGAGCTCCCTGCGCGACATCCGCGAGGACACCCTCGATCGCCAACTCGGCCGGTACGTCGACCGCGACGACATGATCGGCACGGTGATGTCGGTCTTCAACAGCACCACGGTGCAGTGCGCCCGGTGTCATGACCACAAGTTCGACCCCGTCCCGCAGGCCGACTACTACGCGTTGCAGGCCGTGTTCTCCGGCGTGGAACGGGCCCACCGGGTCTTCGACCTCGACCCCTCGGTCCACCTCCGTCGTCAACGCTGGATGCGGGAGCGACGCCAGGCCGAACGGGGGGATCCCCAGTTGCTGGAGGCGCCGGCCACGCGGGCGGAGGTGGAGCATTGGGTGCGGGAGCGCCAGTCGCATCCGGTGCGCTGGACCCCGTGGGATCCCACGACCTTCTTCTCGGCCGGCGGGGCCGGGCTCGTGCGACTGCCCGACGGATCCTTGCGGGCCGGCGGGGTCCTGCCGGAGCGCGACACCTACACGTTGACCCGTGCCGCCGGTGGCCCGGCGCTCCGGACGCTCCGGGCCGTGCAGCTGGAGGTGCTGCCGGATGCGTCGCTGCCGCACCAGGGGCCGGGGCGGAACCCGGAGAACGGCAACCTGCACCTCAGCGAGGTCGAGCTGTGGGTCTTCTCGGCCGGCGCCTCCGAGCCCCGGCGGGTGCGCTGGGCGCGGGCCTCGGCGAGCTTCGACCAGGACGGATGGACGGCGGCCCATGCGATCGACGGGCAGGAGAAGACCGCCTGGGGCATCCATCCTCAGGAGGGCAAGGCCCACCGGGCGGTGTTTGAACTGGCCGAACCCCTTGAGGCCCGGCCGGGCGACCAGTGGAGCCTGGTCCTGCGTCAGGCGCATGGGGGCTCCCACCTCATCGGCCGGTTCCGGGTATCCATGACCGACGCGCCGGGATCGGCCACCCGGGTGGTGCCGCCCGACCTGGCCGGGATCGTCCATCGCCCCAAGGCCACCTGGACCGTCGAGGAACGCCGTCGGGTGACGCTGTTCGTGGTCCGGGAACGGCTGCGCGAGCAGTTGGCGACCTTGCCCGCGCCCTCCCGAGTCTATGCGGCGGCGGGTGACTTCGAGCCCGACGGCAGCCTGAGACCGTCGCTTGAGCCCCGGGTGGTCCACCGGCTGAACCGGGGCGAGATCACCCAGCCCCGCGAGGTGGTGGGCCCGGGCACGCTGTCGTTGGTCGACAGGCTGCCGGCCCGGTTCTCCGTGCCGCCTGGTGCGGAGGAGGGGGCCCGTCGCGCCGCCCTCGCCCGATGGTTGGCGCACCGGGACAACCCGCTGACCTGGCGGTCCATCGTCAACCGGGTGTGGCTGCACCACTTCGGGCGCGGCCTGGTGAACACGCCCAACGACTTCGGCCGCATGGGCGAACGGCCCTCCCATCCCGAATTGCTCGACTGGCTGGCGGTGTGGTTCCGCGACGAGGCCGGCGGCTCCATGAAGGCGCTGCACCGCCTGCTTCTCACCAGCGCCACCTACCGGCAACGCAGCCAGGCCGGCGATTCCGGCCGGGCCTTGTCGGCCGATCCCGACAACCGGTGGCTGGCCCGCATGAACCGGCTGCGTCTCGACGCCGAGTGCGTGCGCGACGGGATGCTTCACATCAGCGGGCGCCTTGATCTCCGCATGGGTGGCCCGGGCGACCGGAACTTCGACCTCAAGCCGGGCATCCATGTGACCCCGAAGGTCGACTATGGCCGGTTCGATTCCGATGGCCCCGAGGGCCGGCGCCGCAGCGTGTACCGGTTCCTGTTCCGGACCCTGCCCGACCCGTGGATGGAGGCCCTCGACTGTCCGGCAGGCGACCAGCTGGTGCCGGCGCGCGACAACTCGGTGACGCTGCAGCAGGCCCTGGCCCTGTGGAACCACGAGTTCTCCCTCCGCCAGGCCGGTCACTGGGCCCGGGCCCTGGAGGCGCAGGCGATGGCATCGGTCCCGTCGGCATCGTCCGACCCGTCTCCCGCGGCCGCCGAGGGCGGGGTGGACCCGGGCCGGATCGACTGGGAGAGGGCCGTGCGCTGGGTCTGGGGTCGCCCCCCGACGGTCGACGAGCGCCTGGAGCTGGAGCGGTACGCCCGACGCCACGGCCTGGCCAATGCCTGCCGGCTGCTCTTCAACAGCAACGAGTTCCTCTTCGTGCCATGAACCCGACCCGTGGGCCCCTGGGGCCGGCATCCTCCCGGCGTGCCTTCGTCCGGCAATTGGGCGCGGGTTTCGGTGCGGTCGCGCTGGGGCAGCTCCTCGCGCGCGACCAGCCCGTGCGGCTCGACCCGAAGGCCCTCGGCCGACGGCCCCATCACCCGCCGAAGGCGCGCCGGGTGATCCAGCTCTTCATGAACGGCGGGGCCAGCCAGATGGACCTCTTCGACCACAAGCCCGAGCTGTTCCGGCGGGCGGGCCAGCCGTTCGATCCGGGATCGGGGGTGCGGGTCGAGGCCCCCACCAGCGAGCCCGGCAAGGTGCTCAAGCCGCCGTTTCCCATGCGCCGGCACGGCCAGAGCGGGCGATGGGTCAGCGACCTGATGCCCCACCTGGCCGGGTGCGTCGACGACCTGGCCTTCCTGATGGCCATGCGCTCGCGCACCAACGTCCACGGGCCGGCCAGCTACCTGATGAACACGGGCTCGCTCCTGCCCGGGTTCCCGGCCTTCGGGGCGTGGGTGAGCTACGCCCTCGGCAGCGAGGCCGACAACCTCCCGGGCTTCGTGGTGCTCCCCGACACCAAGGGCCTGCCCTACAACCAGCGCGGCAACTTCTCGGCCGGGTTCCTGCCGGTGGCCCATCAAGGCACGCTGGTGCAGGCCGGGGCCGCATCGCCCATCCCCTTCCTGAGCCCGCCGGCATCGACGCCCTCGGTGACGCCCGCGGCCAGCCGCGAGGGCCTCGAGCTGCTCCAGCGGTGGAACCAGCGCCACCTCGAGGCCCAGGACTCGGATTCCCGGCTCGAGGCGAGGATCCAGGCCTATGAGCTGGCGGCGCGCATGCAATTGAGCGCACCGGAGGCCTTCGATCTCTCGGCCGAGACGCCCGCCACCCGCCGGTTGTACGGATTGGAGCGGGCGCCCTCCGAGGACTTCGGCCGGCGCTGCCTCATGGCCCGACGGCTGATCGAGCGGGGCGTGCGCTTCGTGCAGGTGTGGAGCGGCGCCGGCGGCCCGACGGGCAACTGGGACAACCACGCCAACATCGCCAAGGAACTGCCGCCCATGTGCGCGGCGACCGACCAGCCCATCGCCGGACTGTTGCACGACCTGAAGGCCCGCGGCCTGCTGGAGGACACGCTCGTGCTCTGGAACACCGAGTTCGGCCGGATGCCCTTCGCCCAGAGCAGCGAGGGGCGCGACCACAACGGCGGCACCTTCGTCGGCTGGATGGCCGGGGCGGGAGTCCGTCCCGGGGTCGCCTACGGCGAGAGCGACGAGTGGTCTTGGAAAGCCGCCCGGGACGTCACCACGACCTACGATTTCCACGCCACCGCGCTGCACCTGCTGGGCCTGGACCACGAGCGGTTGAACCTGCTCCACCAGGGGGCCAACCGCCGGTTGACCGACGTCCATGGCGAGGTGATCCGCGCGGTGCTGGCCTGAACCTATGGCCGTCCGTTTCGTCGCGGGGTGGGTCACGGATTTCGTGGGGTTGCTGAAGGGCGGACCACGGTTGCATTCAGTGGATCCGGGACGACCCTGCTGCGATGAACTGGTCCACGACGATGACGGTATCGGCGATCGCCCTGGTGACGGTATTGCTGGCGGCGGGCGGGTGTCAGGCGACCCGGGCCGGCTATGAGACCGCCCCCTATCGCGTGATCCGCTCCGATGGCGGGTTCGAACTTCGGGATTATCCCGCCATGCAGTGGGTGGAGACTTCCCTGGGAGAAGGTCCGGGGGATTCCGATGGGGGGTTCGGTCGCCTGTTCCGCTTCATCACCGGCGGCAATGAGGCCCGTCAGAAGATCGCCATGACCACTCCGGTGTACATGACTCAGGCTCCCACACCGGAGGCCCCATCCCGGAGGGTGATGGCGTTTGTCATGCCCCGGGGAATGGCACCGACCGCGGTTCCCGCCCCTTCCGATGCCGCCGTCCAGCGGCGACAGGTGCCGGCGGGACGCTTTGCGGTCCGCCGATTCCGGGGCGGAAGGTCCGAGGAGCGGGAATCCGAGGCCCAGGCCGAATTGAGGGCCTGGATCCAGGAGCGTGGTTGGTCCGTCGCCGATCCGACGCCGATCTTCGGCTATTTCGACCCGCCCTGGACCCCGGGGATTTTCCGCCGCAACGAGGTGATGTTGCGGGTCCCGACCTCGGATGCCCCCTGAGCCCTGGTGTGCTCGAAGTTTTTTTCAAAAAGTTTGAGCAATCCGGGATTTCACGCGTCGGAGCTAGTGGTTGGTTGCTATCCGCTAAGGGTTGGCAGAGGAAGCGTGCTGATGGCGAGGCCGCGGGTAGAACTGGGTGTTTGGCTCGCCATGGTTATGACGCCTCGAGTGAAGGCGTGATTGCTTCCGTCACTTGGGGGTCGGCTCAAAAGGCCGGCCCCCGTCCTTTTCAGGGGCCTTGGCATGGAAGGCCCCATGAACTCTTTTCCACGCAAGGCATCCCGTCGGATTGATCCAAACCCGATGCCGCAAGGATGTCCGGCGGACTCAGGAATGACGGTCGGGAGAGAGCAACGACAGGTCGAAACGAGGGCGTGCACCGGTCAGCACGTCGGCGATGAGTTGGCCCGTGATCGGGGCCAAGCTGATGCCCATCATGCCGTGCCCTGTGGCCAGCGAGAGGTTGGTGAAGCGTCGGGTTCGCCCGATGTAAGGCAGTCCATCCGGCGGCACCGGTCTCAGTCCGAACCAAGGTTCGATGCCCTCGAAATCGCTCTCCTCGAACCGGGGGAAGTATTTCGGGATCGACTTGATGATACCCCGGACCCGGACCGGATTGATGGTCTCATTGAGCCCGCCGATCTCCATCGTGCCGCCGAACCGCAGGGTGCCGCCCATGGGGGTTACGGCGACCCGGGCCTCGGTGAAGATCGAGCATAGATTGGGTAATTCCCGAGGCTGACGCAGGGTGAGGCTGTAGCCCTTGCCCGCCTGGATGGGCAGGTTCAGCCCGAGTTGTGGGGCGGTCTGGGGTGACCAGGAGCCACCGCACAGGATGAATTCGTCGGCCTCGACGGCCTCGCCGTCGACCCAGGCCGCCCTGACCTTGCCCTGTTCGGTCTGCCAGCCTCGAACCTCCGCATTCCAGCGGAAACGGCAGCCCATGCGCTCGAGTTCGAGCTGCAGGCCGGCCATGAAGCGGTCCGGGCTGAGGTGGCAGTCTTGGGGGAAATGGACCGATCCGGCCACCGCCATGGTGACGGCCGGATCGAGGGCGGCGGTCTGCCGGGCGTCGAGCACGTCGGCCGGGATGCCCAGCGCTCGGGCCTGTTCGGCCGTGTGTGCCTCCTCATCGAGGGCGTGCTGGCTGCGGCAGAGCATCAGCAGGCCCTTCTTCACCAATCCGAAGTCGAGCCGGGGCAGTGCGGACAGTTCCTCGAACGCCGCCCGGCTGGCCAGACTGATGTCCCGAAGGAGTGGTGCAGCCTTTCGGACGCGGTCGGCCGTGCTGGCCCGCCAGAACCGCCATCCCCACTCGAAAAGTTGGGGATCGAAGCGCGGGCGGATGTAGAACGGGGACTCCGGATTCCACATCCACTTGAGCCCCAGGGCGACCATGCCCGGGGCCGCCAGGGGGATGAAATGACTGGGCACCACCATGCCCGCGTTGCCGAAGGAGCAACCGTTGCGGTCCGGCCGATTGCGGTCGATGACCGTCACCGAGTAGCCGGCCTTGGCACAGTAATAGGCCGTGCTCAGGCCGATGACTCCGCCTCCGACGAT
>CAYLTF010000112.1:3079-10998 GCA_964386625.1 uncultured Akkermansia sp. | reverse complement strand
TGGGATCTGAATTGCGACCTGGGCGAGGGGGAGCCCTGGGCGCGGACGCGGGCGCTGTTGCGCCAGGTGACCTCGGCGAATGTGGCCTGCGGCGGCCATGCCGGGGATGCGCTCACGATGGAACGGGTGGTGATCGAGGCGAAGGCGCTGGGAGTGCGCCTCGGGGCCCACCCCGGGGTGGCTGGGGCCTTCGGACGGGGCGAGGTGACGCTGTCGCCCGCCCAACTCCAGACCCTGGTGCTGCAACAGGCCGGCGCACTGGAGTGCCTCGCCCGGCGGCATGGCAGCCGGTTGCATCACCTCAAGCTCCACGGCGCGCTCTACCATGCCGTGGAACGCGACGAAGCCCTCGGGCGGGCCTATGTCGAGGCGGTGGCCCGATGGTTCCCCAAGGCGAAGATCTACGCCCGCGCCGGAGGTCGCGTGCTGACGCTGGCCCGCGAGGCCGGAGTCGCGGCCTGGGCCGAGGGGTTCATCGACCGGGCCTATCGCGCGGACGGACAGCTCGTCGCCCGCGATCAGACCGGGGCCGTGTTGACCCGCCTCCCGGAGATCACCGCCCGACTGCGCGAATGGCGGCAGACCGGCGGATGGAAGAGCCTCGAGGGACCGTGGGTCGACGTCCCCGCCCAGACGCTCTGCCTGCACGGCGACACGCCCGGTGCGGTGTCGCTGGCCCGGGCTCTCCGCGCGGCAATGAGCCGATGAGGCTCGGGAGGAACCTACCAGGCTCCAGCAGCCCCCTCGCCCCGCGGATCGGCCGCCGCCGACCAACGCCCTTCGGCATCCCGACCCACCGCCTGAGCCGCGCCGATCGACGCATCCACTGAAACGGTGTGCCCACGGCGTCGCAGTTCGGCGATGGCGGCCTCGCCCCAGGCCCGCTCGACATGGAGTTCGTCGGGCTTCCACTGGTGGTGGAGACGCGGGGCGGCCAGGGCCTCTCGTGGCGGTCTCTTGAAGTCGATGGTGCGCAGGATGGCCAAGAGGGTCTGTGAGATGATGGTCGGCCCACCGGCCGCGCCCACGCTGAGAATCGGCCGGCCGTCGCGGAGCACCAAGGTGGGGCTCATGCTCGAGAGCGGCCGCTTGCGCGCCTCGATGGCGTTGGCCTCGGCCCCGACCAGGCCGAAGTAGTTCGGCACGCCCGGCTGCGCCGAGAAGTCATCCATGTGGTTGTTCAGCAGGATGCCGGTGCCCGGCACGACGACCTTGCTGCCGAAGCTGGTGTTGAGCGAGGCGGTGCAGGCCACCCAGTTGCCCTCGGTGTCGGCGGTGGAGAAGTGCGTGGTGTGCCGGTTCCGCTCGCGGGTGAACCACTCGCGATCGGCCCCCGGCGGGGTGCCCGCCGCCGCGACCACCGAAGCCCGGTCGAGGCGGATCCGCCGTGCCAACTCGGCCGCGTACTCCTTGGAGACCAGGCCGCGGGGCACGCGGGCGAAATCAGGGTCGCCCAGCCAGCGGGCCCGGTCGGCGAAGGCCAGCTTCATCGCCTCGGCCACGACATGGGCGAACTCCGGGGATCCATCGCCCATGGCTGCGAGATCGAAGCCCTCGAGGATGTTGAGGATCTCGATGACATGGACCCCGCCCGAACTGGGCGGCGGGAAGCTCACGATCTCGTGACCTCGATACGTACCGCGGACCGGTTCTCGCGGCACCACTTCATAGCGGGCGAAGTCGGCGGCAGTGATCATGCCTCCTTGGGCCTTCATCCACTCGGCCGTGCGTCGCGCGAAGTCGCCTTGGTAGAACCAGGCCACGCCGTTCGTGGCCATCTGACGGTACGACCCGGCCAGATCGGGTTGGCGCAACCGGTCGCCCGCAGACGGCACTGCGGGAAGGCCCTTCAGGAAGATGGCCTCGCTCTCGGGAAAGAGCGCCAACTGCGACCGCGTCTCCTTCAGCCGACCGACGTAGTGGCGGTCGAGGCGGAAGCCCTTCTCGGCGATCCGTGCGGCGGCCTCGAGGAGTCGACCCAAGGGCAGGCGTCCGTGGTTGGTGCTGGCATAGGCGAGCGTGGCGAACTCGCCCGGGATGCCCACCGACAAGGCCCCGTCTTGGCTGAGGCCGGGATCGGCCTTGCCCTCGCGCAGGAACAGGTCGCGCGTAGCCGCGGCCGGGGCCGTCTCGCGGCCATCGAGGGTGATCAACCGCCCGTCGGCCAAACGCAGGGTCATGAAGCATCCGCCGCCGAGGCCCGAGTTGTGGCCATCCACGATGCCGAGGGTCAGGGCGCAGGCAATGGCTGCATCCACGGCATTGCCGCCGTCGCGCAAGGCCTGCAGGCCCGCCTCGGTGGCCACAGGATTCACGGTGGCGACCAGGCCTTTGCGCGGCGCGGCCGATTCAGCGGCGGACAATCGAGGTGCGGCAAACAAACCGCCCGCCAAGAGGAGGGCTACCGGCAACCACGGGAAAGCCCGCCCAAGGATGGACACCCCGGTGAATCCGAAGGGGCGATGACGGCGCATCCCGTCCAGGGACAGGCTCCGAGGGGCGGCCCGATGGCCGGGGTGGTGGAGTGAGTTCATGGAGAAGGTGCGCAACCCGACCGCAGTGAAGCGCGGCCCGTGTCCCCGGGCAATCCGAACCGAACCCGACCACTGGGCACACTCCGGCCGACGAGGCTTCGGAGCATCGCCTCGCGGGCCTGAATTGCCCTGTTGCGTCCGCCGCTCCATCCGATTCCATGAAGACCATGTTCCCCCGCGGTGCCCAGGGTCCCCATCGGGCCTTCACGCTCATCGAGTTGCTGGTGGTCATCGCCATCATCGCGATCCTGGCGGGCATGCTCCTGCCGGCGCTGGCCAAGGCGAAGGAAAAGGGGCGAAAGACCTCGTGCTACAACAACCTGCGCCAGATGGGACTGGCGATGCTCATGTATGCCGACGACCACGGCGGCAAGGTCCCCCGGGGCAACGAGCCCTACTGGTGGCAGATGTACATCCCCAGCCTCGGCGGCACCGCGGCCGCACGGGACCAATACGGACGGATCAGGGTGTACACCTGCCCGAGCTACCCCAACAAACGGCAGGTGGTCTGCTACGTGGTCAACGCCTGGCAGTTCAGCGGACCGCGCGACACCGTCGGCTCCGAGGTGACGGGGGCGGTGAACCTCCAGCGCGTGCAAAGCCCCTCCGACACGATCTACTTCGCCGACAACGAGAGCGGACCGTGGCGACCGGTCTTCACCGTGACCAACGTCATCGGCAGCGTAGACCTCAACGATGTGTGGACCCCGGCTCACCTGCCCTATGGGGCCACCGGCCGAGCGCTGAGCGGCGAACGCCGGGTCGCGGCCAAGCGGCATGGCGAAGGGTCGAACCTGCTCTTCTTCGACGGCCACGCGGGCTGGAAGAACGGGCGTGCGATCACGATCGATGACTGGCGCGAGATGCGGTATTGAGGCACCGCTCGCGATCCACGACCGGCTTGACTCCGAGAACCAGGCTCCGCGCCCATCGCTTGTCCTCGCGGCCGATCAGGATCACTCTGACGGTGCTCATCCACAGGATTCCCCCATGAACCCGACCTCCGCTCCATCAGGGTTTCCGGTCCGCACAACCGGAGGCCGGATCCCGCGCGCGCTCTGGGGGGCGATGCTCGCGACGGTCGCGCTGACGATCTCGGCGACCGGCGAGCGGGTCCGATTCAACCGGGACGTCCGGCCCGTGCTCTCGGACCAATGCTTCCGGTGCCATGGCTTCGATGCCCAGACCCGGAAGGCGGGACTGCGACTGGACGTCCGCGACGAGGCGCTCCGGCCGGCGAAGTCGGGCGCCATTCCCCTGGTCCCCGGAAAACCCGAGGCCAGCGAACTCTACCGGCGGATCACCTCGGCAGACCCCGGGGATCAGATGCCGCCCGCGCCGGAACATGCCCCGTTGGCCGCGGCCCAGCGCGAGATCCTGCGGCGGTGGATCCTCGAGGGGGCCGAGTACGAGCCCCACTGGGCATTCGTGCCCGCGGTCCGACCGACCCCGCCGACCCCGCGCAATGGCTCCTGGAGCCGCAATCCGATCGACCGATTCATCCTCCACCGCCTCGAGCAATCGGGAATGTCTCCCTCGCCCGAGGCTCCGCCCGAGGTCTTGTTCCGACGACTGACCCTCGACCTGACCGGGCTGCCACCGAGCCCCGACGAGGTGCGGTCGTTCCTGCAGGATCCCTCGCCCGAGGCCTATGACCGCTGGGTGGACCGGCGACTGGCATCCCCGCGTTGGGGAGAGCGCATGGCCCAGGATTGGCTCGATGTGGCCCGCTTCGCCGACAGCAACGGATACCAGGTCGATCGGGACCGGGAACTGTGGGCCTGGCGCGACTGGGTGGTCCGGGCCTTCAATCGGAACCAACCCTTCGATCAATTCACCGTCGAGCAGTTGGCCGGAGACCTCCTGCCATCACCCACCCTCGACCAGCGCATCGCCACCGGGTTCCACCGGAACCACATGATCAACGAGGAAGGGGGCATCATTCCCGAGGAGTTCCTGGCCGAATATTGCTTCGATCGGGTGGAGACCACCGCGACGGCTTGGCTTGGACTGACCTTCACGTGCGCCCGTTGCCACGACCACAAGTTCGATCCGATCAGCCAGCGGGATTACTACGGGTTGTACGCCTTCTTCCACAACATCACCGAGAAAGGCGTCGGCGATTACGGCGCGCCCATCCGGAGAAGCACCCCGCCGATGCTCCAGATCCCGACCCCGGATCAGCAAGCCCGACTGGATCGCGACCGGTCGGCGCTCAGCTCCGAGGAAACCGCGCTGGCGCGCCGGCGCACGGAAATCACAGCCGACCCGGAAGGCTGGGCGGACCGACTCCGTGCCGATCCCATGACCTGGGAGAGGCAAGTCGTCGAGTTCCTGCCGGTGCATGCGGACGCCCCGCGGTCGATCCGGCTGAAGCTCCCGACAGCGCCGTCCGCGATCCGCCTGGTCCTCGCGCCGACCGGCCCCGGGAGCTCGACCGCCCCACGCCGGATCTCGCTGGTCGAACTCCGCCTTCGAGACCTCGGGCACGATCGCCTCGTGCCGATCCGAGCCCGGAGCACCCTGGACTCGCTTCCGGCCGAGGCGATGGCGGCGGCGGTCGACGAGAAACCCGACAGCGCAACCGCCCTCGATTGGAGCGCCCGACCCGAGATCCGCATCGTGCTGATCCCCGACCGGGTGCCGGACGCACCTGCGCCCGGGCCCCTCGAGTTGGAACTCGCTTACCGCGACACCGGCGGAACCTCGGACATCGCGCTCGGCATCGAGACGGCGACCGATTCGCCCGACCGGATCCCCACCCCGGCGATCGCCGACCTGCTGTCGCGACCCGCCGCGCAGTGGTCGGCCGATCACCGGCGACAGATCGAGGAGTTCCGCCTCGATTCCGACGCGGGCTTCCGACGCCTCCAGAGGAGCGTCCAGCAACGCCAACGGGATCTCGAGGCCCTCGACCTGTCGATCCCGGTGACGCTGGTCATGCAGGAGGCGAAGGAACCACGACCGACCCATGTTCTGCTGCGTGGCGCCTACGACCGCAAAGGCGAACGGGTCGAACCAGCCTCCCCGGCGATCCTGCCGCCGATGGCCCGGAGTCGGCGGCCCGATCGGCTCGACCTGGCCCGCTGGTTGGTGAGTCCCGAGAATCCACTGCCGGCGCGGGTGGTCATGAACCGCTGGTGGCAGAGTCTTCTGGGCACGGGACTGGTCCGGACCACGGAGGATTTCGGGACCCAGGGGGAGAACCCCAGCCATCCTGAACTCTTGGATTGGCTCGCCCGCGAGTTCATCGAGTCGGGCTGGGACCAGAAGCACATGGTGCGCCTGCTGGTCACCAGCGCGACCTACCGTCAGGCATCGAGGGTCCGCGCCGACTTCGCGGCCCGCGATCCCGAGAACCGGCTCCTCTCCCGCAGTCCCCGCCTCCGCTGGTCGGCCGAGATCCTGCGGGACCAGGCACTGGCGGCGTCAGGGTTGCTGGTCGAGAGCATGGGAGGACCGTCGGTGAAGCCATACCACCCTCCCGGGCTCTACGAGCAAGTGGTCGCCGGGTCGTCGGCCAGCACCTACGAACAGGACCACGGGGCCTCCCTCTATCGGCGGACGCTCTACACCTACTGGAAACGTTCGGTCCCCAACCCGGCCCTGCTGCTCTTCGACCGTCCGTTCCGCGAGACCTGCGTGACCCGTCGCTCGCGGACGAGCACTCCTCTGCAGGCGTTGAACCTGCTCAACGACCCCACCTACATCGAGGCCGCCCGGAACCTCGCCCAGCGGCTGATGCGCGAGACGGCCGACACCGACCGGCGACTCGGCTCTGCATTTCAGCGGGTCCTCGGACGGCAGCCTTCGGAGCGAGAGGTCCAGGTGCTCCGCCAAGGCCTCGATCGGGCGAAGGCGACCTTCGCAGGGGACGCCCAGGCGACTTCAGGACTGGTGAGCGTGGGCGAGTCGAAGGCGGACCCCTTGCTGGACCCGGTCGAACTGGCGTCGTGGACCGTGACCGTTTCCACCCTGCTCAACCTCGAGGAGACCCTCACCCGACAATAGCGCATGACTCCAAACCCTCCTCGACTCCCGGCCTCGCGCAGGCAGTTCCTCGGGCAGGCCGGCGCCACGCTGGGAGCGGCCGCGCTGGCCGCGTTGTTGAACCCGGTCTCCACAACGGCCTCCGCCCGGTCGGCCGTCCCGGCGCCGAAGGGAGTCCTCGTCCCCCGGGCGCGGCGGATCATCTACCTGACCCAGGCCGGTGCCCCCTCGCACCTCGACCTCTTCGATCCGAAGCCCGGACTCAAAGCCCGTTTCCGCGAAGACCTGCCCGATTCGATCCGCGGCACGCAGCGGCTCACCGGGATGACCTCGGGGCAGAAGAGTTTCCCCATCGCTCCCAGCCCCTTCGCCTTCAAGCCCGCCGGCCGATCGGGCCTGATGCTCAGCGAACTGCTGCCCCACACCGCCCGTGTGGCCGACGAACTGTGCCTCGTCCGATCGATGCACACCGAGGCCATCAACCACGATCCCGCCATGACCCTGCTGCAGACCGGGCACCAGCAGGCGGGGCGGCCGTCCATGGGCTCCTGGCTCTCCTACGGCCTGGGCAGCGAGAACCGCGACCTGCCCACCTTCGTGGTGATGATCTCGCGGCCGAGCGGCCCGACCAATGCGCAGCCCCTCCATGAGCGGATGTGGGGCGCGGGCTTCCTGCCTTCCCATCATCAGGGCGTCCGCTTCAGCCCGGGCAAGGATCCCGTGCTCTTCCTCAGCGATCCGCCAGGAGTCGGCCGCGGACTGCGCCGAGGGATGCTCGATGATCTCGGTCGGTTGAACCGGATGAACTTCGAGGAATACCAGGACCCGGAGATCCAGACCCGCATCAACCACTACGAACTGGCCTTCCGCATGCAGGCTTCGGTGCCCGAACTGACCGACCTCTCAAGCGAGCCGGCCTCGACCTTCGAGCTCTATGGCCCCGAGTCGCGCAAGCCCGGGAGCTTCGCGGCCAACTGCATCCTGGCCCGCCGATTGTCGGAACGCGGGGTCCGCTTCGTGCAACTCTACCACCGCGGCTGGGACCAGCATGACAACCTGCCGTCGGGGATCCGCCACCAGGCCTACGACACCGACCAGGCCTCAGCGGCCCTCATCACCGACCTGCGGCAGCGCGGCCTCCTCGAAGACACCCTGGTGGTCTGGGCCGGGGAGTTCGGCCGGACCGTCTTCAGCCAGGGCGCGCTCACGGCCGACAATTTCGGCCGCGACCATCATCCGCGGTGCTACAGCGTGTGGCTCGCGGGTGGCGGCATCCGTGGAGGAATCACTCACGGCGAGACGGACGACTTCGGCTACAACGTCGCCCGCGATCCGGTGCACATCCACGACCTGAACGCGACCCTGCTGCACTGCCTGGGCATCGACCATGAGCGG
>CAYLTF010000112.1:0-2979 GCA_964386625.1 uncultured Akkermansia sp. | reverse complement strand
GCGGTGTTGCCGTCCCGACCGACCACGTACACGCGACCGTCGGCCGCCACCGGGGAGGCGTACACTCCATTGAGGCCGTCGAGGCGCTCCGCCTCGAAATGGGCCTTGCCGGAGGCGGCGTCGAACGCCGAGAGCATCGCGCTGTTGTTGGAAAGGAAGTAGAGCGAGCCATCGACGAGCAGCGGCGACGGGACGTAGGGGGTGCTCTTGGCATGGGACCAGACGATGCCGTCGGTGCCGGTCAGATCGCCCGTGCGATCCAATCGAAGCGCCTGCAACGCGTTGCCCCGGTAACCGCTCATCACGAACACACGATCCTTGCCGGCGACCGCCGAGGGAATGGCGTTCACCGTCTGCCCGGCGCATTCCCAGAGCAGTTTTCCGTCCTTGAGATCGTAGCTGCGAACCTTGTGGGTGCCGTTGACGATCACCTGCTTGCGGCCGCCGTGGGCGACGATGAGCGGGGTGCACCACCCGGTGGGCTCGTCGCGGGTCTGACGCCAGAGTTCGCGACCACTCCTCTTGTCGAGAGCCACGATGAAGTCGTCACCCTCATGGTCCCAGAGCACGACCACGGTGTTGCCGTCGAGGGCCGGCGAACTGCCCTCGCCGAAGCTGTTGCGGGTGCGCATGTCGCCCAGGTCCTTCTCCCAAAGAAGTTTGCCCTTCAGGTCATACCCATAGAGGCCGAACGATCCGAACGAGACGATCAGGTGCTTGCCGTCCGTGACCGGCGAGGCGGAGGCGAAGCCATGGTCCTTGTGATGCCCCTCGTGCGGCAATTGAGTGCGTGGCGAGTGGCTCCAGCGCTGCCGGCCGGTCTTGCGGTCGAAGCTGATCACCGTGAACTGCTGCGCGCGGGTCGGGCGGTCGACCATGCCACCACCGCCGCCACCGCCAGGGCCACCCCGCCCGCCCCCGGGGCCTCCGCGTCGGGACCGATCCGGACGCTCGGATCGATCCGGAGCAGCGGCAGAGGCTCCCGACTCCTCGGACGCCGCCTCCGGCCCCGTGGGGACGGCCGTCAGCACGAAGACCTGATCGCCCCAGACGATCGGCGTGGAGGTCCCCCGGCCCGGAATCGGCGCCTTCCATTGCACATGGTTGGTCTCACTCCACCGGGTGGGCGGGTGTGCGTCGGGCGCGACACCATTGGCCAACGGACCTCTCCAGGCGGGCCAGTGGGCGGCGGCGCCCACCGGTGCGAGGAGTCCCGAGGTCGAGAGGCAACAGGACAGGACGGCGATCCGGAGCGTCGATGAGTTCATGGGTTCTTGGAATGACGGTCGTTGGGCACGGGGGTTACAGGCGGGGGATCGTTCGACTCGTTGAGGGTCTTGAGGAAGGCCACCAGGGCGGCTTGGTCCTCGGATGTCAGGTGCAGACCGCCGGGCGGATGTTTCGCGAGGTTGGGGTCGAGGTTGGGGCTGGCTTGGACACCCTCGGAATAATGGCGGACCACCTCCTCCAGAGTCCGGAACCGACCGTCGTGCATGTACGGGGCGGTCCGGGCGATGTCGCGCAAGGTCGGTGTGACGAACTTGCCGTGATCCGAGGCTCGACCGGTGACGCGGGCCCGGCCCGGATCGGAGGGGGCACGATCCAACCCGTTGTCATGGAACTGGTGATCGGTGAAGAGCGGACCTCCATGGCAGTGGAAGCAGTCGGCCCCGCGCTGGCCCATGCGGGGCTCGTTCTCGGTCATGAACAGCTCCAACCCGCGTCGCTCCTGGTCGGTCAAGGTCGCCTTGCCCTGCAGGGACTGGTCGAAGCGGGAACGGTGATGGGTCAGGGTCAGGACGTACTGCTCCAAGGCCAAGGCGATGCGCTCGGCATCGATGCGCGAAGTCCCGAAGGCCTGCGCGAAGAGTGGCGGGTACTCCGGTTGCGCGGAGAGTTTCGCCACCACCGAATCGAGGGTCTCGGCCATCTCGGCCGGGTCCTGGATCGGCATGAGGACCTGCTGCCGGAGCGAACCGGCCCGGCCGTCCCAGAAGAACTCCCGCTTCCAGGCGAGGTTCACCAGGGCCATCGATTGCCTTGTGCCCGACCGCCCCTGCACCCCGAGGCTGAACCGGCGCGGGTCCGAGAAGCCCGAGTCCGGTGCATGGCACGAAGCGCAGGCGATCGATCGATCGACCGAGAGGGCCGTCTCGTGGAACAGGCGTCGGCCCAAACGGACCCGCTCCTCGATGAGCGGATTGTCGCGCGGCAGCGGCGGCATGGGGAACGACGCGGCCATCGAGAATCGGAACGGCGTGGGATTCGGAGGCAAGTCCTGGGGGCTTCGGGCCGAGGCCACGGGAGCCTTCGGATCGGCCTCCCCGGAGACCGCCAGCACTTCCCGCACACGGAACGACAAGGGCAGGTTTCCCCCGAGCGCATCGGCCAAGGGGTCCTGATCACGGGAGTGGGTCGAAACCCCGTCGCGCGCCAGCGAGATCGGCCGCGGCAGTCGGAACAACGACGCCAAGTCCCAGTCCAATCGAACGACCCCGTCCCGCGTCAAATCCAACGGGACAGCCAAAGAGACCTTGGTTCTGCGGGGGTCGCGGGCGAAATGCAGCGAGTACCCGCCGATGGGACCGTTGCCTGACCGATACCGCCCCTCGAGGGCCATGAAGATGTACCCGCCCTGCCAGTCCCAATGCAGGCCGTTGAGGGCGGGTGACAACGGATCTTCCGGCGATCGCTGTGCGGGATCGGCATGGTTCTGGGCCGGTTCGGGGCCGACCCAGAACCGCAGCGCGCGATAGCGACCCGGCGGGATCGAGCCCAGGGACCACCGGAGACGACCGGAGCCCAGGTCGATCCAGGCATTGGCCGGAGAGAGTCCCACCCACTTCCCCTCGGCCGTCTCCAGGGCGGCTCCCGAGAACAACGCACTCAGGCGGGTGACCGACAGCAACTCGCCGGACCCGGTCTCATGGCGCAGCGCGTCGAGCTCGAGGGGCTTGGCATCCCAAGTGGGCCGGAAAA
>CAYLTF010000111.1:0-11045 GCA_964386625.1 uncultured Akkermansia sp. | reverse complement strand
TCCTCCCAGAGCTTCCCGCGAGCGCCGGCCCGGTCTCGCGGAGCCCGGTTATTGGTTGGAACCCGATGCCCCATCCCCGAGCCGCCGCTCCAACTCTTGCACCCGGCGCAGCAACTCCGGCAGGCGCTCCATCGCCAGATATTGGCGCTTCATCACACGGTCGGGGCCCGCCGGCGAACCCATCCACTTCTGACCCTCCGGGATCGCGTGCATCACGCCCGACTGGGCCGCGATCGTCACCTTGTCCGCGATCCGCAGATGACCCGCCACCCCCACCTGACCCGCGATCGTCACATAATTGCCGATCTTGGTGCTGCCCGCGATCCCCACCTGGGCCACCAGGATGCAGTGCTCCCCGATCGTCACGTTGTGAGCGATCTGGACCAGATTGTCGATCTTGGTGCCCCGGCCGATCACCGTCGCCCCGAGCGCCGCCCGGTCGATGGTCACATTGGCCCCGATCTCCACATCGTCGTGGATGATCACCTGGCCCACCTGCGGCACCTTGCGGTGTTCCCCCTTGTCGAACACATAACCGAAACCGTCGGCACCGATGACCGACCCGGCATGGATGCGGACACGCCGACCCAACGCACTCCGCGGATACAGCGTCACATTCGGATACAGCCGGCACCCCTCCCCCACCACGCAGTCATCGGCCACGAAATTGCGACCGATGAGCACCGCATCGGCCCCGATGCGCACCCGTTCCCCGATCACGCACTGCGGCCCGACATGGGCCGACGGGTCGATCCGCGCCGACGCGGCCACCACCGCTGACGGATGGATGCCCGGCGGCAGCACCGGTTCCGGGAAGAACAGCGGCAGCACCTGGGCGAACGCCACACGCGCATTCTCCACCTGGAGGATGGTCTTGCCGGTGGTCGAACGGAACTCGCCCGCCACCAGGATGGCCGAGGCGGCGCTCTGGTCGGCTCGCAGGAAGTAGGCCTCGTTCTCCGCGAACGTCAGGTCCCCCGGCCTCGCTCCATCGGCCGGAGCGAACCCGGTCAACTCGAGGGAAGGGTCTCCGTGGACACGGCCGCCGACACGCTCGGCGACCTGGCTGGCAATCAACGTGGGCATAAAAAAGGGGCTTCCGTGCAACCGCACACCGGCGAAAACCGGCGCCGCAGCATCGCCGTCCCCGCCTCCTGCGCACAACACTTCGTTTCCTCCCCTGAGCTTCCCTGCAAGCGAAGGCCCGATGCCACCGCCCTCAATCCAGATACCGATGCAACCACTCGAAGATGGTGGCATGCCACAGCTGGCTGTTCTGGGGCTTCAGCACCCAATGACCCTCATCCGGGAAATACAGCAGCCGGCTCTCGACCCCCTGGCGCTGCAGCGCCGTGAACAACGCCAACCCCTGGCCCACCGGCACCCGGTAATCCAGCTCGTTGTGGATGACCAGGTTCGGCGTGCGGAACCGCGCCGCGAACCGGTCCGGCGAATCCCGGTCGAACCCCCGCGTCTTCCACGGGATCCCGTGCTCCCACTCGTCGAACCACAGCTCGTCGGTCGACCCGTACATCGAGTGGAACTCGAACACCCCGCAATGCGTGACCAGCGTCTTGAATCGGTCGGTGTGCCCCTGGAACCAGTTCATCATGTAGCCGCCGTAGCTGGCCCCGGCCGCCGCCATCCGCTTCCGGTCGATCCACGGCTGCCGCTCGCACCAGTCCAGTGCCGCCATCAGGTCCTGGAAGACCTTCCCGCCCCAGTCCCGCGAGATGTCGTCGGTGAACTTCTGACCGAACCCCGTGGATCCCCGCGGATTGGGCATCGCCAGCACCCAGCCCTGCGCCGCCCACACCTGCGGATTCCAACGGTATGACCATCCGTCCAGGAACGCCCCCTGCGGCCCCCCGTGCACCCAGAACACCAGCGGATACCGCTTGGCCGGATCGAACCCCGGCGGCTTGAGGATCCACAGCTGCACCGGCACCCCGCCGGCCCCCTTCACGGTCACCGACTCCGGCACCGGCAGATTCCAACCGGCCCGCACTTCCGCATTCGGATCCCACACGGTGGTCACCCGGCCCGAGGCCGTCTCCAACGACTTCAGCACCGCCGGCGAATCCATCCGCGACTCCAGGAACACCACCGACGCCCCGTCGGCACCGACCGACGCTTCGCTCGCCGAACCGGCTGACGTCAGCGCGCGCGGGGCGGAGTCGCCCTCCGGGTCCACCCGCCACAGCAGCTTGCGGCCCTGCGACTCCGCCTCGAGCACCAGCCAACCGCCCTTGGACCAGGCGATGGACTCCACCGAATGGTCCCAATCGCGGGTCCGGTTGAGGATCCGGCCCGTCTTCAGGTCGCGGAGCATCAACTGCCAGCGGTCGGCCTCGAAGCCCGCCCGCGCCTGGGCCCGGTAGGCCAGCCATCGGCCATCCGGCGAGAACTGCGGGCATCCGTCGGCCGCCGGCTGCGTGGTCAGCGGCTCCCGCCTCGAACCGTCCACGGACACCGACACCACATTGTGGTCGGTGGACCACGACTCCTCGCGCACCGGGGCCGGCGACGGCGTGTGCGCCAGCGACCTCGAGTCGGCCGCCCAGGCGAATTCGTCGCCCGAGGCGAAGGTGCTCGACCAGGGGACCGCATCCTGCGCGCCCGGAGTGAGGTCCACCGGGTCCCCCGCCGCCGCGCCCTGCGTCACCGACACCACGAAGAGGTGGTTGCGGCGCCCGTCGTTCATCGCGTCCCACTTGCGCACGGGCAGCGCATCGTACACCCGTGCCTTCACCTGGCCCTTCTCCAATCCCTGGATCCGCTCGCGGTTGAGACGCTCGGATTCCGCCGCCGGCTTGCCCGAGAACTCCGGGTACACCGACGACAGGAAGGCGATCCGCGAACCGTCCGGCGACCAGACCGGCGCGGTGGCCCCGGTCGACAGGCGCGTCAGGGCCTTGGCCTCGCCGCCGTCGACCGGCTGGATCCACACCTGCGGCTCCCCGTCGCGATGGGACTCGAAGGCCAGCCACCGCCCGTCCGGCGACCATCGCGGATGGCGGTCGTGCTTGGGCGAGGCGGCGAATTTCCGCGGAGCCCCGCCGCCGACCGGCACCAGCCAGACATCGCTGTCGGTGCGGTTTCCGGCCAAGTCGGGCGTGGCCACCACGCAGGCGATCCACCGCCCATCCGGCGAGGGCTGCGGATCGCTCAACCTCCGGAGGGAAGCCAACCGCTCGAAGGTGAGCCCGCCCGGGACCTCCGCAGCCCGCAGCCTGTCCACGGAAACCACCACCCCGAGAGCCAGCACCGCCAACATCGCCCGAGACATCATCGGCCCAGTCAACCCCAGCTGAAGCACGGAGGCAAAGCCGCGAAAACCCCAGAAAACGGGAAAATGGACACCGGGATGAGGCCTCCAGAGCAGGAATCTCCACGAGCGTCTCTTCCGGCACCCTCCAACCCGGAGAATCCAGCCATCGGACACCCCTTGTCCTGGGATGCGATGGATTCTGCACCTCCGAAGGATTTGGGTTTTACACCCCGGAAGGACCTCTAGACTGATCCCCCGGCCCGATCCCGGTCACTGCGATGCCCCACGACACCCAGATCATCGAACTGCGCCGATTCCTGGCCGAACGGCTTCCGCGCGCCCGGCTGGGCATCCCCCCGGCACGGACGGCACCGGATGCCCTGCCCACCGGCATCGAAGCGGTCGACCAGAGCCTCGGAGGCGGACTGCCCCGGGGGGCATTCACCGAGCTGGTGGCGCCGGGGGAAGGCTCCGGCAGCGCCCAGTTCATCCATGCATTGCTGCGGCACACGGCCGCGGCCGGACGCTTCCTGACCCTGGTGGACGGTGCCGACAGCCTCGACGTGGACGCGCTGGAACCCGAGGCCCTGGCCCACCTGCTCTGGGTACGCTGCCGCAGCACCGCCGAGGCCCTGCAGACCACCGACCTGCTGCTGCGCGACCGCAACATCGGCCTTGTGGTCCTCGACCTGAAGCTGAACCCGGCCCAAGAACTGCGGCGCATCCAGGGCACCCTCTGGTACCGCTTCGGCCGACTCATGGAGCAGCAGGGGGGCACCGTGCTGGTCGTGACGCCGTACCCCCTGGTGAGCGGAGCCGCCGCCCGCATCGTCTCGCGCACCCGCCTCGACCACCGCGATCTCGAGCGATCTCCCGGTGCCCTGGACCTCCGCTTCGAGGCCGAACGCCGACGGATCCTGGAAGCGGACTTCCAGCGGACGGCCTGAACCCCCTCGTCGCCATCGCCAAGGCTCCGCCCCATGTACGCCGTCATCCACCTGCCCCGGTTCGCCCTCCAGGCCGTGCTGCGTCCGGCCCCGGACCTCTGGGAACGCCCCGTGGCCCTGATGGATCCGGTCCGCACCACCCCGGTGGTCCTGGAGACGACACCTCCGGCCCGGGACTCGGGCGTCGAACGCGGGCAGACCGCGACCCAGGCGCTGGCCCGGTGCGCAGGCGTCCTGGTCCGCCACCGCAACCCGGCGAGCGAGACGGCCGCGACCGACGTCCTGCTGCAGTGCGCCTACGGGTTCTCGCCGCACCTCGAATCCACCGCGCCGGGCCTGTGCACCCTCGACCTGCGTGGCCTGAGCCGGTTGCGTTCGCCCGAGCCGGCGACGCTGCGGGCCTGGGCGGAGGAGTTGCGCATGGTCCTCGTCGCCCAGGGCCTGCGGCCCCGCCTCGGCGTCGGCGCGACCCCCAACCTGGCGCGGCTGGCGGCGCTGTTCGGCGAGGCCGTCCATGTAGTCACCGACGCCCCGGGCTTCGTCGCCTCGCTGCCCCTGTCGGCGCTGGAGCCCTCGACCGACACGGCCCGGATCCTGGCCGGCTGGGGCCTGCGCACCGTGGGCGACTTGCTGGCCCTCGATCCGGCCGAGCTGGCCGACCGGCTGGGACTCGAGGCCTTGGGCCTGCTGGCCGCCGCCTCCACGCGGAGCACCCGACCGCTGAACACGGTGCGCCCACCCGAGGTGTGGACCGAGTCCTGGGACTTCGAGGACCCGGTGGAGACCCTCGAGCCCCTGCTTTTCCTGCTGAACCGCTTCACCGGATCGCTCTGCGCCCGGCTGGCGCTGGCGGCCCGGGCGGCCGAGGCCATGGACCTGTCGCTGCGCCTCGAGTCGGGAGCCCGGCTCGACCGGCGGCTGTCCATCCCGGAGCCCACCCGCGATCCGGCAGTGCTCCAGCGCCTGCTGACCACCCACCTCGAGACCGTGCGCAGCGAAAGCTCCGTCGTGGGAGTGCGGCTCACGCTCGAGACCACCGTGCCGGCGCAGCGGCAGTTCGGCCTGTTCGAGACGACCCTCAAGGACCCACGCCAGTTCCAGGAGACCCTCGGCCGCATCGCCGCCCTCCTGGGCCCGGATCGCGTGGGCACCCCGGTCAAACTGCCACGGCACGGGATCGACGCCTTCCGCCTGGCCCCGCCCGAGTTCGAGGGAGTCCCGCCCCTGACGCAGCCTCGCCCGGCGCTCCAGGCTCCGGGCCTGCGTCGGCTCCGCCCCGCCCCGGAGGCCACCGTCGAGTCGGTCGAAGGACGCCCCGTGTCGATCCGCTGTGCGGTCGCCCAGGGCAGGCTGGTGGTCACGCTCGGTCCCTGGCGCGCCTCGGGGCATTGGTGGGAGTCCGGTGCCTGGCAACGCGAGGAATGGGACGCCACCACCCTGCGCGGACAGGTGTTGCGGCTGGTCCGCCAGCCCGAGGGTTGGAGTGTCGACGGCCTGCTTGACTGAACCCGGACGCCCAATGCCCTCCCCTGCGTCCAAACCCGCCTACGTCGAACTGCACGCCCGGAGCGCGTTCAGCTTCCTGCGCGGCGCCTCGCTGCCCGAGGAGCTCACCCGCACCGCCGCCGGCCTGGGCCTGCCTGCGTTGGCGGTGTGCGATCGCATGGGGCTTTACGGCGCGCCACGGGTCTTCGACACCGCCCGCGAGCAGGGCGTCCGGCCGATCCTCGGCGCGGAACTGGCGATGGACGACGGATCGGTGCTGCCGGTGCTGGTGCGCACGCGCGAGGGCTACCGGAACCTCTGCCGACTGCTCTCGCAGGCCCACCTGCGCGCGGCCAAGAACGAGGCCGCCGTCGGCTGGGACGAACTGCCCGGGTTCACCGCAGGCCTGGTCGCGCTCACGGGCGACCTGGAGGGCCCGGTGCTGCGGGCCATCCGCGCCGGCCGCGATGCCGATGCGGTGATGCACCGCATCATGCGCGCCTTCGGGGACGGGCAGGTGTACGCCGAGATCCAGCGCCAGCACCTCCGGGGCGAGTCCCGCTGGAACCGCGCGCTGCAGGACCTCGCCGCCGCGCACCGGGTGCCGCTGCTGGCCACCGGCGGGGTCACCCAGGCCACGCCCGAGGGCCGGGAAGTGCTCGATGTCTTCGCCTGCCTGCGCCACCACACCCACCTCGACGCGGCCGGCACCCACCTCAGCGTCAATGGCGAGGCGCACCTCAAGCCCGCCGCCGCCATGGCCCGGCTCTTCGGCGACCTGCCGAAGGCGGTGGCCGAGACCGTGCGGCTGGCCGATCGGCTGGAGTTCACCCTCGAAGACCTGGGCTACGAGTTCCCGCGCTACCCGGTCGGTCCCGGCGAGACCATGGAGGGGGTGCTGCGCGACTGGGCCCTCCGCGGCGCGCGGGGCCGCTACGGCGGCGACATCCCGGAGCGGGTGCTGCGGCTGCTGGACAAGGAGCTGGCCCTCATCGGGCGACTCGGGTTCTCCGGCTATTTCCTGATCGTCGCCGACATCGTCCGCTTCTGCCGCGACGAGGGCATCCTCGCCCAGGGTCGGGGCAGCGCGGCCAACAGCGCCGTCTGCTTCTGCCTGGGGATCACGGCGGTCGACCCGCTCAAGTTCAACGTGCTCTTCGAGCGCTTCCTGTCGGAGAGCCGCAAGGGCTGGCCCGACATCGACATCGACCTGCCCAGCGGCGAGCGGCGCGAGCGCGTCATCCAGGAGGTGTATCGCCGCTACGGCCGCCACAGCGCCGCCATGACGGGCACGGTCATCACCTACCGCGGCCGCAGCGCCGCCCGCGAGATCGGCAAGGCCCTCAACCTGCCGGCCGACGTGCTCGACCGCTTCTCAAGCCTGCAGGCCGGGGGCGACTTCCCGCACACCCTCGAGCTCGAGGAGCAGATGCGCCAGGCCGGGCTGCCCGCCGAGCACCCCAGGGCCGCGGCCTTCGCCCGGCTCTGCCGACGCATGCGCCGACTGCCGCGACACCTGGGCCAGCATTCCGGCGGCATGATCCTGTGCCAGGGCGAGCTCACCGGCCTCGTGCCGCTCGAGAACGCCTCCATGGCCGGCCGCGTGGTGGCCCAGTGGGACAAGGACGACTGCGAGGGCCTGGGCATCATCAAGGTGGACCTGCTGGGCCTGGGCATGATGGCGGCGCTGCAGGACACGATCGAGCTGGCCAACCGGCGCGGCCGGCCCGTGGACCTGGCGCAACTGCCCAAGGACGACCCGGCCACCTACGCGCTGCTGCAGCGGGCCGACACCATCGGCGTCTTCCAGGTCGAGAGCCGCGCCCAGATGGCCACGCTGCCGCGCCTGAAGCCCGCCTGCTTCTACGACCTGGTGATCGAGGTGGCCATCATCCGGCCCGGCCCCATCCAGGGCGACCTGGCCCACCCGTACCTGCGGCGACGCGGCGGGCTCGAGGCGGTCCGCTACCTCGACCCCCGACTCGAGCCCATCCTGGAGCGCACCCTCGGCGTGCCGCTCTTCCAGGAGCAGATGCTCGAGATCGCCATGGTCATGGCCGACTTCAGCGGCGACGAGGCCGAGAACCTGCGCAAGGCCCTGAGCTTCCACCGGTCCGACGAGAAGATGGCCCAGGCCACAGCCAAGCTGCGGGAGGCCATGGCCCGCAAGGGGGTCGCCCCGGAGGTCGTCGAGTCGATCGCCAAGACCGTGGGCTCGTTCGCGCTCTACGGGTTCCCCGAATCGCACGCCATCAGCTTCGCCCTGCTGGCCTACGCGAGCGCCTACCTCAAGGCGCACCGCGCCCCGGAGTTCTACGCGGCGCTGCTCAACAACCAGCCGATGGGCTTCTACTCGCCGGCGACGCTGCTGCGCGACGCCAAGGCCCACGGGGTGACCGCACGCCCGGTCTGCGCGGCGCGCTCCGACTGGGAGACCCGCGTGGAGGCCGACGGATCTCTTCGCCTCGGGTTGTGCCTGGTGCAGGGGCTTCCCAGGGCCCAGGCCGCGAGCCTGCTGGCCGAACGTGCGCACAGGCCCTTCGCCTCGCTCGACGACCTCAAGGCGCGCACCACCTTGGGCGCGGAGGCCCTGCGGGCGCTGGCCTCCATCGGCGCACTCAACGCCTGGTCGACCGACCGGCGCTCCGCCCTGTGGCAGGCCGACCGGCCGCTGCGCCGAGGCGAACTGCCCGTCCAGGAGGGCGGCACCGGAGCCGCCGACGCCCCACCGAACCCCGTCTCCCCGCTGGCCCGGATGTCGCCCGACGAGCGTTTGGCCGCCGACTACGCCACGCTGCGGCTCACCACCGGACCGCATCCGATGGCGCTGCGGCGGGAAGGCCTGAAGGAGACCGTCTGGCGGAGCGACCAGCTGGCGCAGGCACCCGACGGGACACTCGTGCGGGCGGCTGGACAGGTGATCTGCCGGCAGCGGCCCGGCACGGCCAAGGGCGTATGTTTCCTGAGCCTGGAAGACGAGGCGGGCATCACCAACGCCATCGTCTCACCCGAACTGTTCGAGGCCGAGCGGCTGAAGATCAGCACCGAGCCCTTCCTGCTGGTCGAGGGGCTCGTGCAACGACGCCACGGCACGGTGCACCTGCGGGTCCAGCGCCTCGAGCGGCTACCCGACCAGGGCCTGCGGACGGCCGCCTCGCACGATTTCGGCTGAGGCCGAGCGTGCACCGGACGCCGAGCCCGTTCACCGCGAACGCAGGCGGAACAGCCGGCCCGCGTTGGTGGCGCTGGTGGACCACTGGAAACGGACGCCGTCGTTCAACGGAACGCCGTCCACCGGCCGCCAATTGCGCGGCAGGTCCAGCGTGGATTCCTGCAGCTCGAAGCCGGTGGCCAGCGCCGACCAGCTCAAGACCCACAGGTCGTCGCCGAAGCCGGTGAGGTCCAACCTCAGCGGGACCGCGCTCACCGAGACCGAGGCGCGGTTGTCCGTGGTGTCCACATCGGGCGTGAGCGTGGTGGCGGCCCACTCGAAACGCAGGACCGACTCCACCGGGATGCGGACGCGCACCAACGCGGTCCACTCCGCCTTGGCGGCCAGGGTCCCGACCACGAAGTCCACCCCGGAGGCACCCGCCTGGAAGCCACCTCCATCGCCAAGGGTCGCTCCCAGGAACTCGGCTGGACCGGGCAGGGTCAGGCTGCCCGTGACATTGGTGGCCGGCAGCGGACCGAGGTTGCGGGCCTTGAGGGTGAGGCGGAATTCGGCCCCCGTGACCACCGGGTCGGCCGAGGAAGCGATGGAGACATCGAAGTCGGCGGTGGTCCCGACCAGGAAATCCTGGGCCGAGACCGCCGTGCCGGCGGACGTCTCCACGGTGACCCGGCCGCTGACGGCCCCGGCTGGAACGCGCACGGTCAGGCCGTTGGTCGCGGCATTGACCGACGAGGCGGCCACACCACCGAAGCGCACCACGCAGGGCGGCCCCAGGTCGGTGCCCATGATGCGGACCTCCGATCCGATCATCCCCAGGCTCGGCGAAACCCCTCCGATCACCGGCACCGGTCCCTGGACGGCGATGGGCCCGCCCGAGGCTTCACCGCCCGGCGTCACCACCCGGACCCATCCGGATGACGCCCCTTCCGGCACCACGGCCGTGATGCGACGGTTGTCCACCACCGTGAAGACCGTGGCCGCCAAACGGTTGGTTCCGAACAGCACGGCCGAGGCCGCCAGGAGATTCGTCCCGCTCAACGTCAGCGTCTCGCCGACCTTCACGACAAGCGGGTTCACGGCGTTGACCTGCGGGGGCGCATAGAACAGCGACTGGGACTCATCGGAACCGGAACCTCCCGAGACGACGAGGGATCCGGTCCCCGCGCCGAAGGGCACCTTGACCGTCACCTGCGAAGCCGTGACCGAGATCGGTGTGGCCGGGACCCCGCCGAAGCTCACCTCTGTCACGCGCGACAGCCCCGATCCGCTCACGGTCACCAGGGTGCCCGCAGGTCCGCCGGAGGGGGAGAACCCGCCGATCCGGGGAGCGAGCACGAAGTTGGACACCGAGAGGAATCGCCCGCCCGGCGACTCCAGCATCAGCGGCGCGGCGGCCGGGGCCCCCGGCGGGACGACCACCGTCATGAGCGTGTTGGACACGACCGTGAGGTTGGTCGTGAGCACCCCCCCGAACGACACCGAGGACACCGCGCGGAAACTGCGGCCGCTCAACGTCAGCACATCCCCGACCCGGGCCCGGGGCGTGAAGCCGGTGACCCAGGGAGCGACATAGAAATACCCGCCGGTCACCGTCGCGCCGGCGTTGTTGGTCACGGTGATGGGGCCGGTCATGGCGCCCGGGGGCACCACCGCCGAGACCGATCCTTCGGTGACCGTGTCCAATCCGGCCCGGATGCCGTCGAAGAACACCCCCAACCGGTATTGGGCATCGGCGGGGTCCAGGAAGTTGGAACCGGTGAGCACCACGGTGTCTCCCGGCACTCCCCGCACCTTGTCGGCGTCGGTGAAGGCCCCGTTGCGTGCGAAGCGCTGGACCACCGGTGGCAGCTGGAAGTTCCAGGGTGTCTGTGTCTGCCCCATCGCATTCTCGACGAGGATGGGCCCGATGGTCGCCGCGAGGGGAACCCGCACGGTGATCTGGTGATAACCCAGGCCCAGCGACCGGATCGATTCCACGGTGGCCGGCGTGAAATTGAAGGTCACGGCCGTCAGGGGAGGATTGAGGAAATTCAGCCCGGTGATCGTGATGAGCGAGCCGGGCTGGGCGCGATTGGTGGAGATGGCCGTCAACTGCGGCGCTCCCTGGCCCACCAGGACCGTGGCCCCCCACCCGCACCAGGCCCACAGCAGGGCCATCCATCGACAG
>CAYLTF010000110.1:0-11155 GCA_964386625.1 uncultured Akkermansia sp. | reverse complement strand
CGCCGCCCTGCATCTGGCCATTGCCGGCGTCCTCGTACATCACAAGGTACAGGGCGCATTGACCATAGCTCATGTGCAGCAGGCGCTTGGAGAACGGCCCCCATTTGTCGCTGTCGACCCAGACCTGGCCGCCACCGCTGTTGTCGTATTCGTCATGCGACATCCAGGTCAACGGCTGCTTGAAGCTCTTGACGTCAGCGCCGTGGGCGAGGTCTTCCACGCCGTAGAAGCCTCCGGGCTTGACCCAGTTCACCGGGCAGGTCGGCACCCAGGTGCCCTCGTTGTCACCGGTCGTGATCTGGCCGTTCCAGGGGTTCACGCCGATGCCGTTCGGGGCGCGGAAGCCGGTGGCCACCGTCTCGAACTTCTTGCCGTCGGCGCTGACCTTCATGAGCGTGCCGGCGTCGCGAGAGATGGTCTCGAAACCGCGACCGCCACCCTTCACCGGGCCGGCCTTGGCGAAATAGAAGTTGCCTTCCTTGTCGGTCTGGAGGTCGAAGAGGAACTCGTGGAATCCCTCGGTGGACGTCACCGAGTTGTTGAAGTTCTCGTAGTAGTCGGCCTCACCGTCGTTGTTGTAGTCGTAGTAGCGGGTGAGCTGGTCGCGGCCGGAGGTGTAGATCTGGTCGTTGACGATGCGCAGTCCGAGCGTCTCGTACATGCCCGAGGCGAATCGCTTCCACTTGAGGTTCTTCAGGCTCTCATCGATGCCCGAGACGATCCAGATGTCGCCGTCCCAGGTGCTCACCGCCGCGCGGGTGCCGTCGGAGAAGAAGTCCATGCCACCGATGCGCAGACGACGCTTCCAGGGATTGTCGATCGGCGGAGTGATCTGGTCGACCACGTAGGCGCCATCGCCCTTGCCGATGACGCCCTGGGTCTCGACGACCTGCGGCCAGCGGGCCGCCCCGCCGCGTTGGATGTCGGCGAAGGCCGGCTTGCCAGACAGCGCACCGGCGGCCTGGGCCACCTCGGCAGCGGAACCGCTGACCACGGCCACCTCGAAGACCCCACCGGTCGGGGTGCCCGTCGGCACCTCAAGCTGCACTCGGCCACCCTCGACCTTCAGCGAGGCTCCCTTCGGCAGGCCGGTCGCCTGGACCCGGGTGGTGACGCCGTTGGCCGAGACCACGGCCGCACCGTTCTCGATCTTGCCGCTGCCGCCCTCGACATCGGCCAGGAGCAGCGAGAACGTCGCCGCGGTCTTGGCCTTGCGGGCGAAGAGACCGGCCTTCTTGGCGCCACCGATCTGGAAGGTGCGCACATACACGGTCTGACCGCCGGCCTGACGGGCCGAGGGCTGCTCATGGACCGCGATGCCGCCGGCCACGGTGTAGTTCAACTGGACGCGATCGCCGGCCACGTGCAGGCCGTCCCAACGCACCACCGACGGGTCGGTCGGTCCGAACGGCTCCTTGCGTCCATCCGTGAACACCCCGGTGAGGGAAACGCCCGGGACCACCGCCGTCCCGAAGGCCTGCTTGCCGACGATGGCGGGGTGCCCCCCGTGGGACCCGTCGAAGGTCACGCCGCGGGTGTTGATGTAGCCGCCGGTCCAGCCCGCCGCCATGCGGCAGAGGTCGGTGTCGAAGAGCATGTTGGCGTCGGCCGCGCCGGGGAGGCGGATGGCCAACCCCTTCATGGCGGTGTTCTTGGCCGGGAAAGAGGCGCTGATGCAGGCGCCCTGGAAGGGGAAGTCCTTCTGGAGCAAGGCCTCGTTGACCTTGTCGGCGGCGGACACGGAAACGATGGACAGCGCGAGCGCGGCTGCCATCCGCAGTGGGCGGGAATTCATTCGAAGTGCGTGCATGGATGCAAAGAGTTGAACGAATACCGGAGCCTGTCCACCGAGGCCAGAGACAAACGTCCCGACGACGTTTTTGAGGCAACGGCACCCTCCTCCGCGCTGCAGGACCGGCGTCTCCAGGAAACCGGCCCGAATGCGCCTTGGCCGGGAACCATTCGGGGCTAACGTGGGCCCATCGATGGAACCGATCCGCACCACCCGACCGACCGAACTGAACGTCTTGGGACAGCGCCTCGAACCCTGCTGCTTCGCCCCACAGACGGGCTTCTACCGCGACGGCTACTGCCGTACCGGACCCCAGGACCTCGGTCGCCACATCGTCTGCGCGGAGGTGACGGCCAAGTTCCTCGCCTTCACCCGCGCCGCCGGCAACGACCTGTCCACGCCGCATCCGGAGTTCGGGTTCCCCGGACTTCGCCCCGGGGACCGCTGGTGCCTGTGCGCCTTGCGCTGGAAGGAGGCCTACGAGGCCGGATGCGCTCCGCCGGTGATCCTCGAGGCATGCCATGAGCGGGTGCTGGAGCTCATCCCGTTGGAAACCCTGCAAGCCCATGCCCTCTGACCTCCCCCCGACGGACACCACCTACGGATGGCGCTGGGACAACTCCTACGCCCGCCTGCCGGAGGGGTTCCACAGCCGCGTGGCCCCGACCCCGGTGTCCGCGCCGCGCTGGGGACTCTTCAATCGCCCACTCGCCGAGTCCCTCGGGCTGACGGCCAATCGCTTGGACCGTCCGGAGCACGCGGAGTACTTCACCGGCAACCGGCTCTTCGAGCACTCGGAGCCCATCGCCCAGGCCTACGCCGGCCATCAGTTCGGCAACTTGACGCGCCTGGGTGACGGCCGGGCCATCCTGCTGGGCGAGCACCTCGACCCTGTGGGGAATCGCTGGGACATCCAGCTCAAGGGACCGGGCCTCACGCCGTATTCCCGAGGAGGCGACGGCCGTGCCGCGCTGGGACCCATGCTGCGCGAATACCTCATCAGCGAGGCCATGCACGCATTGGGCATCCCCACCACGCGCAGCCTCGCGGTGGCCCTGACCGGCGAACCGGTCTTCCGCGAAGACACGCTGCCGGGCGCCGTGCTCACCCGGGTCGCCTCCAGCCACCTGCGGGTCGGCACCTTCGAATTGTTCTCGGCCCTCGGCGATGTGCAGGCCCTGAAGACGCTCGCCGACTACGCCCTGCGGCGGCATTTCCCGGAGCGCGCCGACGATCCTCACCCGGGCAAGGCCCTGCTCGAGGCGGTCATCGAGCGGCAATCGGCGCTGGTGGCCCAATGGATGCGGGTGGGCTTCGTGCATGGCGTGATGAACACCGACAACGTGGCCGTCAGTGGCGAGACCCTCGATTACGGTCCCTGCGCCTTCCTCGATGCCTACGACCCGTCGACCGTCTTCAGCTCCATCGACCGGCAGGGCCGCTACGCCTTCGGCAATCAACCCAAGATCACCTCGTGGAACCTGGCCCGCTTCGCCGAGGCCCTCCTGCCGATCCTCGCCCCCGACGAGGCCGGCGCCATCGAAGTCGCACAGGTTTGCCTGGAATCGTTCCCCGCGCGATTCCGGCGGGATTGGCTCACGGCCTACCGGGGCAAGCTCGGGCTGGTGACCGAGGAGGACGGTGACGCGGCCCTGATCGAGGAACTCCTGGCGTGGATGCATTCGAACCAGGCCGACTTCACCCGGACCTTCCGCAGGCTCCGGCCCGACATGGATCCTCCGGCGACGGTTGCCCAGGACTCCGCCGCCCCGGACACCAGGTTCCTCGAGTGGCACCGTCGCTGGGCCGGGCGCCTCGAACGCCAGGGCCTCCCACTGCCACGGGTGCTGGACGTCATGGCTGGGCAGAACCCCGTGATCATCCCGCGCAACCATGCGGTCCAGGCCGCCCTGGATGCGGCGAGCCAACGCCAGGAGTGGGCCCCATTCCATGCCCTGCTGACGGCACTCCAGACCCCCTACCGCGAGGACGGTGCCCCGGAGTCGCTCAGCCAACCTCCACCGCCCGGAACCCCGCGATGCCGCACGTTCTGCGGGACGTGATCCGCAAGCGATCCACCCTGCCAATTTCAACTCGTTGGCCGAATACCGGGCGAAATACCGGGCGCCACCTGGTTGGCCGTTGGTTTTGCAATTGCGCTCTGCGGAACCAGGCCAAAAGATTTTTCGGTGATCCTGAGAGCCTGTCTGAAAACTCAGAGGGGTCCTGCGGCGAGGGAATTTGGCGGTGGCCAAGGCGGCGAGGCCGGAGCATCCCCGAAGCGGGCTGCAACGGCCGAGTCAACGCGGGCCACCGGCAAAAGACCCGCCGCCCGAAGGGTTTTCTCAGAAACAGCCCGCTGTCTTCGTTGCTCGTCGGTCACAGACCCATCCGGGTATGCTCCCTCCTCGCGCCTCGCCATCGAGCCGTTTCTGAGATAACAGGGCCCCTCTGAGTTTTCAGACAGGCTATGAGGATTTTGATCAAGTACCTCCTTGGATCCGAGGAGGCGATCCGGGCGGTTGCGGCAGGGCGGAACGTTTGGCCCCTGGGCCCGCTCCTGGTCCTGCTGACGGCATTTCCCCGGAACTACGACCAGACATGGATCGGTGAGACACCCCTCCTGTGGCTCTTCGGCCCACTGATTTTCTCAACGGTTTCCGGGTTGTTCCTGTTCTACACCCTCCACGGCCTGTTCCTTCGGTGGCGACGCGACCCGGCCCAGCAACGGCTTTCACTTGTCCACCAAAGAACCTCATTCATGGGCTTGTTCTGGCTGACGGCCCCCATCGCCTGGCTGTACGCCTTGCCGGTCGAGCGATTCCTCGATCCGCTGGCGGCTACCCGGGCCAACCTCGCCCTGCTGGGTGTGGTGGCCCTCTGGCGAGTGCTGCTCATGGCTCGGGTGATCCAAGTGATCCAGGGGGCCTCCTTCATCGCAGGACTGGTCTGGGTGTTGGTGCCGTCCTGCGTGGAGGTGATGGTCATCAGCCTGATGGGATTCCTGCAGCACATCGGTTCGATGATGGGCGGCCTGCGGAACTCGCCCGAGGAGGATCTGCTGATTTGGGCATTCAAAGGGGTCTTCAATGCCGCTCTGCTGGGGGTGCCCGCGTTCCTGGTGATCGGGGTGTTCCTGATCCAACGGTCTTCCCATTCCCTGCGTCCCTTCCCCAAGACGTCCTCCGTTCGGGTACCTTGGGGCTTCCTCGGTCTGGCAACCGCCGTTTGGCTGGGCCTCAGCATCCCCGCCCAGATCCAGGTGCGCCGGAATGTCCTCATCGAGGGCCTGATGGCCACCAACTCCCCACGAGCCGCTCTGGATTATCTTGCGGCCCACACCCCTGGTGATTTCGCCCCGAGCCGGCCGCTGCCTCCGAAGGCGTTCGAATGGACGGTGTACTCGCAGTTGCCTCCCCTCTTCGCGGCCCTGCGCGCCGACGATCCGCCCTGGGTCCAGGCCCACCTGATGAAGCGGTTCCGCGAGATGCTCTCGCACCCGGGTGAGCCCGATTTGAGGCGACCCGATCCGAAGGGCTGGGACTCCCTGCTCGAAGGACTGGCCAAGATCCCCGAAGGACAGGCCTGGATCGCCGGACGACAGACGCTGCTGGCCGGTTGGGCGAAGGAAATCTCCGAAACGCTGCCAACCGTAGAAACAACCACCACCACCGGCCCCACGCTCGGCCGCACAAACCTCGACGGGAGCGAAGCTTCGCGCAGGATGCTCCTGAAGCGGCTGGCAACCCTCGGGATTCATCCGCCGCCGGTCCCGACAAACACCCCACCCACCGGGACCCCATGAACATCGGCCTCATCGCGCTCAGCGGGGTGCGGGTGCGAACCCCGGAACTCGCCGCGCTGGGCGTGACGCTCCCGGGCTTCGTCCGGCGCGGCCAGGTCATCGCCTCGCTGCCCAGCCTGGGGTTGCTCACCGTCGCCGGCCTGACCCCACCCGGGCACTCGATCACGTACCTTGAGGTGGCCGACCTCGATGAAACGACGAGCCTGCCCGAGTTCGATCTGGTGGGCATTTCCTCGCTTTCCGCGCAGATTGGCGAGGCCTACGCCATCGCCGACCGCTATCGGGCCCGGGGAACCTCTGTGGTGATGGGCGGTCTGCATGTGTCGGCCCTGCCCGACGAGGCGCTGGGGCATGCCGACGCCGTGGTGATCGGCGGTGCCGAGGGAATCTGGCCGCAGGTGGTCCACGATGCCGAGGCCGACTGCCTGAAGCCGAGGTACCTCGGGGCCTTTGATCGCGTCTTCGAACCACCTCGCTATGCGGAACCACGTTTCGACCTGCTGGCCGGACGCCCCTACAACCGCGTGACCGTGCAGACCTCCCGTGGATGCCCGCGGGCCTGCGAATTCTGCGGGGCGAGTCTGCGCATCACCGATCGTTTCCAGCAGAAGCCCGTGGACCTGGTGATGTCCGAGATCCGGTCGGCCCGGCGATGGTTCCGGGAGCCGTTCTTCGAGTTGGCCGACGACAACAGCTTCATCAACCGGGTTTGGAGCCGCGAGTTCCTGCGCGCACTCGCCGAGGAGGGCCTGCATTGGTTCACCGAGACCGACGCGTCGGTGGCCGACGACCCGGAACTCTGTGACCTGCTGGCCGCGTCAGGCTGCCGGCAAGTGCTCATCGGCTTCGAGAGCCCCCGTGCCGACGACCTCGGCGGCCTGGACCCGACCGACTGGAAGCGACGCCAGGCTCCCCGCCTGCGCCAGGTGGTCGACACCCTCCAATCACGAGGGGTCAGCGTGAACGGTTGCTTCATCCTGGGCCTGGACAACCACACACCCGACATCTTCCCGGTGCTGCGGGACTGCGTCCGAGAGTCGGGGTTGGCCGAGGTGCAGTTCCCCGTGCAGACACCCTTCCCGGGCACCCCGTTGCAGGCCCGACTGAAGCGCGAGGGTCGTCTGCTCGCCGAGACCTACTGGGACCGCTGCACACTCTTCGACGTCACCTACCGTCCCAAGCTCATGAGCGTCGCCGAACTGGAAGCAGGCATGCGCTGGCTCTTCACCGAGACCTATTCGAAACCGGCCACCCGGGAGCGCCAACGCGGATTCGCGCAAGCCCGTCGGGTCCGCCGCGCCGGCCACGCCTCTGGCCCCCCGTGAGCGGAGCGGTTCGCGCCTCGGCGGCGATCCGGTGCCCACGAAACGGAAGCGATGCGGCCGATGGCAATCTCCCTCGGGGTGCCTGCATCGGACGCGATGTCCGGCCCCAAGATCACCGCCGCTGTTTCCGGCGGCGCTCCTCTTCCTCCTCCTCCTCTTCCTCGTCGCCGCCTTCAGCCAGGACGAATCCGGCGCGGACAGGTGCGGGCATGGGAGAATCGGCCCCCTTGACCGAGCGCCACAGGATCTCGTTGAGCTCGAGGTCGTCGGCCGCGTCTTCGCGGGTGAGGTCCATCGCCTCGGAGCGCGCCCGGCCCCAGGCGGTGGCGAGGTTCTTCTCGTCCAACCGGGTCCGGGGCATCACCGCGGTGTAGGGGCTCAGGTCGGCCTTCGGACCAAAGCAGCTGATCATGGGCATGGCCGTGGCGTCGAACTGGCTCATGGGCTTCATCCCGAGCACCAGTTCCATGGTCCGGAGCATCGAGCACGTCGAGTACAACGTGGAATCCACCGTTTTGCGGCGCACATAGGGGCTGATCACGTAGGCGACGGTGCGATGGGCATCGATGTGGTCGGGTCCGTTCTGGGCATCGTCCTCCACGACGAAGATCGCGGTGCTCGCCCAGAAACGGGACCGGCTCACGGCCTCGACGACCCGCCCCAGGGCCAGGTCGTTCTCGGCCATGTAGGCCGTGGGCGTCAGCTTGCCGGCCGCGGTGCCGGCGGTGTGGTCATTGGGCAGGCGCACGATCTGGAGGCGCGGCATCTCCCCCTCGCGCTCGAAGCGGTGCAACTCCGAGATGAACCGGTCGGCCCTGGCCAGGTCGCTGTAGTCCATGTCGAAGCTTCGGAATCCGGGATCGAAATGCCCCTGCAGCGCGGGGATCCGGGTCGTGCAGGGATCATTGGTGGTGGCGCCGTTGTTGATGAACTCGCCGTAGCTCCGGTAGGTCACCCGGGCGGCCTTCGCTCGATCCCACAGGTAGCCACCCGCGGGCGCGGCGATCTGGAACCGCCCTTCGCTGGGATAGGTGTATTTGCGGTCTTGGTTGTGGCCGTAGCTCAGCGGCCACAGGCGCTCCACGAAGTCGGTCGCGTAGGCGCCCATCGTCCATTCGTGGCCGTCGGCGCTGACCTCGCTCTCGACGTAGAAATTGTCGAGCAGCACGAAGTCGCGGGCCAACCGGTGGTGGTTCGGAGTCACGGCCTCGGGGAACAGGCACAGTCCCGGATCGCCCCGACCCTCGGGCATGTCTCCCAGCACCTGATCGTAGGTGCGGTTCTCCTTGATGATGTAGATGCAATGACGGATCGGCGTGGGACCTCCCGTGACCAACGGGATGGGGTGACCCGGCTCGAGGGCGCTGGGCGGTGCCGGCGGACGGCAGGCCAAGGCCCGGGCGGTGTATCGCTTGAGTTGCTTCTCGAGATCCTCGCGGTCCTTGGGCAGGTCGACGATCGACAAGGACCCGGGCAGCAGGCCGCCGATGTACTCGCGGATGCTCGCCGGCGCCTCGCGACCGGGCTGCGGTCCATAGCGGTTGGCGCGCGAGGCGGATCCCTTGCCATTGGTCACCAGCAACCGACGACCGTCGGGGGTCACCCGGACCGCCGTCGGGTACCAACCGGTGGGGATGAACCCAAGCGACCGGCTGCGGCCGGGCTCCCGCACATCGAAGACGGCGATGGCGTTGATGTTGGCGTTGGAGACGAAGAGCAGGGACTCGTCGGGGCTCAGGGCCAGGCTGTTGGGGGTGGATCCCGGCGGCGAGTCGGCCTCGAGCTCGGCCACCAGCGTTTCGATCGGGCGGCCGGTCGCGGTGTCGAGCACGCTGACCGTGTTGCGGTTGGCGTTGGCGACGAACAGCACCGTGCCCGCACGGTTGAGGACCATCTCATTGGGGTGTTCCTGGACGGGCCAACGGGCGATGGGGCGGCCGGTCCCCAACTCGTGGACGCCCACCTCGGAGCGCCCCCAATGGGTGACATACAGCCGATCATGCTTCGGGTCGGGAAGGCAGGTGAAAGGATACGGCGCGTCGTTGTCGAGCGACTCAAGCAAGGCCCTGGCCCGCTTGGTGATCGCTTCCTGGTCGAAGTCGCCCTTGGATTCATCGTCTCCCGGGCGGCGTTTTTTGGAGGCGTCCGCCACGGCGATGTCGCCGACCGGAATCTCACGGACCAACGGGCTTCCCTCGCCACCGGCCTTCAGGTTCACCTCCGAGATCGTCTGGCCCAGCACATTGGCCACCCAGAGGCGCTGGCCGTCGGGGCTCATGCCGATGCCGGCGGGAATCCCCCGTTCGGCCGGCGGGCGCAGCGGAAGGGTCCGGGCGTTGGAGAGCATGCCGTCCGCGAAGTCGAAGAGGTGCACCACCTCCTTGCCCCCGCCGCTGGCGACCAGTCGGGCACCATCCGGGGTGAAGGCGACGCCATGGAAGGCCTCGGGCAGGGTGATCCGCGAGAGGATCCGCGCACCGGGAATTTCCACCACAATGAGTTCATGCGGACCGAACCCCGAGTGCAGCACCGCAGCGAAGCGTCCGCCGGGATGGATCGCCAGGTTGACGGGAAAGTCGCCCATCCGCAGCTGGCGACCGACCGGGTCGAGCAACCATTGGTTGGGCAGCCGCACCGTGCCGTCGGGCCGACTGCCCGGCCAGTTGCCCGTGGAGACGTCGGCCGGGTCCTGGGCCAACCGCTGAGAAAGGCAGCCTGCGAGGAGGGCCGTCGCAGCGATGAGAGTCATCCGGTGGAGCGTCATGGTTCCCAAGGTGCCGGTTCGGTCGCCGCGTCGACAAGTCACGTCTCGGTGCCGGGCCCTCAAATGGATTGATGGCCCGGCCGGACCGGCCGATGGTCGGCGGATGCGCTGGGCCATCTGCAACGAGATCTTCAAGGAATGGCCCCTGGAGAAGGCTTTCCCGTTCATCGCGAAGACCGGCTACCAGGGGGTCGAGATCGCACCCTTCACGCTGGCACCGTTGATCACCGACATCCCCCAGAGCCGACGCCAGGACATCCGCCGACTGGCCGAGGACTCCGGGTTGGCGATCACCGGCATCCACTGGGTGCTGGCCTTCACTGAAGGCATGCATGTGAACCATCCGGACCCGGCTTCGCGCCAGCGGGCGGCCGACTACCTCCGGCATGCGGTGGATTTCTGTGCCGACCTGGGAGGCACGCGGATGATCTTCGGCTCGCCCAAGCGGCGGGACATCCTGCCAGGCGTGACGCCCGAGCAGGCGCGGACCTGGACCTTGGAGACGTTCCGCCCGGCGACACGCACCGCCGAGGAGCGCGGGGTGGTGATCTGCCTGGAACCCCTGGCCCCGTCGGAGACGAATTTCCTGAACACCGCCGCCGAGACCCGCAGCCTGGCCGATGCCATGGGCTCCCCCGCTCTGCAGATCATGCTCGATGTGAAGGCCATGTGCTCGGAAGGGCGACCGGTGGCCGAGACCATCGAGGCCTTTGCTGGGCGATTCTCGTACTTCCACGCCAACGACGAGAACCTGAAGGGCCCCGGTTTCGGGAACACCGATTACCGACCCATCGGCCAAGCCCTGCGCAACACGGGCTACCAAGGCTGGGTCTCGGTCGAGGTCTTCCTCTTCGATGAGGGCCCCGAAGCGATCGCCACCCGCAGCCTGGCCCATCTGAAGGAGCATCTGGGCTGAGCCCGCCCGGAGAGCCCGCTGCCAGCCGAATCGTCACCCCCGGAGACCACGCCGAACCGAAGGAACCCTTTCTCATGTCCGTCCCCATCGCCCGAGTCACCGGTGTCGCCTTGTGGTTCCTTCCGGTCACCACTCGGGTGCCGTTGAAGTTCGGCACCGAGGCCCTGACGAGCGTCACCTGCGCCCGGGTCAGGCTCACGGTGCAGGGCCCCGACGGCCGATCGGCCTCCGGCTGGGGCGAGACCCCGCTGAGCGTCCAGTGGGTATGGCCCTCGACCCTGCCGTACGGCCCGCGGCATCAGGCACTTCAGGAGTTCTGCCAGCGGTTGGCCCAGGCGTGGAACGCCTTCGATGAACGCGGCCACCCGATGCGGCTGGGCAACGCCTTCAACGACTCGGAACTGCCCCGCCTGCAAGCCGACTTCAACACCGAGCGGACCGCCGGAGGCCTCGAACCCCTGCCTCACCTGGCGGCCTTGGTGTGCAACTCGGCCTTCGACATCGCCCTGCACGACGCCTTCGGCCGACTGCTCGGGCTGAGCGCCTTCGACCT
>CAYLTF010000109.1:0-11414 GCA_964386625.1 uncultured Akkermansia sp. | reverse complement strand
GAGGCGATTGGGCCGGACCTTTGCACCTCGAATCGACCGAGCGGTTGCTGCAGCGACGCACCGCGGGGGAAGCCCTGTTCGGCCCAGACCTCCGGGCTTGGATCCAGGGCCTTCCCGCCACTTCGGTCGGCCCGGGCCCATCGACCGCGAACCCGGTGGATCGGGCGACCTGGGATCGTGGGGCCGAGGCGGTCGAGGCGTTTCCCACCGCTGGCGATGTGGCCCTGTTGGCCGCGACGGCCACCCCGGTGCCGCCGGAGACCCTGGCTCCGGTGTACCTCCGCGAAGCCGCCTTCGTGAAGGCGCCGCCTCATCGGCACATCCCCGGAATCACCGACTGACGATGCCGACCTTCTGGGAATGCGACCGCTGCACGGCCTGCTGCCGCTGGCCCGGCCAAGTGCGCCTGACCGAGGCCGATGTCACCCGCATCGCCGCCTACCTGCAGCTGACCGAAGCCGAGTTCATCCAGGGGCATACTCGGATCAACGCCCAGCGCAACGGATTGGCCCTGCTGGATCAATCCGACGGTGCCTGCGCCTTCCTCGATGCCGGTGGCAATTGCCGCATCCAACCGGTGAAGCCTCACCAATGCAGCGATTTCCCCAACCGCTGGAACTTCCCCGGATTCGAGAAACTCTGCAAAGCCAAGCCCGTGGAGGTGACGGCCGAGGAATGGGAACGGCGGATGCAGGCGCCCCCGAAGCCCTTCGAGAGCCGCTGAACCGGCCGAGATCCGCTGGTGGAATCCCGTTGGCCTGGCCAGCTTCTCCGGCTTCCCCCGGGGCGAAAGCTGGAGCAGGATGAGCCCATGAACCTCCCGCACGCTCTCCGGCCCCTGACCTTGATGCTGACCCTGTCCTCACTGCTCCAGGCTGCCGACCTGAAGATCGGCATCATCGGGCTCGACACCTCCCATGCGACCGCCTTCACCGAGATCCTCAACAATCCGGCCGCCAAGGACCATGTTGCCGGAGCCAAGGTCGTGGCGGCCTTCAAGGGAGGCAGCCCCGACATCGAATCGAGCATCACCCGCGTGGAAGGCTACACCACGACTCTGCGCGAGAAGCACGGTGTCCAGATCGTGGACTCCATCCAGGAACTCTGCTCCAAAGTCGATGCCGTGATGCTCCTGAGCGTCGACGGCCGGCCTCACGTGATCCAGGCCATGCCGGTGCTGGCCGCCGGCAAGCCCCTTTACATCGACAAGCCCATGGCCGGCAGCCTGCGCGACGTCCATGCACTGGCCCGCATGGCCGCCGAGTCCAAGACCCCCTTCTTCAGTTCGTCGTCGCTGCGGTTCGCCAAATCCAGCCAGGCCGTCCGCAATGGATCGATCGGCACCGTCACCAACGCCTGGTGCGGCAGCCCGGCCAGCCTCGAGAAGACCCACCCCGACCTCTTCTGGTACGGGGTGCATGGCTGCGAATCGCTCTTCACCGTGATGGGGCGGGGCTGCGAGTCGGTCCGCCGCGGCAAGACCGCCGAGGGCAAGATCGAGGTGGTGGGCACCTGGAAGGGCGGGCGCACCGGCACCTTCCGTGAGGTGGAAGGTTATCAGGGCAAGGCCCAGGGGACGCGGGGCACGGCCGATGTCGGTGCCTTCGACGGCTACGCCCCGCTCGTGGCCGAGGCCGTGAAATTCTTCCAGACGAAGGTCTCCCCGGTGCCCATCGAAGAGACCCTCGAACTCTTCGCCTTCATGGAGGCGGCCGACGAGAGCAAGCGCCGCGGCGGGGCCGAGGTGAAGCTTTCCGAGGTGGTCGAGACGGCCACGAAACGCTGATCCCTCCCGCGTCATCGGGCGGGGCCATGCAAACGGGGTGAAATCCCGGTTGACCTGACCAGCCCCCCCGATAGCCTTTCCCGCTTTGGTAAGGTAACCCGGTCAACGAAAACGAAAATTATGGCAGTCAATGTAGCGATCAATGGTTTCGGCCGCATCGGCCGTCTGGTCTTCCGCGCCCTCGTCGAACAGGGTCTGGTCGGCAAGGACATCAACGTCGTCGCGGTGGGTGACATCGTCCCCGCCGACAACCTGGCGTACCTGCTCAAGTACGACTCCACCCAGGGCCGCTTCGCCGGCACCGTCGGCTCCACCAAGTCCTCCCCGGACAAGGCCGAGGACGATGTGCTGATCGTCAACGGCGCCGAGATCCGCGTCGTTTCCGCCAAGACCCCGGCCGAACTGCCCTGGAAGGCCCTGGGCGTGGACATCGTCATCGAGTCCACCGGTCTCTTCACCGAGGCCGACAAGGCGAAGGGCCACCTGGTGGCCGGCGCCAAGAAGGTCATCATCTCCGCTCCGGCGAAGGGTGAAGACATCACCGTCGTCATGGGCGTGAACCACGACAAGTACGACGGCAAGAACCACCACATCATCTCCAACGCCAGCTGCACCACCAACTGCTTGGCGCCGGTGGTCCACGTCCTCCTGCGCGAAGGCTTCGGCATCGAAGAGGGTCTGATGACCACGGTGCACGCCTACACCGCGACCCAGAAGACGGTCGACGGCCCGAGCAAGAAGGACTGGAAGGGCGGCCGTACGGCGGCCCAGAACGTCATCCCCAGCACCACCGGTGCCGCCCGCGCCGTCGCGCTGGTCTGCCCCGAGGTGAAGGGCAAGCTGACCGGCATGGCCTTCCGCGTGCCGGTGCCGACCGTGTCCGTGGTCGACCTCACGGTGAAGACCGTGAAGGAGACCAGCTACGCCGAGATCTCCGCGGCCATGAAGCGCGCCAGCGAGACCTACCTCAAGGGCATCCTGAACTGGACCGCCGACGAGGTCGTCAGCACCGACTTCATCCACGACAAGAACAGCTCCATCTTCGACCACAGCTCGGGCATCGAGCTCAACAACCGCTTCTTCAAGCTGGTGAGCTGGTACGACAACGAGTGGGGCTACAGCAACCGGGTCGGCGACCTGGTGAAGCTGGTCATCAGCAAGGGTCTGTGACCCTCCCTCCCCCGGGCTGGTTCCCGGGGTCGGTTTCCAAGGCGACTCCTCACGGGGTCGCCTTTTTTCATGCCCGCGGGTGATGCCTCCGATGGACGGACTGGAGTCGATCCGGCGCCACGTGGGTGTAGATCTCGGTCGTGGTGATGCTGGAGTGCCCCAGCAGTTCCTGGATCACCCGGAGATCGGCGCCATGGGCCAGCAGGTGCGTGGCGAAGCTGTGCCGGAGCATGTGCGGGGTGACATGGCGCTCGATGCCGGCGCGGCGCACGGCCTCGGTGATGCGCTTCCAGAGCGTGACGTGGGCGAAGGCCGATCCCCGATTCGTCAGGAACACGGTCCCGGGGCTCTTGGGACGCACCAGGGACGGGCGCACCGCCAAATACCGCCGCAAGGCACTGACAGCGGCCGAACCGACCGGAACGACCCGCTCCTTGTTGCCCTTGCCGATCACCATCAGGAACCCCGCCTCGAGTTGCAACTGCTCCAGCCGAAGGGTGCGGATCTCCGCCAGGCGAAGGCCGCTGGCGTAGGCCGTCTCAAGGATCGCATGCGTGCAGAGGGCCTGCGGAGTCCCCTCCAGCGGCGGCTCCAGCAACCGTCGGATCTCGGGTTCGCTCAAGGCCTTGGGTACCCGACGGCCCCGGCGCGGGAGGGAGAGGTTCTCGGCCGGATTTCCCGACACATGCCCTTCCTCCTCGGCGAACCGGAAGAAGGACCTGAGGGCGGCGATCTGGAGGTACAGGCTGGAAGGACTCAATCGCGACCCGGCCGAGGCCTTCGGTTCCTCCAGTGCCCTGCCCCGTTCATGTTCGAGGTAGCGGACCAGCGTCTCCGGCGTCACTCCCCGCCACCCGTTGATGCCCGCCGCTTCCGCCCAGGCGACAAATCGCCGCAGAAGAGCCTGGTAGGTGCGGGACGTGTGCGCCGCCAACCCCCGCTCGTGGCTCAGGTGGATCAGGAACTCCTCGACGAGCGCGTCCAGCATCGTGCGCGCAGACTGCTCCGATCCCGGCGGATTCTCCAGCACCGACCCCGGAGCCACAGGTCACCCCGCACCTCGCTCAGCGCCCCGACTCCAGGCGCATGGAGTGGAAGAGGTACTGCTGGGCGTAGCCCGAGTACGGGCCGAAATAGGTCTGACTGAACCGCTCCAACCGGTCGGCCGTCACGCGACGGGCGCGGGGAAAATACCATTGGCTCAACGCGCGCCGGACCCAGACGTCGATGGGGAAGGCATCCTGGCGACCGTAGGCGAAGAGCAGCACGCAGTCGGCGATCTTGCGCCCCACCCCGTGGACCTGCATCAACGCCTCGCGGGCGGCCGGGGTCTCGAGCTGCCGCAACGCCTCCAGATCCAACCGTCCCTCCACCACCCGGGTCGCAGCGTCGAGCAGGTACGGGGCCCGGAAGCCCAGCTTGCACCCGCGGAGGGCCGCCTCGCCGGCCGCGACCAGTGGGTCGGGCCCGGGAAACGCCCGGTCCAGCACCGCCCCGGTCGGCACCTCGACCTCGGCTCCCCAACGCTGGCACAGGAGCGCGACGATCTCGCGGATCTGCACGATCTGCTTGGTCGAAGAGCAAATGAAGCTCGCCAGGCACTCCCACGGATCCTGCCGGAGCAATCGGAGACCGCGACACCGGGCCACGGCTGCCCGGAGCGGAGCGTCGTCCGGGAACGTCGCCAGGATCGGTGCCAGCACTTCATCGGCCGCAAGGTGATGCCGCAGCCATGGGGCCTCCGAAGACTCCCCCATCCACGAGACGCGCAGTCCTCCGGCCCCGGCTTCCACCCGCGCCCATCGCCCTCCGATCACCGATTCCCAGCCGGTCCCGGACCGGATCCAACGGAACGCCTGGCCGCACTCGAGGGTGGCCTGGAGGTCGTAATCGTCCACGGGCCACCACTCGACCCTGGGTCCGGATGTCTCCGACGGATTCACCGCTGATTCCTGCAGGCGTACAGGTGGAGCCGGTGGAAGACGCGCCCGCGGTACTCGACTTCGCGGACACCGAGGTCGGTGACGCTTTCAAACCGCGTCGCCCACGATGCATCCAGCCCCGTGCGCCCTTCGGGATGAACATACAGGACCGTGATCCCGGGCCGACTCGAATACCGGTATTCCGGCCAGAACCAGACCTGGTTGATGGGACGCGCGGACTCCAGGACGGTCACCGTCGGGGCCTTGGCCACCACGGGTCCCGGCCCGTCCATGTAGAAGCTCAACTGGCCGGCCCAGCCATAGTGATCGGCCACCACCATCACGGGCCGACCTTCCTTGAGGAGTTGCTCGCGTTCCTTGCGGATCATCGCCGCGGCCTCCCGATGCCCGCGCACCCGCACGAGCGGTTCGATGGCCACCGGCAGCGGGTGGCCGGTCAGCTTCAGGACGAGGTTGGTCTCATGCAGCAGCACCACCAACGGCAAGCCGATGCCCACGCCCCAGCGGAGCAAGGTCAAACCGGTGCGGTTCCCGGCCCGATGCCGCATCTCCCACCAGAGGACCGCGAAGACGGCCAAGGGCGCAAAGGCGGTCGCGACCCAGTTGGGCTGGACCCGCGAGCGCAATGTGTAGGCCAGGTAGAAGAGGAACACCGGCACCCCGAAACAAAGGACATAACTGAGCAACCGATGTCGGGTTTCCGCATCTGGAGTCGTCGATCCACCAAGGCTTCGCCGCCATCGCCAGAAACCGATCAAGGCCAGGATCACACCCACCAGGAAGACCGGGTTCATCAGGCCGAGCGTGGCGGCGATGAACTCCGGCAGGAATTGCGGACGGAAGGTCCACCGCTGGTCCAGGCTTCCCCGCTGCTGCAGGTGGGTCAGCGTGATCCATCCATGGCGACTGTTCCAGAGGACCACCGGAACGAGAGCGAGGGCATTCATGGCCAAGGCCAACCACGGGCCCGGGCGCCGCAACTGCTTGCGGGCCGGCGGATGGACCCAGAAAAAGGCCGCGAATCCGGCGATCAGGAACGGAGAGAAATACTTGCTCAGGAAGGTGCCCATCAGCCCAACCCCGGTGACCGCCCACCACCCGGTGCAATCCTTCTCCAGGGCCTTCCAACCGGCCACCATGGCGAGGGTCCAGAAGGCGACGGTGAGCGCATCGACCGTGAGGATGATGGACCCGACCGACAGCAACGGCATCGACGTCAGGATGGCGACCAGGAAAAACCCGGTCCGCCAACCCGCCCACCGCGCCACGAATCCGGACAAACCCCAGGCGGTGGCCGCCGACAGCACCGGGGCCAGGAATCGCACGCCCAATTCGCGGTCGCCCCACAGGTGGGTGCCGATCCATTGCGCATAGGCGATGAGCGGGGGTTTGCTGTAGTAGGAGAGATCCGGATGCTTCGACCAGAGCCACTGATAGGCCTCGTCTTCCGACAACTCGATGACCGCCGAGGCCAGATATCCCAACCGCGCCGCCAAGAGGCCACCGATGGCCACCCAGGTGAGTCGCCGCCAATGCGAGTCGAGTTCCGCGGCCGCCGTCTCGTCGCCGCTCGCGGCAGTGCCCGGGACCGGAGCCTGCTCGACCCGGAGCAGCGAGGGAAACTTCCGGTGCCACAGCGGAAACCATCGGGTGCCGACGGTCTGCCAGGCCGCATTGAAAAACCGCGGCAGGCACCACCCGTAGAAGGCGCCCCAGGCCCACCCCGCGGCGACATCGCTGGGATAGTGCACCCCGACATACATCCGCGAAATGCCCACTCCCGCCGCCAAGGGCACCAGCACCTTGCGGGTTCGCGGATAATAGGCCGCAGCCACCATCGCCGCACCGGCCCAGATCGCGGCGTGTCCGCTGGGCATGGAGCCGTTCAACCCCTTGCCGGCGAGCATCCGAGTATCGGGAAGGGTCACATACGGACGCGGACGACCGAAGGTCCGCTTGAGGATCCCGGTCCCTGTTTCGCCCACGGCCAACGTCGCCGCCAGCATCAGCGCGAAGCAGATCCCGCGTCGTCCTCCCTTCCAGAACAAGGCGAAGGCCAGCAATCCCAAGCCGGGCTTGAAGAGCGGATTGCCGCTCAGGATCGGCATCAACACATCGAACACGGGATTGACCCAACCGCGGTTGAACCACTGGAAGAGGGTTTGATCCCCACTGGCGAACAGTTCCATCACTGCCCAAACCATGCCGTTTCAGCCCCCGGATGGCCAGAGGCTTGACCGCCCTCCGGTCGGGCCGCAGCGTCGATCGACGTCATGCCTCCGAAGGCTCCCCAGGTGAAGGTTCCGCTGCCCCCCGCCGACCCGGCGGAACGGGCCCGTCGTCGCCGGGCCGCGGCGGCCGCCCGGGCGCGGACCCTGGATCAATGGCGCGGGCGCGGCTTCACCAGCGCCGAGACGGCCTGGAGCACTCCGGCCAAGTCCATCGAAACGATCCTCCCCGGGGTCTTGGGTCACCTCCGCCTGGAACAGCGGCTCGACGAATCCAAGATCCAGACCATCTGGTCCCAGATCCTCGACCCCACCCTGGTGGCCCACGCCCAGCCGGCGGGATTCGCCAAGGGAACCCTCTTCGTCCACGTGGACAGCAGCGTTTGGCTCAACGAGATCGTCCGGTACCGACGGCACGAGATCCTGGAACGCCTCCAGACCGCTCTCGGGAAGACCGTCGTCCAGAGGATCTCGTTCCGGATCGGCTGAGGAGCGGGGAAGCTCTCCGGCCCGGACGGCAACGCACCTGGGTGCGCTTGAAACTGACCGGACATCTCACCGGTCTCCCCTACCGCAGTGAACGCACCAAGACGACCGTCGCCCGCGCCGGCCACCACCCGAAGCGGTCTCGCTTTCCGGCGCTTCCGCCCCTTGCTGTGGGCTGCCTTGGCGGCGGCCACCGTCATCCTGCTCATCGGGGGGTGGAGCCTGAACGCGGTCCAACGCACGATCGAAGGCCGGTTGCGCAGCGAACTCGGCACCGCCATCGAGGCCAACGTGACCGCGCTCAACGTCTGGATCCAGGGGCAGATGCGCACCGCCAGCCTGCTTGCGGCCGACCCGTCCATCCGGGAACCGGCCCAGGCGCTCCTGGAGCGGAGCCGGACCAATCCCCCGACGGCGGGCTTCGGGTCGGGGCCTCGGCCCGGGGCGTTCCCTCCGTCGGACGCCGACCCCGTCCTGGGATCGCTGGTCGGGACCCTCGATGAACGGCTCCGCCTCACCGGCTACCCGGGCGCCGTTCTGGTCGGACCTCAGGGACGGGTCGTGGCCGCCTTCGGAAGGCTTAGAGTCCGGCCCGGCAGCATGGTGCCGAACGACCACTTGGAACTGTTCCAACGGGTGCTCACCCACGGCCAACCCGCCTTGGTCACGCCGTTCAAGCCGGTGCGCCCCGGGGGCCGCGGAATGGGCGTGCCGCCGGGCGGGCGCCGGGCCGACGGCGCCGGAAGAACCAATCGCCCGCCGGATCGATGGGCCGACCGCGGCCCGGACCGTCGCCTCGGCCCGGCTCCGAATGGTCTTCCGCGGGGCGAGCTCCAGGTGATGCAGATCCTGGTACCGCTGCGCAACGCCCGGGCGGAGATCCAGGGCGTGCTGGCGGTCACCTTGCGTCCTGAAGACGAGTTCACCCGAGTGCTCTCGGTGGCCCGCCCGGGAGCCAGCGGCGAGACCTTCGCCTTCGACCACGAGGGCCGGCTGCTCTCGCAGAGCCGATTCGACGATCAACTGCGCAGCCTGGGCATCCTCACCAACGCCGCGGAGGCCAGCTCGGCGCTGAACCTGGTGCTGCGGGATCCCGGCGGCGACCTGACGCGCGGCTTCGCCTGGCCGCAGAGCGCGCGGGCCCAGGCCCCGTTGATGGCGTTGGTCGGCCGCGCCCTCACCGAAAGCAACGGGGTCCATGTGTTGCCGGAGCGCGATTACCGGGGCGTGCCCGTCGTGGGAGCCTGGCATTGGGTCGACGAACACCAGTTCGGCGTGGTCACCAAGATCGATGCCGCCGAGGCCTTCCAACCGCTTCGGGTGCTGCGGTGGATCTTCCAGATCCTCATCCTGCTCGTCCTCCTGGCGACCGTGTCGGGCCTCTTCGCGATCCACATCAGCACCACCTGGCGACGGCGCTTCGACGAGGCCCAATTGCGGGCACGCCAACTCGGGCAATACACGCTGTTGGCCAAGATCGGCGAAGGAGCCATGGGGTCGGTGTACCGGGCCCGGCACGCCCTCCTGCGCCGCGAGACGGCCGTGAAGCTCCTGCTGCCGGACCGCGCCGACGATGACCTCATCCGCCAGTTCGAGCACGAGGTGCAACTGACCTGCCGACTCACCCACCCCAACACCATCCAGGTCTTCGACTACGGTCACACGGCCGACGGGATCTTCTACTACGCCATGGAACTGCTCGAGGGACTCACCCTGCAGGACCTGGTCGACCGGTACGGTCCTCTGCCCGAGGCGCGCGCCATTCACCTGCTCCGCCAGGCGGCCGAGTCGCTCCGCGAGGCGCACGGAATCGGCCTCATTCACCGGGACATCAAGCCCGGGAACCTGTTCCTTTGCGAACGGGGCGGGATGCCCGACACCTTGAAGGTCCTCGACTTCGGCCTGGTCCAGGAGGCCTCGGCCCACTCGACGCCGCCGGAAAAGGACGGAGGCGGCGGCAAGGCCACCTCCCGATTCCTGGGCACCCCCCTCTACATGGCCCCGGAGACCATCCGGCATCCCGGCCATGGCGATATCGCCAGCGACGTGTATGCGCTGTCGGCGGTGGCCTTCGTGCTGGTGACCGGGCGTCCCATGTTCCCGGCCTCGTCCGTGGACGAGGTGTGGAAACATCACCTGGAAACTCCACCTCCACGGCCCTCCGAATCCGGAGCACCCGACGTGAGCGAACCCTTCGAACGCCTCATCCTCGATGGATTGTCCAAAGACCCGGCACAACGGCCCGCCGACATGGGCGAATTCCTGGAGCGGCTGGCCCGCAGTCCGAAGGCCGGAGATTGGACCCCGGAACGACGTCGGACGTGGTGGCAGGAATTCTGCCCTGGGCTTGCCGACGGGCCCCGGCGCCCCTCCCGGCGCACCGAGGCCACGATCCGCATCGACCTGAGCCTGCGGACGGTCACGACTGCCGGTTCGGAAACCGGTTCACCGGCGACGTCGGACGACAAGCCCGGCTCGGCGGGCTGACCCGGGAAGCGGGGCCGGTATCGGCGAGGCCGCCTCGACTCCAAGACCGAGAGGCTTTCCGGCGCGAATCAGACCGTCACCGGGGCGTCGGCCGAAAGGATTCGAGCGAAGAACCGCAGGCTCCGTTCGACATTCTCTTCCCAGTACTCCCAGGTGTGCCCTCCGGGAAACTCCTCGTACTCATGCGCGATCCCGGCCGACTCCAGGGAGGTGTGCAGGTCCCGATTGAAACCGATGAGGAAATCCTCGGTGCCGCAGTCGAAGCGGACCGGGGGCAGCGACGCACGATGGCGCACCAGGGCATCCAGTGCGCTCGGGTCTTCGACCGCCGATTCCCCCACGGGCAGAGGTTCGGCCAGGAACGGCGCCAACGACTGCAACGAAGTCGCTGCGGAATGGGCGGAAATGCCCCGGAACGCCTGCGGATGACGCGCCCCCAGACGCAGCGCCCCATACCCGCCCATCGACAGGCCCGAGATGAAGCACGGCGATGACTCGTTCAATTCAGGCACCGCCTCGCGGGCCACCAGCGGCACCTCGTCCACGATCCACCGTTCGTAGTTGCCCGAGGCTTGAGGCACATAGGCCGTACCGTCTCCGCGCAGGCCATCTGAGGGCATCGCCAGGGCCATGGGCGGGATCTCTCCGGCCTCGATGAGCCTGCGCGCCGTGTGGTGGACCCGCCCCTTGAGGGCCCAGGCCCAGTGGCTGCCATACACGCCGTGCAAGAGGATCACCAGCGGCAGTCCCGCGGGCCGCGGCGTGGTGGGCGCCCAGAGCGTCACATCGGCTCGCCCCCCCAACAACCGGCTGTGCACGGTCGCAAATCGAAGGCCCCCGAATTCGGCCAAGGAGGGTGAGAGTTCGACAGTCCTGAACGGGCGCATGCCGAAGAGTAGGGACAGGCTGGCCGGCGTGACAACCTGCTCCGCTTGCGCCCCGGAACCCCGGACGCCACATTGAAAGGGATTCGATGGATCCGCTTCTGAACCATCCGCCGCTGCCGGCTCATCCCCCGTTGCCCAAACCCGTGGGGCACGGTCGGCGCAAGGTTCCGCGCTCTTTCCGGGACCTGACCCCGGCCGACCATTTCAATCCCCGGACCTTCTTTCGCGAGATGGTCTGGCATGCGCTGAAGACCGCGCCCGTCGGCTCGGTGAAGATCCCCAACTTCCCCCACCTGAAGGACAACCAACTGGCCCTGACCTGGATCGGCCATGCATCGTTCCTGGTCCAATTCGAGGGGCTCAATGCCATCATCGATCCCAATTTCGCCAATTGGCTCTTCCTGCTCAAACGCCTCAAGCGCCCCGG
>CAYLTF010000108.1:0-11712 GCA_964386625.1 uncultured Akkermansia sp. | reverse complement strand
GGCACGTTGAGGTCGAACATCTTGGCCAACAGCCCCAGGGCGAAGACGTTCTTGCCCTTGTCGCGGCCGGTCCCGCCGATGGCCTCGACGGTCAGGGCGGAGATCGCCACGCCGATGTGCCGATACTTGGAGAGGTTCTCGGCCGGGATGTCGTCGGCCTTCATGTGATCCGAGTCGTAGATCACGATGCCACCCGGCTTCAGGGAACCGAGGTGGGCCTTGTAGCTGTGGTCGTAGAAGGCCAGCAGCATGTCGGCCTCGTCGCCGGCCGAAAGCACCTCACCCGAACCGATGCGCACCTGGAAGATCGACGGACCGCCGGAGATCGTGGAGGGGATGGTCATGAACGTCATGACCTCCTGCTCGGAACGGCCGGCGAGGCGGGCGAGGAAGCCGCCGATGGCCTGGATGCCGTCCTGGGAGTTGCCGGCGATGCGGATGACCGCCTCGGAGATCTTTGAGATCTTGGGCGAGGATTGCGGAGAAGCAGCAGTGCTCATTGATTAAAATGGATGTGACGAGTCCGCGGAGATCCGAGGGCGGAGCGCAGGGGCAGGACTCCGGCAGCGGACGTTGCGGTGCGGATAGCATCCTAGATTGGACTGGCAATGGGTCAAGTGCGCCTGCGAGGCCCTCGTTTCCGGGGGATCAGGAGCCGCCCGCCCACCGTTCATCCCGCGCGGACGCCGTTCATGCCGCCGAATCGACCCGAGGTCGCGACGTCTTTGATGAGTCGTGCTCCGGCTGCGATCGTGGCATGCGAGAGCCATCATGCCGGTGGCTGATGACACACCTCATGAAAGCCACGATCCACGAAAAGCCCCTCTTCGGGAACGGGTCCCTCTGCGCGAGGGGGCTCCGTCCCGAGTTCATCGCCTTTGGAGTCCTGTTGCTCGCCGGCGCCCTCCCGGTCGTGATTCCACAGGGCCGCTCCAGGGGGGAGCCCGCAGGCTCCGCCGGGGAGGCGGCCTCCCGGGCGCCTTACACCCGAATCATGGAGGAGGCCGAGGACACCAGGGAGGGCCGACGGGTCGCCGACCGTGCCCTCCGCGCCCTTCCGAGGGTCGTCGTCACAGCCGGGCCGTCGGACCTGATCGAAACGACCGGATCGGCGGTGCCGGCCCCCGAGGAAGTGCGGCCGATACCGCTGGTTCCGACCGCGCCCATCGTGCCCCTCGAGTCGGTCTCCGGAGTCGCGGATTGAGCCGGTGGCGATGGTCGAGGCGCTGGAGGGAAATCAACCCAACGGCAGCGGTCCGGCACTGCACAGCGCCGGATTCCCGAAGCTCTTGAGCGGGTTGCCGAAGGCGTGGGCGATGGACAACCAGAGCCGGTTGTGGGGCGTCTTCTCGAGTTGCAGGCTCAGGCCGGTTCCGAATCCCAGGCCACCGCCCACCAGCACGAAGGGGATGTTCTCGTGGGTGTGGCTGTTGCCTTTGCCCAGTTCGTTGGTCCAGAGGATCGTGGTGTGGTCGAGCAGGGAACCGTGGCCACCGGGTTCCGGCGTCTCGGCCAGCTTCCTGGCCAGCGCGGCGATCTCCCCGGCGAACCACCGGTTGATCTTCACCAGTTTTTCCTGCGAGCCGGCGTTGAGGTCCGGATCGTGCGAGAGCGAGTGATGGCCGTCGTCGATCCCCAGCCAGCGCATGCGCGCCTGCCCGACCGAGTTGGTGTATTGCAGGGTGGCCACCCGGGCCATGTCGTTGGCGAAGGCGTTGACCAGCAGGTCGGCCTGCATCCGCGAAACCTGGGGAATGGTGTCGTTCTCGTTGCCGACGCCGGGCTCGAGGACCGGGGCAGGCAGTCGGAGCTTCTGACGCGCCGCCTCGGCGATCTCGCGCTCCATCTCCCTCACGAAGGTGGCGTTGCGGTCGAGCAGAGCCCGCTCTTCGCGTCCGAGGCGGCTCGAGACCTTCCGCAGGTCCGACCGGACCCCGTCGAGCACGCTGCCCAGGTTCTCCCGATCCTTCACCTGCCCGTAGAGCTTCTCGAACACCTCGTACGGGTCCGAGATGGGGGCGACCGGCTGGTTGGATCCGGAGTAGGTCCACCGCGTCCAGGGATCGGCCCGATGGGGTACTCCGACCCCCAGTTCCAGGGAGCCGAAACGAGTGCGCGTCTCCGGGCGGGCCTGCAGGAAGCCCTTGAGCTCCTGGTCGATGGACGGCCCGCTGGCCCAGCCTGCCGGCGTGTCGGAGCCACCCTGGATGTTGCCCGGCAGCAGCTCGATGCCGGTCAGGAGGCAGCTCATGCCACGCATATGGCCATCACCGTCGCCGCGGACCCGGTTGCACAAGCCCTTGAGGACCAGCATCCGGTCCCGGTAGGGCGCCAATGGCTCCAGGATGGGCTTGAGTTTGAAATCGGTGCCGGCCGTCTCCGGCCAGAACTCGTTGGGCACGGTGCCGTTGGGCGTGAAGACGAAGATGATTCTCGGGGCGGACCTGGCCTTCTGGGTGGCGGCACGAAGGGAGGGCAGGCCCCCCAGGAAGGGAAGCGCGGCAGAGGACACGCCGAGATCGCGGAGGAATCGACGGCGCGACAGATGGGGGGTGGATCGGGGATTCATTTCCGGGGCGTTGTCTTCGGGTTCCAGGTGGCCGTGTGCACGGCGATCTCGACCATCAATCCGCGGATGTTGCATCCGGATCGCTCGAACGTGGAATCGAGTTTTTCCAAGGCATCCGTCCCGTAGGCGCCGGGTGCCTGCTGGACGGTGTGCTGGAAAAGTTGCCTGACGAAGCCGCGCCGCGCATCCGGGCTCTCGGCCGCATGCCGGGCCACGTCGCGCGGGCCCCGCAACAGGAGCGTCCTGCCGTCGGCCGTCTGGTATTCGGCGGTGGCGTCGATGGGCTTCTTGTTGTCTTCCAGCCGGAAGCGGCCCGCCGCATCGAACTGCTCGAGGCTGAAGCCGAGCGGGTTGATGGTGGCGTGGCAGCCCATGCACTGGGGTTTCTCGGTCAATTGGGTGACCTTCTCGCGCATGGTCAGCGACGGATCGAAGCGGTCGTCCATGAACTCGATGGCCATCGGCGGCGGCTTGAGGAAGCGGCCCAGCACCTTGCGCGTCACGAAGACGCCCCGATGGATCGGCGAGGACGACCGGTAGTACGAGTGGGCCGAAAGCAGGAACGGATGCGTGAGCACCCCCGCGCGTTGTTCCGGATCGAACCGGACCGGGATGAACGCATCGGTCCCGGCCTCGGCGGCCGACTCGGCCGCTCCCGGAGATCGCCCGTTCTTCTCGACCCCGTAATAAAGGCGCAGCGCGGCATTGAGGTGCAGTTCGTCGGAGAGCAGCAGTTGGCGGTAGTCGGAGGCCTCGCTCCACACCACCGAATCCACGAAGTGGTTGAGAGACGTCCGCAGGTCCTGCACCAGTGCGGCATCGAAGCCGGGATAGGCCTTGGGGTCCTTGGCGATCTCGTCGGCCTCGCTCGTGTCGAGCCAATGGTCGAAGAATCCGCGCAGTTTGGCCTTGGCCCGCGGATCCCGGATCATCCGGGTCGCCTGGGCTCGGACCTGTTCCGGGGTGTCGAGTTCACCGCGGCCGGCGGCCTGCCGGAGCGCCTCGTCCGGAATCGAATCCCACAGCACCAGGGCCAGGCGTGTGGCGACCGCGTGACCGTCGCGAAGTCCGTCCGACTCCGGGTAGAGGAAGCGGGGGGAGGTCAGGGTCGCGAGCACCGAGCGCTTCACCGAATCCTCGAGAGCGATGCCGGGTTGGAACCAGGCGTCCACCGTGCGCTGTCGCAGGTTCGCATCCAGCGGACGGCGGAAGGCCCGCTCGGCGAACCGGGCGCAGAAGTCCTGCATGCGACGGCTCAATTCGGCGCGGTTGGTGACGTTGGCCGGGATGTCGGCCAGGCGACGGATGCGTCCGGCGACCAGCTCCGAGGTCTCGGTCCCGGCGCGGGTGATGGCGCGCCACCAATCCTTGGAGACCGAGCTGCCGCGTTCATAGCCGAGGCTCGCGTCGTCGGCGGGGAACGGGGTGGCGATCACCGGCGTCGCTGTCGAGGGTTCCGGTGACAGCACCGAGGCCGGGATCGGGGTCCATGGGCCTTGGGGTGGCTTCCATTCCAGCCGGATGGCCGCGGTCTTCTCCTTGAATTTGAAGTAATCGAGGCGCAGCGGATAACTCCGCCCACCCAGCAGGTAGACCGACCCGGTGCCGTGGCGTTCCTGGCCGCCCGAACTGACCCACAGGTCCACCAGCGCCACCTCGCGCTTGGCGTCGGAGTCGTCGCGCCGGTTGCTGTCGCCGGCCGCGAGATCGGTGTTCACGTACAACCGGGCGCCGTTCGGGGTCGTCACCCGGAACTGGTATTCGCCCGAGTCGTGGGCCAAGAGCGACCCGCTCCAGGCGATGGAGAACTGGTCGGCGGTGATGCCCTCGGTCGGTGAACCCGGCCCGAAGTCGAATCGGACGGTCGGATCGACGCGCTTGAGCACCGACTTGTCCTTCTTGTTCATCCCGTTCGACTGGAAGTACTCGGCCTGGAGGCCGCCGGGCTTCGAGGCCTGTCGGACCGGGGTGAAACCACTCAGCAGGTCGGAGACCGATTCGCGGTAGCGCCGCTGGGTCAGCCGGACGAGCTCGACCCGTGCGGGGGTGTTCTTGGCGCGGGCCTCGGGCGAATAGAACGCCCCGTGGATGAATTCGGCCACGGCGCGGGCCTCGGCCTCCGGCGTCTTTTCCTTCCGGTCGTCGGGCATGGTCCGATGGATGTACCGGGCCAGCGCATCCACCGATTGTTCGCCGTGGAGCGTCTCATCGTACTTTCCCGCGACACCCTCTCCCTGCGGGCCATGGCACCGTGCGCAGTCCTGCCGGTAGACCACCTCGCCGGACCGCGAGGATGTGCCTGACGCGGCCGTCGAGCCCTCGCCCCCGCCACGGCGTCCCGCACACGCGGCGAGGGTCAGGCTCGCCGCGATCAGCATCATCCATTCCACGCGTCTCGTCCGCACTGGCATCCCTTCTCCCAAATCCCCGTCTGGATCAATGGTCAAGTTGGGCGGTCTCAAGCCCGGAGCGGGCTTGCCTTTGGCGCCCCGCTGGAGGGCAATGCGCCCATGACGCCGTGGAGGCCCTGGATATGGATCGCTTGGGCGATGCTCGCGCCGGTTGGGGCGCGTGCCGCCGACCTGTCGGTCCAGGGGTCCGACACCATGGTGCTCCTGGCCCAACGCTGGGCCAGCGCCTACATGAGCAACCATCCCGGCGTCCGCATCCAGGTGAGTGGTGGTGGCTCCGGCACCGGCGTCGCGGCGCTGGTGAACCGCACGGCAGACCTGGCGACCTGCTCGCGGAAGATCCGGGCCCGCGAGGTGGAGTCGTATGTGCGGGCCTTCGGCGTCCGTCCGCGCGAATACCCGGTCGCGCTGGATGCGGTGCTGGTGCACGTGCACCCGTCCAACCCGGTGAGCGCCCTCGATTTCGACCAGTTGGCGGGCCTGTTCTCCGGGCGCATCCGCAACTGGAAGGAGGTCGGAGGTCGGGATCAGCCCGTGGTCCTGTACGGCCGGGAAAGCAGCTCGGGCACCTGCGAGTTCTTCCGGGAGACGGTGCTCCGCGGGGGGGACTATTCCCCGACGATGCAGCCCTTGCAGGGCAGTGCCCAGGTGGCGACCGCGGTGGCGGCCGATCCGGCCGGCCTGGGGTTTTCCGGCGGGCTCCCGGGTTCCGGAACCCGACGCCTGCGCGTGGCCCGGCGGCCGGGGCAGACCGCCGAAGAGGCGTCCGAGGCCACGGTGCGCAGTGGCCGGTATCCGCTGTGGCGTCGGCTCTACGTGTACGTCCACACGCCTGCCGACCAGGGCGCGCTCCAGGAGTGGGTCGCCTGGATGCGGGGCCGTGAAGGCCAATCGGTGCTGGGAGAGTTGGGGTTCCACCGGCTGGAGCCCTGAGCGCCTCCCGTGAAACGGGCCGAACCTGCGGCCGCCCCGCCATTTTCCGCTTCGCTCGCGGAGCCTTTCGCACCACCTTTGAACTCACGCCTTCAACCATGAAAAAACGATCCTGGAAAATCGCCGGAATCAACTTCGACCACTTCCACATGGGCGACCTGCTCCGGTACGCCCACGAGCACCCGAACGCCGAGATCGTCGGCATCAGCGACGAGCAGCCGGCCCGCATGGAGGAAGCCGTCCGCAAGGGCCTCGTCAGCCGCGACCGCGCCTTCACCGACTACCGCGAGTGCCTCGAGAAGACCAAGCCCGACGTCGTGCTGCTCTGCCCGGCGGCCTCGAAGCATGGCGAGTGGGTCAAGAAGGTGGCTCCGTACGGCGCGCACCTGATGGTCGAGAAGCCCTTCGCCGCGTCCCTCAAGGAAGCCGATGCGATGGTCAAGTGCATGGGCAAGGATCAGCGTCTGATGATCAATTGGCCGCTGCAGTGGGTGGCGTCGCACCGCAAGTCCTACGAGCTGGTCTCGAGCGGCAAGATCGGCGAGGTGCTCAATGTCTGGCACATCGGCGGCAATCGTGGTCCGCTGTTCCATGGGGCCGACAAGGACGAGAAGACCCCGGCCCAGGTGGCCAAGGAGAAGCCGCATTCCTGGTTCTACAAGAAGGCGCACGGCGGTGGTTCGCTGCTCGATTACCTCGGCTACGGCACCACCCTCGGTACGTGGTACCAGGGCGGCCGTCGGCCCATCGAAGTCACGGCCGTGGTCGATGAGCCGGCCGGCCTGGAGGTCGACGAGCACAGCATCGTGGTGGCCCGCTACGCGCACGGCCTCTCCAAGTTCGAGACCCGCTGGGGCACCTTCACCGACCCGTGGATCATCCAGCCGCAGCCCAAGTGCGGATTCGTGATCCTGGGCACCGAGGGCACGGTGAGCAGCTACGACTACGACGACTACGTCACCGTGCAGACCCGCAAGAAGCCGGTGCCCCACCAATTGCCCGCCCCGGCGCCGAAGGCTCCGAACCAGAACCCCGTGCAGTACCTGCTGCATTGCCTCGACAAGAACGTGCCGCTGGAGGGGCCGGTCAGCCTGCCCATCAGCCGGATCGGCCAGGAGATCGTCGATGCGGCCGTGAAGAGCGCCCAGCTCAAGAAGGCCGTGAAGCTGGCCTGATCGGCCTTCGCCCGCCGGTCGTCACCACAGGGTCGGGGAGTCGCCTGCGATTCCCCGGCCCTGCGTTTTTCCACCCGGGAGCTCCCTCGATGTCTCCTGCTCCGAAAACCTCGGTCGCACTCGCCCGGGCTTCCTTCCCGCGTTGGGTTCGGACAGACTCTCCCCATCATGACCAAGGCCGTCATCCTCGCCGCCGGAAAGGGGACCCGCATGGGCGACCTCACCCAGGAGATCCCCAAGCCCATGCTCTCGGTGCAGGGGCGCCCCATCCTCGAGCATATCGTCGAAGGCCTGAAGGAGGTCGGCGTCCGCGAGTTCCACCTCATCACCGGTTGGCGCGCCGAGGTCATCGAGTCGCATTTCGGCGACGGCTCCCGCTTCGGGGTCCGGATGAGCTATTCGCGCCAGGTGGTGCAAGACGGCACCGGCAAGGCTCCGGAACTGGCCAAGGCTTTCGTGGGGCAGGACGACTTCGTGCTGACCTATGGCGACATCCTGGTGAAGCCCGAGACCTACCGGCACATGATCGAGCGCTGGCGGTCCGGCACCTTCGACGGTGTGCTCACGGTGACCGCCGGTGAAGACGTCACCAAGGGAGGCCTGTTCTTCTTCGACGACGCCCGGTTCTGCCTGACCCGCCTGGTCGAGAAGCCCAATGCCGCCCAGTTGGAGACCCTGAAATCCGAGGGGTGGATCCGCCCCGGCAAGCCCGTCTGGTACAACGCGGGCATCTACCTCTTCAAACCATCGCTCTTCGACTACACGGCCCGGTTGCAGAAGTCGCCGCGCGGCGAGTACGAGTTGACCGACGCACTGTCGGCCATGATCGCCGAGGGCCAGGTGCTGGCCGGGCTGCAGATCGCCGGCCGTTGGGTCGATGTCCGTGACCCCGAGGTGCTCGCCTCGCTCCAGGCATGAGCGCCACCGGCACGGCTCCCTCCGGATCCACCCAACCCCGATTGCGCCTCCGGCTGACCCCGGCCGCCGAATACGCGGTGCGCACGGGTCACCCGTGGGTCTATGCCGAGCGCATCCGCGAGAAGAACCGCGAAGGGGTCTCCGGCGAGATCGCCGTGGTGTACGACCGCAAGGACCGCTTCCTCGCGCTCGGATTGTATGATCCCGATTCGCCGATCCGTTTCCGCGTCCTCCATTCCGGCAAGCCGGCGATGGTCGACGAGGCCTGGTGGCGGGCCCGTCTGGCGGCGTCCCTGGCCCGGCGCGAGGGCGTGCTGACCGAGCAAACCAACGGCCTGCGGTGGATCAATGGCGAGTCGGACGGGTGGCCGGCCATGGTGGTCGACCAATACGCGGGCACCCTCGTCCTCAAGCTCTACTCGGCGGTCTGGCTCCCGCGGGTCGCCGACCTGACCCGGTGGCTGGCCGAGACGCTCCGGCCCGAGCGCATCGTCCTGCGACTGAGCCGGAATGCCGCCCTGGCCTTCGAACAGGCGGGATACCACGACGGGCAGAACCTCTGGGGCGACGACACCGCTCCGTCGGTCGTGTTCCTGGAAGACGGCATCCGCTTCTGGTCCGACGTGGTGAAAGGCCAGAAGACCGGGTTCTTCCTCGACCAACGCGACAACCGCCGGCGGATCGGCGAGTGCTCGGCCGGCCTCGACGTGCTCAATGCCTTCAGTTTCAGCGGCGGGTTTTCACTGCACGCGGCCCGGGGCGGGGCCCGCAGCGTGACCGACCTCGACATCTCTCCACACGCGCTCGAGGCCGCTCGGCGCAATTTCGCCCTCAATGCGGCCGATCCCCGCATTGCCGCCGTCCGTCACGAGTCGGTGCAGGCCGACGCCTTCGCCTGGCTGGAACGCAGCACCGAGCAGTTCGACATCGTCATCTGCGACCCGCCGTCGCTGGCCAAGCGCGAGACCGAGCGGGCCGGGGCCATCGAGGCCTATCACCGGTTGGCGGTGAATTCCATCGCGCGGGTGCGTCCCGGCGGGCTGCTGCTGGCAGCCTCGTGCTCGGCGCATGTGACGCCCGAGGAGTTCTACGCCGCGGTCACCGAGGCCGCGCACCGCAGTGGTCGCCCCTTCGCTGAGCCCGTCTACACCGGGCACGCCCCGGATCATCCGGCCACCTTCGACGAGGCCCGCTATCTCAAGGCCGCATACCTGCGTTTCGAGCCCCGGTGAGCGAGACCGCCCGCAGCGTCGATCCCGACCCAGAAGCCGGGTTCATCTCGCGCATCACCCAATCCCAGACTTGCGGTCGGAGAGCAGACTCCGATGTTTGCCCAGTCATGCGCTCAGGATTATCGAGTCGGTGGGGTGGGGTGATCTACCCGGTCTGCGTAGCGGGTTTGTGCACGGCCGCGCTGATCGCGGGTGAGTTCAAGGCCCAGTTGGGTCCGTCCATGGACAAGTGGATGTACCCCTTCGAGTTCGGCACCGGCGGTTCCCGGCCCGTGGCTCCCACCTTCGCCTCGTTCGACCCGCGGTTCGACACCCGCGATGCGGAGTTCCTTCTGGGCTGGCAGACGGCATCGGTGATCCCCACCAACGCCGCGCCAAGCCGGTATCTCCTGCGCCGCGTCCGCCTCAACCTGACCGTGGGGCGCGACCTGGTGAACAACGTCACCGGCGAGCGGGTGACCTTCCTCTACGATCCCTCCTTCGACAGCTACCGGACCCACTTGCCGGTCTCCGATCCGGCCCATCAGGCCGATGAGGATGCGGGCCGACCGGTGGAGGTCTTCGGGGTGGGCTTCCGCAATGGATTCGATGCGGTCGGTTACACCGAAGACAGCCCCTTCGGCGTGGTCGGTGCCTTCACCTCGAACACCATCTCCATCGGCACCCGCAACTCGTTCGCGGCCGTGTTCAACCCGAAGGGCGAACTGATCGACATCGCCAACCATGTGGGGCAGGCCAATGCCTCCTGGACCCAGCCGCCCTTCGAGGCCCGGCCCTGGGCCGTGGGTCAGACCGTGGGCGTGGCGTCGGGCGAAAGCGTTCCTCTGGGCAGCACCTTCACCTTCGATCTCGACCTGGCTGATCCGCAGATCGCCGGCTACGTGGCCCGGTCGTTGGCCACCGGTCGACTGTCGCTCATGGTGAGTTCGCTGTCGCCGGCCAAGCAGGTGACCCCGGGCGGCACCGGATCGGGGGGCAGCGGGGCCTACCCGCAATGGTCCACCCGCGAAGACAATCTGTTCCCCGGGCCGGTCCTCGAAGTGGAGGGCCTCGTGATCGGCGACGCCGATGTCGACGCCGACGGATTGCCCGACGACTGGGAGCGCCTGACGTTCGGCAACCTGGATCAGGGCCCGACAGGGGACCCCGACGGCGATGGGGCGACCCACCTCGCCGAGTGGACCGCCGGAACCGATCCTTTGTCCGGGGCGGATGTCCTGCGATTCAGCCTGGGAGGCACCGAGACGCAGCCGACGCTGCGGTTCCCCATCCGTCCCAACCGCGTCTACACGGTCGAGCGCAGCACCGATCTGAACACCTGGGTCGCTGCCCCGGGCGAACTCAGCTACCTGGCAACCGGCCAGGCGGTTTGGACCGGGAACATCGAGGCACCCTCCGATGCGCGTTTCCTGCGGGTCCGGGTGCGCCAGGAATGACGCTTCGGTCCCGGGCTGGAACCGGCTCGGGGCCCGACCTCACACCTTCAACCCGCTGCTGCATCCAGTTGCCGGGCCAGATCGAAGTCCTTGGCCGTCAGTCCCCCCTCGTCATGGGTGGTGAGAGCCAGGGTCACCCGGTTCCAACGGATGTCGATGTCCGGGTGGTGACAGGCCTGCTCGGCCAACGACGCGACGGTGTTGACGAAGGCGATGGCCCCCAGGAAATCGGGAAATGCATAGGTGCGGCGGATCATCGAGTCCTGGAGGGACCATCCCGGGAGGGTGCGCATCTGGTCGCGGACCGCGGTGGATTCAAGCAAGGCCATCGGACCCACAGTCCGTCGTTCCCGGATTCCGGCAAGCCGCCCGACGCCGAGTCACAGGACCCTTCCCGCACGGTGGCCATCAGGTGCGGTACGCGAGGATCAGGAGGCCGATGCCGGCGATGATCCGGTACCATCCGAAGACGCTGAAGGTGTGCGAGCGCACGTAGCCCAGCAGCCACTTCACCACCACGAAGGCCGTGAGGGCCGCCACCACTCCGGCCAGGGCGATCATCGACCACGGTTCGTGGGCCTCGCCATGGCGCAGGGCGTCCAGGGTCTCCTTGGCCCCGGCGGCCATCAGCGTCGGGATGCCCAGCAGGAACGAGAACTCCGCCGCCGCGTTGCGGGACAGCCCCAGGGCCAGGGCGATGAGGATGGTCGTGCCCGAGCGCGAGGCCCCCGGATAGGCCGCCGCGATGAGTTGCCCCACCGCCACGGCCAAGGCGATGGCCCAGGTGATCCGGTCGGTGGTGCGTCGTCCGTAGAGCCAGCGTTCGAGGCCGACGAAGAGCACGCCACCCACCAGGGTCGCCCAGGCCACGGGAGTCAGGGTCTTGGGCAGCTTCAGGCCGGCCTTCTTCAGGGCCAGTCCGCCGATGGCGGTGACCACGAAGGCTGCGGCCAGCTTGAGCAGGTAGTCCTGGTTGGCCGGTTCGCTCCAGCGGGTGAGCAGGCTGCGCACCCGGTCGGCGAACACCGCCACCACCGC
>CAYLTF010000107.1:0-11731 GCA_964386625.1 uncultured Akkermansia sp. | reverse complement strand
TTCCCTGCGAACGCAGGACCGATCCCGCGGAGCCCCGGATTGACACAGACCCACTGTGCGCTTTGTTGGTTTGAACACGGCTGGACCGTCCGCGATCCAACGATCCATGACACGCAATCCATTCGATCTAGACCGACCTCGACCGCGCGCAGCGCGTCACTCTCTCAGTTCCTGCCCCCCACGCCTCTCGCCTCCCCGCCGCAACGTCTCCCTGGACAGCCTTCGGGCCGACTTGCTGGAAGCCGCTCTCGAGCGGAACGGCACCCCGTCGCTCGTTCCCTGGATCCGGAGCGCCGCCCACGAGGCCGCGGCCATCGCCTGGTTGCACCCGTTCCCGCTGCTGGTCTTCCCCACGCTCTTCGACGAAAAGCTGACCGCAGCCCGCAAACATCACCATCAGCAGAACCTCATCCGCTCACGCACCGAGGAGTGGCTGACGTTGGCTTCCTGAAACGGAGCCCGCCGATTCGCAGGCCTCACCAGCGAAATCCGGGTTTCCGATCCAAGACACCGACAACCTCGGGCGAACGGCCATAGAGCTGGTCTGAATCAGACAGGCTCTCAAACGATCGGGCCGACGTTCGATCGCAAGCGGCGCAACTCGGCGAAGAACACCGCGCTGGCGGCGGCGACGTTCAGCGAATCCACCCCGGAGTCCATGGGGATCGCGGCCCGCTCATCGCAGGCGGCCAGGACTTCCGCCGAAATACCCTCGCCCTCGGCACCGAAGACCACGCACAGGCGCCGGTCGCCCGCCCATCGATCCACCGACCGGGCCGAGGCCCCAGGATGGGCCGCCACCACCGTGACCCCCGATTCGCGCAGTCTTTGCAGACATTCCGGCAGGCTCGGAGCGAGCACATAAGGCTGCCCGAACACCGTGCCCATCGAACTGCGCACGGCGCGGCGCAGATAGGGATGGGCCGAGGTCGGGCCGATGATGAGGCCGCGGGCTCCGAACGCCGCGGCGTTGCGGATCACCGAGCCCACGTTCTCGCCGCTGGTGAGTCCGTCCATCGCGCTCATCAACACCGGACCGGGACCGGCGAGCAGGTCCGGCCAACGGACCGGCGGGGGAACCTCCCCCAAGGCCAGGATGCCCTGGTAGATCGGAAAGCCCGTGAACCCCTCCAGCACCGAACGCGGGGACACGAACAACTCGACAGACCGCCCTGCGAGCTCCAACTGCTCTTGCAGCGCGTCGGCCCGATCGGGAGGTGCGAGCACTGATCGCAATCCCAACGTGGAAGCGATGAGCCGGTGCACCACCTTGTCGCCCTCGGCCACGAAGACCCCGCCCCCCAGGTGGGAGTGCTGGGCCTTCATCGTCCGGTAGGGGATCAACTCGGGAGACTCCCCATCCGGCAGTTCTCGGCGGGTCACCATCGGATTCATTCGCCGCGGGATCCTCGGGCTCTCAGGATCGCCCGAGAGTCCCTCTCGGGCGAAGCCTCGCCTCCCGAACTCAGTGCCGGAAGTGGCGGGTCCCGGTGAACACCATCGCCATGCCGCGCTCGTCGGCCGCACGGATGACCTCCTCGTCGCGCACCGAGCCGCCGGGCTGGATCGCCGCCGTGGCTCCCGCCTGGGCCGCGGCGATCAATCCGTCGGGGAACGGGAAGAAGGCATCCGAGCACACCACGCTGCCCTTCAGGTCGAGCCCGGCCTCGCCGGCCTTCCAGACGGCGATGCGGCTCGAGTCCACCCGGCTCATCTGACCGGCCCCGACTCCCAGCGTGGACTGGGCGCCGCAGTACAGGATGGCATTCGACTTGAGGTGCTTCACCACGCGCCACCCGAAGAGCATGGCCTCGAGTTCGGAGGGCGATGGCGCACGCCGGGTCACGACCTTGAGGTCGGCCTCGGTGGTCACCTTGAGGTCGCGCTGCTGCCAGAGGTACGACTCGGCCCCGACGCTGCGCAAGTCATGTGAACCGGCGGCCACGGGCGACCGCAGCATGCGCAACAGGCGCAGGTTCTTCTTCTGGCGCAGCAGCTCCAGGGCGTCGGCCTCGAAGGCCGGCGCGATGATCACCTCGCTGAAGATCTCCGCGATGGCCTTGGCGCATGCGAGATCCAGCGGACGGTTCACCGCGATGATGCCGCCGAAGGGCGCCTGCCGGTCGGTGGCGAAGGCCCGCTGCCAGGCCTCTTGGAGATCCGCCCCTCGACCCACCCCGCAGGGGTTGGTGTGCTTGAGGATGGCCAGGGTCGGTGCCTGCCCGTCGAACTCGGTGATCAGCGCCGCGGCGGCGGTGAGGTCGAGGATGTTGTTGTACGACAACTCCTTGCCATGCAGTTGCTGGAAGTACTCGTGGAACTTGCCATAGAGCGCCGCCTTCTGGTGCGGGTTCTCGCCGTAGCGCAGCGGCTGGGCCAGCGGCGCGCTGACCGCGAGAGCCGGCAGCACGGCCTCCGGGCCGGAGAACTCGCGGGTCAGGTGCGCCGCGATCGCGGCATCATAGGCCGCCGTGCGCGCGAACACCTTGGCCGCCAGGGTGCGCCGCAGCTCGAGCGTCGTCTCGCCGGTCGCGGCCACCTGCTCCGAGACGAGGGCGTAGTCGGCCGGATCGACCACCACCGTCACGCTGTCGTGGTTCTTGGCCGCGCTTCGCAGCATCGACGGGCCACCGATGTCGATGTTCTCGATGGCATCGTGCAAGCGCACCCCCGGCTTGGCCACCGTCGCCTCGAACGGATAGAGGTTCACCACCACCAGGTCGATGGGCAGGATGCCGTGCTCGCGGACCGTGGCCTCGTGCACCGGGTTGCCGCGCAGGTACAGCAATCCGCCGTGGACCCGCGGGTGCAGCGTCTTGACCCGGCCGTCGAGCATCTCCGGGAAACCGGTGTGCTCGGAGATGTCACGCACCGGCAAGCCGGCGTCGCGGATGGCCTGGGCGGTTCCACCGGTGGAGAGCAATTCCACCCCGGCCGCGACGAGGGTGCGGGCGAAGGGAACCAGTCCGGTCTTGTCTGAGACGGAAAGCAGGGCGCGCTGGAGACGAGGCATACGAAGGCCGCGAAGGGTGGCGAACGGGCATCGGGCGTCAACGCCGCAGCAATGTCGCAACCGGAGCTTGAGATCGGAGACCCGTCGCGCCTTCATCGTCCGCGTGCACGGCGACAAGAGATTGAGACTGGGGGTGCTCGGTTCGGGCAAGGGATCCAACTTCGTGGCGATCGCCCAGGCGATCCAGGACGGCTCGCTGCCGGCCGAGGTGGGCCTGGTGGTCAGCGATGTGGCGGAGGCGGGCATCCTGCAACACGCCCGGGATCGCGGGATCCCCGCCCGATACATCGCACCCGGGGCCTTCCGCACCAAACTGGATCCCACCGCCGAGGCGGCCTTCATCGGGGCGCTTCAGGAGGCACGGGTCGACCTGGTGGTGCTCGCCGGATTCATGCGCATCCTCAAGGGCGATTTCCTGAAGGCCTTCGAGGGTCGCGTGGTCAACATCCACCCGTCGTTGCTGCCCTCGTTCCCGGGGCTCGAGGCCTGGAGGCAAGCCCTGAACTACGGGGTCAAGGTCACCGGTTGCACCGTGCACTGGGTGGACCAGGGCGTGGATACCGGGCCCATCCTCGCCCAGCAGGCCGTCCCGGTGCTCGACGGCGACACCGTGGCCTCGCTGCATCAGCGCATCCAGGAGGCCGAGCGCACGCTCTATCCCGAGACCCTGGCCCGTTTGGCCCGAGGGCCTTGGCCGGTCAAGGCCCGGCCCGTCCAGGCATGACCTTGCGTCGCGTTTTCCTCCGGACGATCAGCGTCCTGGCGGTGCTGATCCTGGTCCTGACGTTGGTGGCCGCGGGCTTGTGGATCTACTTCCACCCGACCCTGGCCTCGGTGCGTCGGGTGGCCTACGGACAGCGTCACGGCCATGAGTTGACCTACGACGTGGTCCGGCCCGAGAACCCCAACGGGCTGGGCGTGGCCCTCATGGTCAGCGGCAGCTGGAAGTCCGGCACCAACAGCTTTCGCCCCTGGATGACCGCGCCCCTGCTCCGCCGCGGGTACACCATCCTGGCGGTCTATCACGTGTCCCAACCCGAGGCCACCGTGGCCGAGATCTTCGACGACGTCAGCCGGGCGGTCCGGCACATCCGACACCACGCCCGCGAACACGGCATCGACCCGATGCGCCTGGGCGCCACCGGGGGCAGCGCGGGCGGGCACCTGAGCCTGCTGCTGGCCACCCGGGGCGGCCCTGGCCCCACGATGGCGGCCGACCCCATCGATCGGGAGAGCTGCGCGGTGCAGGCCGTGGCCATCTTCTACCCCGTGACCGATTTGCTGAACCTCGGCGACTCCACCGAGAACCTGCATGACGGCGGCCCGCCCAAGAGCTTCGTGAAAGCCTTCCGCCCCCAGCCATCGGGCCCGACCAATTGGGTGGACATCGGCAAACCTCTCTCACCGATCTTCCACCTGCACCCCGGGGTCCCGCCGACGCTGATCTACCATGGCGATGCCGACACCCTCGTGCCGCTCGACCAGTCCCAGCGCTACCAGACCCGCGCACGCGAACTCGGCCGCACCGTGGAGCTCATCGTGCATCCCGGGGGCAAGCATGGCTGGCTCACCATGCTCTGGGACATCCGCCGCTTCGCCGATTGGTTCGACCGGCACCTGGCCACCGCAGGGTCGGAACGCGCCACAAACCCGTCCTGAAGGCCCTCCCGAAAATCCATCCTTGGCACCCCGGTCCAGGCTGGGCTTGATGACGCCATCGCATGGCCCACTCCCCGACTTCCGCCGTCCCCGGAACCTCCGGCAGTCCGAATCGGCTCACCGGCCTCGATGCGCTGCGCGGCTTCGACATGTTCTGGATCTGCGGCGCGGACGCCTTCGGCCACGCCTTCCTCCAGGCCGCCCACGGCCCGGTGAGCCACGCCTTCGCCGAGCAACTGGAGCATGTCGCCTGGCAGGGCTTCCGGTTCTACGACCTGATCTTCCCGCTCTTCGTCTTCATCAGCGGCGTCTCGATCGTCCTTTCGCGCAGCGCCAAGCCGCCGGCCGGCGACCGCGGCCAGGCCTTCCTGGGCATCGCCAAGCGTGCCGGCCTGCTCTACCTGCTGGGGGTGTTCTTCTACCGGGGCTACCCCGGATGGGAGAACGACATCCGCTACCTGGGCGTCCTGCAGCGCATCGCCCTGTGCTATTTCTCGGCGGCCACACTGCACCTGTTCCTGAGCCCGAGGGCGCTGCGGATCACCCTCGTCGGGATCCTCGTGGGCTACTGGGGCCTGATGACGCTCGTGCCGGTGCCTGGGGTCGGCCCGGCCAATCTGCAGCCCGACACCAATCTGGCCCATTGGGTGGATGCCCGATTCCTGGGCGGCAAGAAGTGGAACGGCGCCCATGATCCCGAAGGCTTGCTGAGCACCCTGCCGGCCATCGCGTCCTGCCTCCTCGGCGTCCTGGCCGGCCTGTTCCTCAAGGATCCCAACCGCACCGCGACCCAGCGCCTGAAGGGACTCACGGTGGCCGGACTGGCTCTCCTCGCCATAGGACACCTCTGGGGCCTCGGGTTCCCGGTCATCAAGAATCTCTGGACCTCGTCGTACGTCTGCGTGGCGGGCGGTTGGAGCTGCCTGCTGCTGGCGCTCTTCCACGGCCTCATCGATGTGAAGGGCTGGTCCGGATGGGCCCGACCATTCACCTGGATCGGCATGAACTCGATCGCCGTCTACCTGGCCTCGAACCTCGCGGATTTCGGAAAATTGGCCAAGCGCCTGACCGGGGGCGAGGTCGCCGCCTTCCTGGACACCCTGCATCCGGGAACGGCTGGCGTGGTCACCGCGTTCGTCTCCGTCGGGTTCTGCGTCTGGCTGGCCTGGCTCCTCCATGGCCGTCGGATCTTCCTGCGGGTCTGAATCGAGAGCTCCCCGAATCCCCCCCCGCTTTTCCCAGCCATGTCTTCCGTCACCCAACCCATCCCATCCCGGCCATCGTCGACCCCCGAGCGCCTCATGTCCTTGGATGCCCTCCGCGGGTTCGACATGTTCTGGATCGTCGGCGGCGCCGGCATCCTGCGGGCGCTCGAGAAATTCAGCGGTTCGCCCTTCCTGAGCGGCATCCGCCAGCAACTCACCCACGTGGAATGGGCGGGCTTCCGGTTCTACGACCTGATCTTTCCGCTCTTCGTCTTCATCGCCGGGGTGTCGTTGACCTTCTCCACGGGCAAGGCCGTCGAGCGGGCCGGCAAGGCCGGGGCCGTGAAGCGCCTGCTGAGCCGCGGACTGCTGCTGTTCCTGGTGGGGGTGTTCTACTCGGGCGGACTCTCGCAGGGGCTCGACGGCGTCCGTTGGCTCGGGGTGCTCAACCGCATCGCGCTGGCCTCCACGGCCGCGGGCATCCTCCTGGTGTTCCTGCCGATCCGGGCCCTGATGGGCGTCTGCGCGGCCATCCTGCTCGGATACTGGGCGCTGTTCGCCTGGGTGCCCATCCGGGCCGTCCAACTGACGCCCGCCTCGGTGCAGGAGGGCATGGCGCGGACCGGGGCCACCAACGCCCTGCAACTGTACTCGGGCACCACTCAGCGGGTCCGGGGCGTCTACGAACCGGGACTCAATGTGGTGAATCATTTCGATTTCGAGCACCTCCCCGGCAAGAAGTACGACACGTATTACGATCCGGAAGGCATCCTGAGCACGTTCCCCGCGATCGCCACCTGCCTGCTCGGGGTGTTCGCCGGCGCATTGCTCCGGAACGGAGCGCTCCGATCGGGACAGCGCACCCTGCGCCTGGCGCTGGCGGGCGTGGCGTGCCTCGTGGTCGGTTATGCGTGGAACGGGGCCTTCCCGATCGTGAAGAAACTCTGGACCTCCTCCTTCGTCCTGTTCGCCGGCGGGTGGAGCTTCCTGCTGTTGGCCGGCTTCTACCAGGTCGTCGACGGGTGGGGCCGACAGCGTTGGTGCCAACCCTTCGTCTGGATCGGCACCAATGCGATCACCCTCTACCTGCTGGCCAGCATCGTGGGATACGGCGCGGTGGCAGGACGTTTCCTCTCTCCGGAACTGCGGGCCCGACTCGGCACCAGCGGCGAAGTGCTGCAGGCGGCCGGTGGACTGCTGGTGCTCTTCCTGTTCGCCCGGGCCCTGCACCGCCGGAAGCTCTTCCTCAGGCTGTAGGACCCGGTCGCTGGGCGGGAAACCGCCGACCCCTCCGGCTCAAGGCGCGACCTGCAGGCGCTCCTCGACGGCATCGCGCTTCATCAGCACACCCTGCTCCTTGTAGGCTCGGAGGACGAAGTGGGTGGCGGTCGAGAGCACACCCTGGATGGTGGAGAGCTTCTCGGAGACGAATGCCGCGACCTCCCGCAGATCGGCTCCCTCCACCTCGACCAGCAGGTCGTAGCCACCGGACATGAGATGACAGGAACGCACCTCCTCGTAGCGGGAGATCCTCTCGGCGAGCTTGTCGAACCCGCCCCCGCGCTCCGGGGTGATCTTCACCTCGATCATCGCCCGGACCACGTCATGGCCGAGCTTCTCCTCGTTCACCACGGCCCGGTAGCCCAGGAGGATGCCCGCGGCCTCGAGTCGGGAGATCTCCGCGCGCACCTCGGCCTCCGAACGGCACAGCATCGCGGCCAGCGCGGCGGGGCTCAGGGTGGCATCCTGACGGAGAAGCTTGATCAGCGCGTCCATGGGTCCAGCAAAGCCGAGCCGTTCCCGGGTTTGAAGGCATAAGTTGATCGATCCATGGACCCGCCGGGGAGGTCCGCGGGAGATGAGACCACTCGGGATTTGACGCCGCGCCGTCGATCCGTCACGCCTTAGACCATGCAACGCCCGTTCGCCTTGGCCACCTTGATCGCCACCGCCATCGCCTCCCATGGAGCCGACTGGACCGAATACCGCGGCCCTCGCCACGACGGGTCCACCGCGGAGAAGATCGCCACGAGCTGGCCGGCCGGCGGGCCCAAGGTGTTGTGGAAGGTCCCCAGCAACTCCGGATTCAGTTCGTTCGCCGTGGCCGGCGGGCGCTGCTTCACCCAGGAGCTTCGGGACTCCGGCGGTGCCATGCTCGAGACCCTGGTGGCCCGCGATGCCGACACCGGCAAAGAGCTTTGGACCGCGCCCCTGGGAGCCATCAAAACGGGCGACGGCGGCGATGACGGCACCAAGGAGAACCGGGGCGGCGATGGGCCGCGCTCCACGCCCGCAGTGCAGGGCGGCAAGGTGTACACCTTCTCGGCCAAGCTGGTGGTGCAGGCCTTCGATGCCAAGACCGGCAAGGAACTCTGGAAGCGGGACCTCGCCAAGGACCATGCCGGGCGGAACATCTCGTGGCAGAACGCCCAGTCACCGGTGATCGAGGACGGCCGCGTCTTCGTGGCCGGCGGCGGTGCCGGCGAGAGCCTGCTGGCCCTCGACGCCAAGACCGGAGCGCCCCTCTGGAAGACCGGCGACGAGAAGATCACCCACGCTTCGCCCGTCGTGGCCACGATCCATGGCGTCCGGCAAGTGATCTGGTTCCTGCAGTCGGGCCTCGTCTCGGTCGACCCCAAGACCGGCAGCGAACTCTGGCGGCACAACTTCCCCTACAAGGTCTCGACGGCGGCATCGCCGGTCGTCTCCGGAGACCTGGTCTACTGCTCGGCTGGCTACGGCGTGGGTGCCGGGGCGGCCAAGGTGGCCCGCAACGGTTCGAAGTGGACCGCCACCGAGGCCTACCGCTTCCCGGGCAACAAGCCCCTGGCCAACCACTGGTCCACGCCGGTGCTCAAGGACGGCCACCTCTTCGGCATGTTCCAGTTCAAGGAATACGGCAACGGCCCGGTGAAGTGCGTCGACATCGCCACGGGCACCGTGAAGTGGGAACAGCCCGGCTTCGGCCCGGGCCACGTGATCCTGACCGCCAGCGGCGTGCTGGCCCTGTCGGATGAAGGGCACCTGGTGCTCATCGACAGCAACGCCTCGGGTTACAAGGAACTGGCCCGCGCCGATGTGCTCGACGGCAAGTGCTGGACCACCCCGGTGCTGGCCAACGGCAAGGTCTTCGCCCGCTCCACGAAGGAAGCCGTCTGCCTCGACCTGGGGCGCTGATGCGGCGTAGACCGCATCGGGGATAGCCGGCGTAGACCGCATCGGGGATAGCCGGCGTAGACCGCATCGGTCTCGGCACGGCGCGGCACAAGCCGCCACCCGTGTCACATGGCCCGGGCCCGCGCCCGCATCAGTCGACGAACACGAATTCGTTGAGGTTGAGCATGAGCCGGCAAACCCCGGCCAGGCCGTGTTGCTCGGCATGACGGACCAGCGCCTCGGATTCCTCGGGCGTCGGTCCGCGACCCAGGGCCAGGCGCATGCCCAGCGCGACGCGCTCGGGGGTCGTCGGTGCTTCCCGTTCCAGACGGGCGGCCCAGTGGCGTGACATCGCCACGCCGAACTTGTGGTTCATCAGGGCCAGCGCCTGCAGCGCATTGAGCGTTTCGTTGCGCCGGTCCACCGAGATCGACGGGTCGGCGCAGTCGAGCGCGGCCATCATGGGTTGCGGCTGAGAGCGCACCAGGAAGCGGTACACCGAACGGCGATGGGACGCGGGGTCTTCCGGGTCGTGCAGGGCGTACTCGTAGTGCGGCGAATGCTCGGGCCGTTCCACCACGAAGTCCTTGAAACTGGGGCCACCCCGACGCTCATCGAGCCGGCCGGCCACCCAGAGCATGGAGTCGCGGATCGCCTCGGCCTCCAGCTTGCGCCGGTTCATCCGCCAGAGCAGGCGGTTGTCAGCGTCGCGGGCGGCACCCGGATGCGCCTCGGGGTTCACCACCACCGAGGCCTGCCGGTAGGTCCGGCTGGTGACGATCAGGCGATGCAGTGATTTGAGCGACTGGCCGTTGTCGCGGAACCACACGGCCAGCCAGTCGAGCAGCTCCGGGTGGCTGGGCGGCGTGCCCATGCGCCCGAAATCATTGGCCGTCTCGACCAGACCGCGCCCGAAATGGTGCTGCCAGACGCGGTTCACGATCGATCGCCACGTCAGCACATTGCCCGGATCGGCGATCCACTCGGCCAGGGCCACCCGGCGCCGACCCTCCGGCAAGGCCGGATCCACCTCGAGGGGACGATCCAGACCCAGCGAACGCGGCACCCCAGGCCCCACCTCGGCACCCGGTTTGCGAACATCGCCGCGGGCCAGCACATGGATGGGCCGGGGCTTGCCGCCATCGGGTCCCGTGCCCCGGAAGGCCCCGCCTCCATGGTGGACGGTGCCGGCGTACACCACCCGCTGCGACGGCAGCTCCCGGATCTCGCGCATCACCGAATCCAATTCGGTCCGGAGCGGAGCCAGTCGGGCCACGGTCTCCTTCAGTGCCGGCAGGGCCTCGAGGGCTTGCCGCTCCTGCCGCAACCGGACCAACGATTCCCCGGAGGCCGACTCGGTGCGACCCGGGAACCAGCCGTCGGTCAGGTTGTCGCGTCCCCAGCGTGGGGCCGCCTCGATGCTGCCCTCGGAGGTGACCGTCGCGCCCAGCGCCCGATTGACGCCCTCCGCATCGAACACCTCCACCTCGGACAGCGCGAAGATGTAGTCCTTCATCCGGTGCGCCAGCCGGGTGGCGGTGAAGCGCACATAGCGCCCGCGCAGGCCGGGCACCGCCACCTCGCGCGGGGTCGTGCCGGGATTGGGCAGGTCGGCGGCCGTCTGGTCCTCGAGGGTCCGGACCCCGGCCTTGAACCCGGGGTCATCGGACAGTTCCACGCGGTACCTTGGCGGAAAACCGAAGCCCTTGCCGATGCCGTTGAAATCATCGTGGCAGCCGGCGTAGAGCACCCGGTGGATCTCGATCGACCGCCCCAGGTCGACCTGCACCCACTGCGTCACATCGGGGTTCGACTGGATGCCCGAGTGCCAGCCCATCTCGGGGCGCGACGGCTCTTTCGATCCGGCCTCCGCCGAGGCGATGCGTCGCTCGAGCAAGGCGAACCGCCGACCACCCGACCGGGCCATCTCCTCGTCGAGGGTCTTCTTGCGTCCCTGCAGTTCAGTCCGGCGCGCCTCCAGCGACCGACGACGTGCGGCCACCTCGGGGTCGGCATCATACTTGCGGTCGGCGCGATCAATGGCGGCGAACACCGCAGTCAACCGGTAGTATTCCTCGGACCGGACCGGGTCGAACTTGTGATCATGGCAGCGCGCGCACTGCACGGTGGTGCTGTTGAAGGTGTTCATCACCGTGGCCACCATGTCGTCCCGGTCGAGCATCCGGGCGATCTTGCCGTCGGTCTTCGACTCGGGCACCTCGGCGTGGCCGATGAGGTCCCAGGGCCCGGCCGAGATGAATCCCGTGGCCGTGATTCCATCCTCGGTATCGGCCCAGAGCACGTCGCCCGCGATCTGCTCGCGGATGAACCGGCTGAAGGGCTTGTCGGAATTCAGCGCACGGATCACGTAGTCGCGATACGGCCACGCGTTCGGGCGCGGCTGGTCTTTGTCGTACCCGTGGGTCTCCCCGTAGTGGACCACGTCGAGCCAATGCCGCGCCCACCGCTCGCCATGCCGTGGCGACGCCAGCAGGCGGTCCACGCACCGTTCATACGCATCGGACGAACGGTCGTTCAGGAACTCCTCCATCTCGGCCGGTGTCGGCGGCAGCCCTGTCAGGTCGAAGCTCACCCGTCGCAGCAATGTCCGCCGGTCCGCCTCCGCAGCCGCCGGGATCCCCTCCCGCTGGAGGCGATCCAGAATGAAGCGGTCGACCGGATGCGAGACGGAGCCGAC
>CAYLTF010000106.1:0-11892 GCA_964386625.1 uncultured Akkermansia sp. | reverse complement strand
GATGAGGATCTTCACGGGCGGGGGGATCGTCACAGCAGCACGAACGGCCGGAGCCGCAGACACACGGAAACCCCAAAAGCCGGACAGCGGGCCACCTCGGTCCAGCGCCGGCACCGATCCCGGGTTTGGGTCCGAGGCTTGGCCCGAAGCGCGCTCCGCGGGAACCCGGACATTCGCGCACCCTCAGCGACCGGTCGCCAGGCGCTCGGCCAAGCGCGGCGGCAGACCGGCGGCCAGGATCTTCTTCTGGGCCGTCGGGATGTCGTACTCCAAGCGGCGCAACTCCACGGTCTGCGTCGGAAAATCGTACACCACGTAGGCCGCCCGGGGGTCGCCATCCCGCGGCTGACCGACGCTGCCCACGTTGATGAAATACTTGCGACCCGGCTCGATCTTCAGCTTCGAGTACTGGCCACCCCGGACCCCGGTGTCCCGGATGAAGGCCACGGGCACATGGGTGTGGCCGAAGAAACACAACTGGGTGTTCTGGTAGGTGAAGCTCGCGGCGGCCTCCAGCTTCTCGAACACGTAGCCCCAGCGCTGCGGACCATCGAGGGTGGCGTGGACGATCGAGAAATTGGCCACCAGGCGGAAATACTTCAGGTCGCGCAGCCACTTGCGGTCGTCGGCCGTCAGTTGCGCCCGGCTCCACGACACGGCCTCGGCCGCGGCGTCGTTGAAGCCCTCGGGATCTTCATCGAGGCCGATGTACTCGTCGTGGTTGCCCTTCACCGTGGGGATGTTCATCCCGCGCACGATGTCCAGGCACTCCTTGGGGTTCGCGCCATATCCGACGACGTCGCCCAGACAGACGACATGGGTGCACTTCTGCTCCTGGATGTCGGCGAGCACCCGCTGGAGACCTTCCAGGTTCCCGTGGATGTCGGCTATGATGGCGTACCTCATTCTCGTTTACCGCACGATCTCGAAGCCCCGGAAACCGCCCGTGGCCTCAGTCCATGTCACGTCTTCGTTGCGGATCATCGGACCCAACCCGCACTCACGGATCGCCTTCCGAAATTCCTCCAACTCGGACCGCTCGCCCTCGGCGATCAGTTCTACCCGGCCGTCCAGCAAGTTCCGCACCGTTCCCGACACCTCGAAACCCGTCGCCTGCCGCTTCGTCTGGTAACGAAAGCCCACGCCCTGGACCCGACCCGAGTACAAGACCTGCATGCGCCAACGCTTCATGGAGACATCGTCCGTCGCGAACCTCTCTCTCCCGCGGGTTTTTTGCCCCGGAAAGGCCGGAAACTTAGCCACAGCACGACCGGAAGGTGCAATGAGTATTTGCCCCGCACCAGGCCTGGGAGCGGCGTCAGGCGAACGACGGCTTGATGCCACTCCCCTCCTGGGTAGCCTCGCCTGCGTGAATTTCACGCGATCGTTCCGCAACCTGGGCGCTGGAGTGCTGGCGATGGGGTGGCTGTCGTCGGCCTCCCCGACCCTGGCTGAAAGCCCCCTCGACCGGCTGACAGCCCTGGCGGCCGGAACCCCCGACACCGCCCTTCGGCTCGACATCCTGCGCGGCATGGACGCCGCCCTCCGCGGGCGCAATGGCGTGGCCGCCCCGGCCGGGTGGAACGAACTGGAGTCGACCTTGGCCGGGTCTTCCGATGCGGAGACCCGTCGGTTGGCCCGCAACTTGGGCACCGTCTTCGGGAGCCCGCGCGCGCTCGAGGCCCTGCGGGCGATCGCCTCGGACAGCAAGGCCGCCACCGCCGACCGGACGGCCGCCCTCGATACTTTGCTCCGCACACGAGACGCCGCCCTGGTGCCTCTCCTGCAGCAATTGACCACCGAACCCGGGGTCCGCTCCACCGCGCTGCGCGGCCTGGCCGGCTTTGATGATGCCAAGACCCCCTCGGTGCTGCTCGCCGGGTTCACCCAGTTCAACGCCGCCGAGCAACGCGACGCCCTCAATACCCTGGCCTCCCGCGCCGCCTATGCACGCCCCCTCGTGGAGGCCGTCCGCGCGGGCAAGGTGCCCAAGGCGGCCCTGACGGCCGACCTCGTCCGCCAGTTGCGCTCGCTGAAGGACGCCACCCTGGCCGCCGACCTGACCCAGATCTGGGGTGTGATGAAGGAGGCCAGCCCGGACATGAACGCCGAGGTGGAGCGGGTGAAGAAGCTCTACTGGGCCGGGGGCTCCCAGCCGGGCGACGCCCCGCGCGGACGCGTGGTGTTCAATCAGGTCTGCGCCCAGTGCCACCACCTCTTCGACACCGGCGGGAACGTCGGGCCCGACATCACGGGTGCCAATCGCGCCGATCTGGACTACCTGCTGCAGAACATCCTGTTCCCGAACTCGGTCATCCCCAACGAGTACCTCGCCTCGACCGTCGAGACGAAGGACGAGCGGGTGATCACGGGCATGATCAAGTCGCAGGATGCCAACGGGGTCACCCTCCAGACGGCCAACGACTTGGTCACCCTGCCCCGCTCGGAGATCCGCAAGATCGAGGCCACGGCCATCTCGATGATGCCCGAGGGCCTGATCGCCAACCTGACCGAGCAGCAGACCCGCGACCTGCTCTACTACCTCACCCGCCCGGGACAGGTTCCGCTGCCCGTCGGGGCGAAGTGACGAAGCCCGGCAGGGTCAAAGCCGGTTTCCGCCCAGGGGCCCGACCGGCTTCTGGGTGACCCCGGGGCTCTGCAGCACCTTGCTGTAGTCGTCGCAGGCCACCGAATACTGGAATCCTTGGCCCGTGCCCGCGGCGCCGAACCGTCCGCGCTTGTCGAGGGCGATGAAATTGATGCTCAGGTCGTAGCCCTTGGGGTCCAGCGAGGCGATGCGGTGCAGCGTGGCCAGGCAGGCCTCGGCGGGCGACATCCCCTGGCGCATGAACTCCACCACCAGGAACGAACCGCAGTAGCGCATCACATTCTCGCCGATGCCGGTAGCCCCGGCCCCACCCACCGTGTTGTCCACGTAGAGGCCGCCCCCGATGATGGGGGAATCGCCCACGCGACCCGGGATCTTGTAGCCCCAGCCCGAGGTGGAGCAGGCGCCGAAGATGTCGCCCGAGGGGGTCAGCAGCAGCAGCGCGATGGTGTCGTGGTTGGGGGCCTTGGCCTTCTCGGCCTCCTGGGCCTTCTTCCAGTTCTCCCAGGCGGCCTTCTGGCCCGGAGTGACCGCGGGGCCTTCCTCGAACTTCCGCTCACGGGCGAAGCGTTGGGCCCCTTCGCCGACCAGCATCACGTGCCGGGTCTCCTCCATGACGCGGCGCGCGATGGACACCGGATGACTGAACCCCTCGACTGCGGCCACCGACCCGGCCCGGTGCCCCGGACCCGACATGATGCAGGCGTCGAGCTGCACGACCCCGTGGGCCGCCGGGATGCCTCCCAGGCCGACGCTCGGGTTGGACAAGTCGGCCTCGGCCAGGCGGACCCCCTGCTCCACTGCATCGAGGCCCGTCTTGCCGGAACGCAACACCTCAAGGGTTCGGTCGTTGGCGGGCTTGCCGAAGGGCCAGGTCGAGATGACCAGCGGCGGCTTGGCTGTGGATTCCGCCTCGCGGGCACCGCCGTTGGCCGACTTGGACTTGCCCGGCTTGGGGTTGGCGGCAAAGAGGGGGCCGGCCGACACGGCCGCCATCGAGGAACCCAGGAACGCTCGGCGAGGAATCTTCATGGACCCTAGGCTCCCCAAGAAACGCCCCGATGCAAGCGCGCGGCAGGGTGCGCGGTGGGGGGCATCGACCCAGGGCGTTGCCCTGGGCTATCTCATCGGGCCCCGTTGGGGCCGACTCCCCAGGCAAGCCTCATCCAGGTTCCCATGGGTATCTGTGGGTTCATGTGGGTTCATGTGGGTTCCAGTAAGTTCCGGTGAGTTCCTGTAGGTTCCGACAGGTGGCGATTGAGGAGTGTGGGGGTGGTGGGCTCGTGTGGGCCCGATGGGGCCGCCCCGGAATTTCGCGCCTGTTCACGGACCGGACCGATCGTTACGGTGCGCGACAGCACCTATGCCGGCCGAGACGCTCATCATCGTACCGACCTACAACGAGCGGGAGAACCTGCCCGAGCTGGTCCGCCGCCTCGGCTCGCTGCCCGTCGCAGTGGATCTGCTGGTGGTCGACGACAACTCCCCGGACGGCACCGGACAGATCGCCGATGCACTGGCCGCCCAGCATCCGTGGGTTCATGTCCTGCACCGGACGGTGAAAGACGGCCTGGGCCGGGCCTACGTGGCCGGCTTCCAGTGGGCCCTGGCCCGCGACTACCGGTTCATCTTCGAGATGGACGCCGATTTCTCGCACAACCCGGCCGACATTCCCCGCTTCCTCAAGGCGGCAGAAGACCAGCAGGCCGACCTGGTGCTGGGTTCGCGCTATTCCGGGGGCATCCGCGTCATCAACTGGCCCCTGCCCCGCCTGCTGCTGTCGCTGTGGGGGGGCTTCTACACCCGGGTCATCACCGGCATGCCCTTCAGCGACCCGACCGGGGGCTTCAAGTGCTTCCGTCGAGAGACGCTCGCGGCCATCGACGTCGGCTCGGTCACGGCCAACGGCTACAGTTTCCAGATCGAACTGACCCACCGTGTCTGGCGGCGCGGGCTCAAGGTCGCCGAGGTGCCCATCATCTTCACCGATCGCGAGCAGGGCGTCTCGAAGATGTCACGCGACATCGCCATCGAGGCGGCTTGGATGGTCTGGCGGCTGCTGCTGGAGAACCGACTGCGCCGCCATCCCGACACCGACGGGCAGTGAACCGCCGGGGATGATCCGCCGCGATCAGGCCACCCTGCGCACGGATCCGGTCGGAGCCTCGCTTGTCCCCGACCCGACCCGGCCCCGCTTGGCACCACCGCCATCCTGCGGCAGAGTGACTGGCGTATGCGTTCGCAATCGCTGGACTTCCTGGAAACCCTGGTCAACACACCCAGCCCGGTCGGGCACGAGACGCGCGGCCTGCGCGCCTGGCTCGATTACGCCGGGCAGTACGCCGACGAGACCTTCTCGGACGCCTACGGGAACTGCGTGGCCGTGCTCAACAAAGGGGGCGGCCCCCGCCTGATGCTCGCGGCGCACGCCGATGAGATCGCGATGTCGGTGAACTTCATCACGGCCGAGGGTTTCATCCACGTCCGCAAGACCGGCGGCATCGATCCGGCCATCACCAAGGCCCAGCGGGTGACGATCCACACCCGGCAGGGCCCGGTCCTGGGCGTGGTGGGCAATGTCGCCCCGCACCTGACCCGCGGGGACGGCGAGGCGAAGGCGCCGAAGATCCACGAACTCTTCATCGACATCGGCGTGCCGTCGAAGGAGGAGGCGATGAAGCGGGTCCGCATCGGCGACCCCATCACGCTGAACGACCGCTTCGAGATGCTGCATGGCGACCTGGCGATCGCCCGGGCGTTCGACAACCGCATCGGCACCTTCGCCGTCGCCGAGACCCTCCGGCTCCTGAAGCCCGTCGCGAAGAAGCTGCATGTCGAGGTCTGCGCCGTGGCCAACGTGCAGGAGGAGGTCGGCCTGCTCGGGGCCCGCCAGATCGCCTACTCGCTGAACCCCGAGACCGCCCTGGTGGTGGATGTCACCCACGCGACCGATTACCCGACGGTGGACCAGCGCGCCCACGGCGACATCCGGCTCGGGGCCGGCCCGGCGTTGACCCACGGCGGCTGCAACCACCCGGCCGTCGTCCAGCGCCTCGAGGAGGTCGCCGCGAAGAAGAAGATCCCCCTGCAGCACGAGGCCATGAGCGCCACCAGCGGCACCGACACCGACGTCATCTTCTGGACCCGGGGTGGCATCCCCAGCGGCCTCATCAGCCTGCCCAACCGCTACATGCACTCCCCGGTGGAGATGGTGAACCTCAAGGACCTCGAGTTCATCCCCGAGCTGATGGCCGCGTTCGCCTTGTCGATCGGCAAGGGCGAGAAGTTCAAGGTGGTGATCTGACCCCGGCGGCTTCGGCCGCGGGCCAAGGTCACTCGACCGAGGCGGCCTCGAGCTCGGTGAGCTTGGTGGCCGCGGCCTCCCAGTCGGTGGTGGCCTTGTGGAGGTCGTGACCCACGGCGCGGAGCTGCTGTTGCAGTTCCTGGGAACGGCCGGGCTTGGTGTAGGTCTCGGGCTTCTCCATCTCGGCCGTCAATTGCACCTGCTTGGCCTCGAGCGTGGCGATGCGCGCCTCCAGGGTGGCCACATGCTTCTTCTGGAAGCCCATCGCCTTGCGCGCCTCCGCGGCCTGTTGGCGACGCTCCTTGGACGAAGCCGAGATCACCGGCTTGGATGACGCCGCCGGTCCGCCGGTGGCAGGACGGGCATTGGTGAGGCCGATACCGTTGGAAGCCTGCGTCAGGGCCACGCGCGCCGACGACGCCTTGATCTTCTCCAGGTAGTAGTCGTAGTCGCCCGCATACGGGGTCAATACGCCGCCGCTGATGTGCAGCACGCGCGTGGCGATGGCCCGGATGAAGTACACGTCGTGGCTGATGAAGACGAGGGTTCCGATGAACTCGCTCAAGGCCGCCACCAGCGCATCGATGCTCGGGATGTCCAGGTGGGTCGTCGGCTCGTCCATCAGCAGCAGGTTGGGCGGATCGAGCAGCAGCTTCACGAGGGCCAGGCGGGTCTTCTCGCCACCGCTCAGCACGGCCACCTTCTTGAAGACGTCGTCGTCGCGGAACAGGAAGCACCCCAGCAGCGACCGGATGTACAGCTCGGTCACCCGGGCCGGCGTGTCGCTGGCCTCTTCCAGGACCGTCCGCTCGGGCTGGAGCATCTCGGTACGGTACTGGGAAAAGTAGCCCACCTTGACACGCAATCCCAGGTCGCGTTCGCCGGCCTGCGGGGTCAGATTGCCCGCCAGCAGCTTGAGCAGTGTGGACTTGCCGGCGCCGTTGGGCCCGACGAGCACGGTGCGGTCGCCGCGCTGCGCCTCGAACTCCAGGCCGGTGTAGATCACATTCTGCCCGTAGGCGAAGTCGATGCCTTTCAGGGTGATCACCCGCTGACCGCTCTTCTCGGGCTGGGGGAAGGCGAAATCGACGGTGGCCGCGGCCTGCTCCGGCGCATTGATCTTCTCCATGCGGTCGATCTGCTTGAGCTTGGCCTGCGCCCGGGTCGCCGTGGTGTTCTTGGCCCGGAACCGGTTCACGAAGTCCATCAGCCGGCCGATCTCGCGCTGCTGGTTCTTGAAGGCGGCCAACTGCTGCTCCTGCTGCGCCTCGCGCTCGTCCAGGAAGGCGTCGTAGTTGCCCGAGTAGCGGTAGAGCCGCTCGTTGCGGATCTCGACGATGCCCGTCACCAGCTGGTTGAGGAACTCGCGGTCATGCGAGATGACCAGGATGGCTCCGGGATAGTTCTTCAGGTAGCCCTGGAACCAGATCAGCGTCTCGAGATCGAGGTGGTTGGTGGGCTCGTCGAGCATGAGGATGTCGGGCTCCTGCACCAGCAACCGCGCCAAGTGCGCCCGCATCACCCAGCCGCCCGACAGCTCGCGCGCCGGCCGATCGAAGTCGGTGTCGCGAAAGGCCAGGCCCTTGAGCAGGCGCTTGGCCTTGGCGATGGCGGGACCGTCGGCATAGAAATGGTAGTCGTCGTCCGGCTCGGAACCGGGCGCATGCTGGCTGGTGGCGATCTCCAGGACCGTCTGGTCGCCGACCGGCGCGCTCTCCTGCGGCAAGAACCCAACCGTCGTGCCGCGCTGGAAGGTCACCAGGCCGTCATCCGGCTCCTCCTGCTGGAGGATGAGCTTGAAGAGCGTGGACTTGCCGGCGCCGTTCGGACCCACCAGGCCCAAGCGATCTTGGCGATTGAACTGCAGGGACAGGTCCGTGAACAGGGTCCGCCCGCCATACCCCTTGGACACATTGGAAACGGTCAGCATTGCTGCGGACCACCCTAGGGAATAACGGGACAAAGCGGGACTTGTATTTTGCGCGATGGGCAAGGGATGAGCGCTCGAGAGAATCCGAGGACGGGCCTGACCACCGGAATCTTGTCAAAATCCGACCGCCGTGTTGACAAGTCCGCGGGCGACCTTCATAAAGACGCCCGGTTTTGGCGCCTCGGTAGCTCAATGGCAGAGCAGCTGACTCTTAATCAGTTGGTTCTAGGTTCAAGTCCTAGCCGGGGCACCACTCCTTCCTTCTTTCCCCCGGACATTTCCCTAGCAGGTTTTTCTCATCGATGTTTTCCACAGAGACCGCATCGGAAAACCTCGTCCAGAGACCGGCTCCGCGAAAAGTCCATCAACCGACGTCCCGAACGGACGCCACAAATACACGCTCCCTGAACGGAGCCCCATCGATCGATGACACGGTCCCTCTCTGACCTGGCCAGAACCGTCTGGCTGCTCCTGATGGTTTCACTATCCGCCCGGGCCTCGGAGATCGTCTTCGAGAACATGGCCGGGGTGACCACCAACTACTACATGTTCGGCCGCCAGTATGGCGACGACATCAACCTGGCCGGCAGCGGGCGCATCGTCACCCAGTTCACCTTCCTCTACTACGGCAACATTCCGACCAACCTGATCTCCCCGGGCGAGTGGCGGATCCGCTTCTACAAGAACGACGGTGCCCTGGAGAACCCGACCATCGCCACCTCCCAGAAGCCCAACACGCTGATCTGGGACAGCGGCACCCACCCCGTGCTTCCCGGCTACCAGAAGGCGACCCTCAGCGTTCCCCAGGTGGTGGTCCCGGACCGGTTCACCTGGACCATCGAGTTCTACAACCTGCCGCAGGATGCCACCCATGGCGCAGGCCTGGTCTTGGCCAACCCGCCGACGATCGGTGCCGTGCTGCCGGGCAAGACGTCCACCGTCATCGGCAGCTACACCGACTTCTGGATGCTGGAGGAGGCCGACATCCTCGATTCCTGGACCCTGCAGGTCTTCAGCACGAATCCGAATGTCGGTCCTCAGGGCAACTTCTTCGCCCAGGTGGTGACCGCCGCCAACCCCAACAAGGCCCCGGTCTGGACGTCACCCGCGCTGAATCGACGCGTCAGCGAAGGTTCGAACCTCTCCTTCCAACTCAAGGCCACCGATTCCGATGTGCCGCCCCAGCCGTTGAACTACCGGCTGCTCAAGGGTCCGACCGGCCTCACCGTGAGCACCAATGGCCTGCTGACGTGGCGGCCGACCGAGGATCAGGGACCCAGCACCAACCGGGTTCGCGTGATGGTGGATGACGGGGTGGAGGGAACCTCCCAGGAATTCGACATCGTCGTGCTGGAGCAGAACCAACCGCCGGTCCTGGCTCCGATCGGGACCCGGCGCGTGACCAAGGGCCTCCAACTGTCCTTCCAACTCAAGGCCACCGACGCCGACCTGCCGGCCCAACCCCTCACCTACCGGGTGGTCCAGGGACCGACCGGGCTGACCGTCTCCGCCGGCGGTCTGCTTTCGTGGACCCCCACCTTGCAGCAGAGACCCGGCACCTATCAGGTGCGCGTGGGAGTCAGCGACTCCATCTCCACCGTCACCCAGGACTTCGACATCCTGGTGCGGGATCCCGTCCCTGTGGCGGCCGAGGCCTCCCTCGCGATCCACCCAGGGGTCGGACGGGGCTGGAACCTGCACCTCCGGGCGACCTCCGGTGTCGCGTTCCAGATCGAGCACAACACCCGGTTGGGTGCCGAAGGTTGGAGCGCCGTCCCCGGGGTGGCTGGAATCCAAGGCAAGGGCCCGGCTGAATCGGTCGTGGTGCCCCTGCCGGAGAACGCCGCCTCCGCCGTCTTCTACCGCGCCCGTCGGCTCTGAATCCCGGCCAGGAACCCCGTTGGCGGGGTTCATCGACCCATCCCTCGACCTCCAGAAACCGACCTGTGGCTGAAGCGTCTCCCGCCTCCGAACGCCCCCTGCTGCGGGCCCTCATCGTCGAGGACTCCGAATTCGACGCACTCATCCTGGTCAACCACCTGCGACAGGGAGGTTGGCGGGTGGAATCCAAGCGGGTGGCCAGCGCCGAGGCCTTCGAGAAGGAACTGGAGACAGGTCGCTGGGACCTCGTCCTCTGCGACCACTTCATGCCGGGGTTCAGCGCGCCGGAGGCGTTGGTGCTGTACAAGCGGTCGGGCAAGGACATGCCCTTCATCATCGTGTCGGGCGGCATCGAGGAGGGCGTGGCCATCGAGGCCATGAAGTCCGGGGCGCACGACTTCATGACCAAGGGTTCGCCCGGACGCCTGGTCCCGGCCATCCAGCGGGAACTGCGCGAGGCCGCCGTGAGGGCCGCCCGCCGCCAGGCCGAGACCGCGCTGCGCGAGAGCGAACTGCGCTACCGGTCCGTCTGGGAGAACTCGACCGACGGCGTCCTGCTCATCGACCTCGAGGGCGTGATCCGCTTCGGCAACCCGGCCGTGAAGACCATCTTCGGCTGGGAGACCGGGGAGGTCTGCGGCAACACCCTCGACTTCCTGCAGACCGCCGGCTCCCCCCCGGGAACCTGGAGGACGGCCGCCGAGGCCGAGGATCGCCGGGTCTTCGAGACGCGTGCCCGTCGATCCGACGGCTCGGAGGTCGAGGTGGAGATCGGCTTCACGCGGATGCGCATGGGCCAGCAGCAGTGGCTCGTCGCCTTCATCCGCGACATCACCGAGCGACGACGCCACGAGGCGGAGATCCGCAAGACCCGGCAGGAGTTCGCCGCGGCCCGGGAGATCCAGTCCCGCCTGTTCCCCAAATCGGCGCCCCAGGTGCCCGGATTCGACATCGCCGGGGTCTCGCATGCGGCGGAGGCCACGGGCGGAGACTCCTTCGACTACCTGCCGCTGCCCGACGGCTCCTGGGGCGTCCTGGTGGCCGACGTGGCCGGGCACGGCATGGGACCGGCCCTGCTCATGGCCGAGACCCGCTTCTGCCTGCGCATGACGGCCCGCTCGGTCTCCGAACCGGCCGAGATCCTCACGCAGGCCAACCGACTCCTGGCCGAGGATCTTGGCGGCGACCGCTACGTCACCGTCTCGTTGGCGGCCATACACCCGGAAAGCCGCGTGCTGCGCCATGCGAGCGCAGGTCATCCGGCCACGTGGGTGCTCGACAGAGCTGGGCGGATCAAGGCCAGCCTGCGCCGCACCGGGAAACCCCTCGGCCGCCAGGGGAACACCGCCTACGGCGAGAACCCGGCGATCGCACTCGAAACGGGCGACGTGGTCCTCCAGCTCACCGACGGCATCGACGAGGCCATGCGTGCCGACGGCAGCCTGTTCACGGTGGAGCGGGTCCTGGACCTCATCCGTGGGAACGGAGCAATGGCGGCGGCACCCCTGGCCGAATTGATCTGCGCCGAAGCCCGGGCCTTCACGCAGCCCGAGCCGCAGACCGACGACTTCACCGTCGTGATCGTCCGTGTGCTGTGATTCTGCGATGATGGACGTGCAGCCCCCCCGGACTCGTCGACCATGAAAACCCTCTTCACCGGTCCCTGGATCAAGTGCGAGCTCTTGCAGGTATGGCTCGAGAAACACGGCATCGGTTCGGTGATCGAACCGGTGGCGGCGGGGCCCGACGCCTCCCGCGATGCGGACGACCCGGACGACCTCGACCGGGAGGTCCGCGTGCTCGTGGCCGAGGCCGATCACCCGAGGGCCCACGACCTGTTTTTCACCGAACGCGAAGGAGAACTCTGATGACGCCCGAATCCCTGAACCAACGGCTCGAGCGGGCCGAGGCCTCCCTCGCCCACCTCGAGCGCAACTTCGACGAGCTCAACTCGGTGGTGATCGCCCAGAGCAAGACGATCACCCGATTGCAGAAGCAGCTGGAGACCCTCGGAGAGACGCTCCGCGGCCAGGACCTGGACCGCATCGCGCCCCACAACCAGAAGCCGCCCCACTACGCGCCCTGAGCCCGAGCGCACCCTTCCGGGTTGCGCCTAGCCTTGGACCGTGACCACGGCGTAGTTGCGCCGACCTTTTCGCAGCAGCAGGT
>CAYLTF010000105.1:0-11902 GCA_964386625.1 uncultured Akkermansia sp. | reverse complement strand
CGGCCTTGGCACAGTAATAGGCCGTGCTCAGGCCGATGACTCCGCCTCCGACGATCGCCACGTGTCCACGCATCGGCCCAGACGATGGCGGCGTTCATCTCGGGGGTCTTGCCGCGCAGCGGCGGGAAGGACGGAAAATACGGCACAACCCGAAGACGGAAGTCGGAAACCTAGCCCGCGGGGTTTGCCGGCCAGGTGAGCACCAAGGTGGTTCGAGCCTTATCCTCGGCAGCCAACTCCAGTTCGCCTCCATGAGCCCGGGCAATTTCCCGGGACAGGCTCAGCCCCAGTCCGGTGCCGCCTGTGTCGCGATGGCGGGACGGATCACCGCGGTGGAAACGCTGGAAGAGGCGAGGTCGCTGGTCTTCAGGAATCCCGGGGCCCGTGTTGGACACCTTCAGTTCGATCGAACCGGGCCGTCGGAGGAGTCTGAACGAGATGGCGCCGCCGGGTCGGTTGTATTTGACGGCATTGGAAGTGAGGTTCTGGAGGATTTGATCCAACAGGATGGGGTCGGCCGGAGCGAAGATCCCGTCGGGGATGTCTTCTTCGATCCGGAGGTCCGGGCCCAGGCTTCGGGCATCGTCGGCGGCCTCACGGACGGCCTGACTCCAGTTCACGGAAGCCGGTTGGAGTGGCAGCTTTCCGGCATCGGCCTGCGAGAGCATCAGCAGTTTTTCCTGGATGGCCCGCAGTCGGCTGATTTCCTCGATCAATCGCACGCACAGGCGCTCGGTCTCGGATCCGGGTTCAGCCGAATGCAGGGCCATTTCCAAGTCCATCTGGAGGATGGTCAGCGGGGTCCGGAGTTCGTGGGCCGCGTCGGCGCTGAAACGGTTGGCCTGGTGAAAGCTCTTCTCCAACCGGTCGAGCATGGCGTTGAAGACCGTGATCAGCCGCATGAATTCCCGGTCATGCGCCGTGGCGACCATGCGCTGGTCGAGCCCGCGTGCGGTGATGCCTTCGACGCTGCGGGTCAGGAGTGAGACCGGTTGCAACGCCCGTGACGACAGCCACCAGGCTCCGCTTCCCACCAATGCCAGCAATATCGGCAGGGCGGTCAGGAAGGTGTTCCGGAGGCGCGTCATGCCTTGGTTCAGGTTGTCCAGGTCGGCTCCCAGGGCCAGGGTGAGGTAGGGATTGCCCATGATGGCCAAGCGCCACTCCCGGTCGCCGCTGCGGTGTGTCAGAAAAACGGGGGATTTGCGCGGTAGAGCAGGGTTTCGTTCCGAGATGGGTTCGTTGCGGCGTGGAGGTGGGGGTGGAGGGGCACCGGGTTGGGGTTGGTAGGGCGGTTCGTAATCGACGAGTTCGGGCAGCGTCCGAGGGTCCAACGAGGCAGGCCAATGGTCGGAGCGATGCAGTTCGCGGTTCTGCTGCACGACGCGGAGGATGAACCGGGGTGCGCGCTCGGAGCCTGCGACGAATCGCAGCGCATTCTCGAAGCGCACCCAATGGTCGCCCCCATTCACCCGCTCGAGGTGTTCCACCCCGAGGGTGCGGAGTTCACGGTCCAGGCGGTCGAGGTCCCGGCGGTAGGTCCAGTTCCAGAACATCAGTGCGGCCACGATGAGTGGACCTCCGGAGAGGATGGCTGAAAGCAGCGCGATCTTCAGCCGGAAGGACGGGGGCCTCATTCGGAGGGCGGGGTCGAAGTGGAGGCGGGTTCAGGGACGAATCGGTATCCCACGCCACGGATCGTCTCGATCCTGGGGTGCTGCGGGTCTTCGCCCAGCTTGCGCCGGATCCGCTGCACGTAGACATCCACCAGGTTGGTGCCCGGGTCGTGATGGTAGTTCCAGACCCGTTCGCACAGCTGGGGCCGGGTGAAGACGCGCTGTGGGGAGCGCATCAGGCAGGTGAGCAAAGCGAATTCGCGGGTGGTCAGTTCCACGTTGCGTCCGGCCACTCGCACCTCCCGAGTGATGAGGTCCACCGACAACGATCCGGATTCGACACGGCTGCTGTGTTCGGGATCGCGCCGCCGGAGGATGGCGTTGAGTCGGGCCACCAATTCCTCGGTGTAGAAGGGCTTGGGCAGGTAGTCGTCCGCCCCGAGATTCAAGCCTTCGATGCGTTCGTCCAACGAACTGCGGGCGGTGAGCAGCAGGACAGGGGTCGTGTTGCCTGCCGAGCGGATCTGGCGCAGGACGCTCAGCCCGTCCCGCCCTGGGATCATGATGTCGAGCACCACGGCGTCGAAGGCGGAACGGGAGGCCCAGGCCAGCGCGTCATCGCCGTTGCAGCAGGATTCGACGATGAAGCCCGAAGCCTCCAGCGCCTTGCGCACCAGGTCGGCGATCTTCCGCTCGTCCTCCACCACCAGGATCTTCATCCGCCATCAACGTGGTCCGGAGGCGGCGATCTTTCGAGGGGTTTTACATGACAAAACTGTCATCGTGGGCCCCGCGATTCGTTCATGTTGCGTTCCTAGGCTGGCACCATGAATGAGGCGCGTATCGGAGGTGCCAGGTTGAGTGGCGTGATGGCGATGCTGCTCTGGATGTTGCCCGCGGGCCGTGTGTGGGCCCATGACTGGCATCGCCACGATGAGGTTCCGGCACCGCCTGCGGCCAAGATCCGCCTGCGGACGCTGCCCAAGAGTGGCAACCCTCAGACCTCGGCCCAGGCCGACCTCAAGGCCCGGACGTTCATCCGCTTCCAGCCAGCGCTGCGGTTCTGGTGGGATTCGGCCGAGTTCCACGTGGGCTCGGACGGCATGCCCGACCACGGCATGATGGAGGGCATCTCCGCCTGGCAGCGGCAAATCCCCGTGCCCACCTTCTACTTCGGCACCAACCAGTGGCGCCTTCCCATCGAACCGGTCGAAGCGGCCCAGCCCCAGCCCATCACCTCCCAGACCTTCCTTCAGGGGGCCATCGCGCTCGCGGCCAACGGCATTCCGATCTTCAACCCGGCCAACAATCGCGGCGAGATCTCGGCCTTCATCGGAGAACTGGATCAGTGGGGTGGCCACTGTGGCAGGGCCGACGATTACCACTACCATGCGGCCCCGTTGCACCTGACCAACATCCTGGGTGCGGACCTGCCGATCGCCTTCGCCATGGACGGTTACCCCATCTTCGGGCTGACCGAGCCCGACGGGGCGGTGCCGGCGGGGTTGGATTCGTTCCGGGGGCACACCAATGCCTTGGGTTATTACCACTACCATGCCTCCCTCTCGATGCCCTTCGTGAACGGCGGGTTCCATGGTGAGGTGACCGCGATGGTGAGCACCAACGGGCAAGGGCAGGTCGTCAGCCAGGCGGGGGTTCAGCCCAGGGTCAATCCCGTGCGGCCCTCCGGCACAGCCCTGAACGGAGCAGTCTTGAAGACCTTCCAGCGACTGGGGCCGGACCAGTACCGTCTGACCTACAGCATTCCCTCCAATGCACCGCCGACCAACAGTTGGACCTATTCGCTGGATCGCGCCGCAGGACTGCTCCAGGTGACTTACCTCGACTCGGCCGGTCTGCGGACCACGAACTATCCCAACTGGAAACCCGCGCCGGCGCTGACCTCGCTGCAGGAACCCGTGGTGGTCGTGCCACCGGCTGCGGTCGAGGCGGCAGCGGGCGGGTCGGTTTCCTTCACGGTCGTGGCCCAGGGGGCCGGCCCGTTGAACCACCAGTGGCTTCGCAACGGGGTGGCGCTTGAGGGCTCGGCGGCCGTTTCGGGCACCCGAACAGCCACCTTGAAGAGCCCCCCCGTCTCAGCCGCCTCGGCGGGCGCCTACTCGGTGCGGGTCTCGAATGCCGTCGGAACCACCCTGAGCGCCGCGGCTTCCCTCGCTCTTTCCGGCGGAGGGACTGTCGGGGTCGCCTCTCGGGGCCGCGCGACGACGGTGATCGGCAATTTGCTGCCCGGAGGACAGCGGGTCGCCGCGGTCGGCCAGATCTCGGCACAAGACGGCTCGGTCTGGACGGTGCCTGCCGCCACGACCTTCGCCGACGGACCGAAGGCGTCCGACCTCTACAACGACGTGACCGGCGTCCGTCCCGAGGGTATCGGTGCCGTGGATCTCAGCGCGGTACCCGTGGTGACCGTCGATCCGGACGGGGAGGTGATCACCGGATATCTGTTCGCGGACAACTACTTCGAATTGTACGTCAACGGCACCCGGGTCGCGGTTGATCCGGTGCCCTACACGCCGTTCAATTCCTGCGTGGTGCGGTTCCGCGCCAAGCGGCCGGTGACCTATGCGGTGCGTCTGGTCGACTGGGAGGAGAACCTGGGTCTGGGAACCGAGCTCAACGGCGGCAACCCATTCCATCCCGGAGACGGCGGGTTCATGGCCAGTTTCAGCGATGGCTCGGTGACCGGTCCGGCTTGGCGGGCACAGAGTTTCTACCTCTCGCCTCTCACGGACCCGGCGTTGGTGGTCCAGCGGGCCGACGGGACCCGGGACTCCTCGGCTGCGCCTCTCGAGAGCAACCCAGGGACCAACGCTTGGGCTCTCCACTATCCGGTGCCGGCCGACTGGATGCAGCCGACCTTCGATGCTTCGGCCTGGCCCTTGGCTTCGGTCTACACCGAGGCTGAAGTGGGGGTGGACACCAAGCCGGCCTACACGCGCTTTCCCTCCGTCTTCTCCCAATCGGGAGCCCGGTTCATCTGGTCGTCCAACCTGGTGCTCGACAACGAGGTGTTGGTTCGGTTCACGGGCAGCGCTGGTTCCGGTGGTGGTGGTACCACTAACCGCGCCCCGGTGTTCCCCGCGGGGGCCTCGGATCCACGGCAGGTCCGGGTCGGGGGCACGGTGCGGTGGGAGTCGGCAGCGACCGATCCGGACGGCGCGTCGCAGAGCCTGTCGTACCGGCTCGCGGTGGCACCGGCGGGTGCGACGTTGGACCCGGCCAGCGGGCGCTTCGAATGGTCGCCCGCGGCGGCCCAGGCCGCGCAGGTCCATCCGGTGGAGGTGGTGGTGACCGATTCCGGATCCCCGGCCTTGAGCACCACCAACCGCGTCCTGGTGACGGTACCCACGACCCGTCCTGACGTGGTCATCGTGGTGACCGATGATCACGGCTTCGGAGATCTCGGGGCTCACGGAGGCTTGGCCAAGACGCCCAACATGGATCGTCTGGGGCGCGAGGGCGTCCGCTTGGAACGCTTTTACGCGACCCCCGTGTGCAGTGTCACCCGGTCGGCCTTGTTGACCGGTCGCAATCCCATCCGCACGGCCGTGAACAACTCCCGGGGTTTGAGCCTTCAGGAGCACACCTTGCCGGAAACCTTCCGTGCGGCCGGGTACCAGACCTTCATGTGCGGCAAATGGCATTTGGGTGGGCTCTACAATACCGAGACCAACGTCTTGATCGGCGGCGTATCCCGGCCGGTGATTCGGGAGAACATCGACTACCAACCTCAAAACCGGGGTTGGGACTTGCACTACGGAGAATACACCGGAGCCATCAACTACCTCACCCACGTCAGCCAGGAAACCGGCTCGCTGGACTGGTGGCAGAACGGCAAGACGAATCTGGACGAAGGGTGGTCCACCGACTTGCTGGCCGACCGGGCCGTGCGCGGACTTCGGGAGCGCGACCCGCTCAAGCCGCTGGTGCTCTATCTGGCCTTCAATGCCGTCCATGGACCGGTGAGCGCCCCTGCGGAGTACTTGGCCCGCTATGCCTCCATCGGGACGACCAACGCCAATCGCCAGAAGCTCCTGGCCGCCATGGAACACCTGGATGATGCGTTGGGTCGCGTCTTGGGGCAGATCGACGGCGGCGGCAATGCCACCAACACCGTGGTGGTGTTCTTCGGAGACAACGGCGGGCAGGCCTCCACCGGCGGATCCAACCTTCCGTTGAGAGGTGACAAGGGGGACCTTTTCGACGGCGGGATCCATACGCCGGCGGCCATCCGGTGGCCCGGTGTGCTGCCCTCGGGCATCACCAATTGCCAGCAGTTCATCGGAGTGGCCGACTGGTTTCCCACCCTCTGCGCGGCCACCGGAGTCCAACCGCGCAACACGGCCCCATTCGATGGACTCAACCTCTGGTCCCAGTTGCTCCGGGCCACCAATGGATGGAATGCCGCGGATTTCCGCCCGTCACCCCTGGTGGCCGGCAGCAGCGCCGGCAGTGCGGTCTTCGGACTGTATCCACAAGATGGGGCGACGAGCGTCTTCAAGCTCATCCGCAGCAAGCAACCGGCTGGCGCGGGTGGCGGGTTCGCCCAGAATCTCTTCGATATCCTGAAGGATCCGCTGGAGCAAACCGACCTCATCGGCCAGGCCGCCTTCGCTCCGCTGGTCTCCTCCTTGGCTGCGGTGCATGACGCCATCAAGCCGGAGTCGTACACGCCGTCCATCGGGGTCCAGCCCGAAGGAGCCACCGTGTCCGCAGGGGCACCGGTGACGCTCTGGGCGATGGCGACGATCTACGCCAAAGCGGCTCGCGCCCAATGGTATCGCAATGGGGTGGCCCTGCCGGCTACGACGAACCTCACCACGGTCGACACCAGTGTGTACCTGAGCCGATTGGACCTGCCGAGCGTCTCGGCGGCGGATGCCGGCACCTACGAGGTCGAATTCGGCGCGAACACCACCGGGTGGCCGGCGTCGGTTCGCAGCCGAGGGGCGTTGCTCACGGTGTCCGGGGGAGGAGGCGGAGGAGGCGGGGGAGGAACCACCAACCCTCCGTCGGGTGCGTTGGTTTACGATGTCCTGTTGGGGCGACCGACGGACCGTTCGATCGCCCTCAACCTGCTGGCCCGATCCAACCTCACCGCGACCATCGAGTACGGAACGGATTCCGGGACCTATCCGCTCCGCTCCGAGTCCCGGGCGGTGCTCGCCGGAGTGCCGACGGTGTTCACGCTCGACTCCCTGACCCCCAACCAGCGGTACTATTATCGAGTCCAAACCGTGTCGGATGGCGGGAATCCGCCTCAGGTCGGTCCGATGCGCACCTTCCACACGCAACGCTCGCGGGGAAGTCGATTCACCTTCGCCATCGAGGCCGATCCGCATCATCGCGACAACGAACCTCCGGTCTGGAGACTCGCGCTGACCAACATGCTGGCCGACCAGCCGGACTTCCTCATCGATCTGGGCGACACCTTCATGGAGGAGAAGATCGGGGCGACCAACGCCTACTACCTCACCCAGCCGGGCATCTTCGAGTTGCATGAGGAGGTGCGCCGTGGGTTCTTCGGCCTGGTGGGCCATTCGATGCCCACCTTCCTGGTCAACGGCAACCACGAGGCCGAGCTGGGTTGGTTGCTCAAGCTGCAGGGCATCACCAACAATCCGGCGGTCTGGGGCACACAGGCTCGCCAGCATTATTTTCCGGTGCCCATCCCCGGCGGATTCTATTCCGGAGCGAGCGCGGTGGATCCGGCCCTGCGGGGTCCGCGCGACGGGTACTACGCCTTCGAGTGGGGCGATGCGCTGTTCGTGACCTTGGACCCGTTCTGGTACACCAGCCCGAAGCCTGGGCAAAACGGCTGGAGCTGGACGCTGGGCCTCGAGCAGTACCAATGGCTCAAGCGCACGCTCGAGAACAGCACCGCCCGCTTCAAATTCGTGTTCGCCCACCATTTGATCGGCGGCGGTCTCGGGAATCAAACGCGGGGTGGTTTGACCTATGCGCCGTATTTCGAGTGGGGCGGAAAGAACACCAACGGCACTCCGGGATTCGCCACCGAGCGGCCCGGATGGCCCATGCCCATCCAGCAATTGCTGCTCACCAACGGCGTTCAGGCGTTTTTCCATGGGCACGATCATCTGTACGTGCGCGAGGAGTTGGACCTCCAGGGCGATGGTGTCCCGGAATTGATCTACCAGGAGGTTCCCCAGCCGAGTCGGACGATCTTCGGCACCAACTCGGCACCCGGCTATGGATACACCAACCGCAACAGCGTGGTGCTGGGCAACTCCGGGCATCTTCGGGTGACCGTCTCGCCCGAGGGGGCCGATGTGGAATACGTACGGGTGTATCTGCCGGAGTCGGAGGGTGCTGGGCGCACCAACCGGATGGTGAGTCATCGCTACACCATTCCACCGAGGTCGGTGCCTCCTCCGCCGGCCTCGGTGCGTCTGCCGGACACCGGCCAGACCACCAAGGGGGGCTTGGCGGTGGTCGGCGCCGATGCCGACTACACCCTCGATCCGCCCTCGTACCAGGACAACGGCGACGGCACGGTGACCGATCGAGTGACGGGTTGGGTCTGGCAGCGGATCGACGGCGGCGAAATGACCTGGGAAGGGGCCAAGGCCTATGCCGCCACCAATACGTTGGGAGGGGTGTCGGCGGGCTCCTGGAGGTTGCCGACCATCCATGAGTTGGCATCGCTGCTCATCTACTCCCGGCAGAACCCCGCCCTTGACCTGGCGTACTTCGCCTCGTCGGGTGGCAGCGCCGATTACTGGTGGTCGAGCAACACCCAGGCAACGGACGCCACGCGGGTGTGGGTCGCCAACGCGGGCGGAGGCACCGGGCCCAAGGTCCAGAGCGAGACGCTGAGCGGCGGCGGCACCTTGCGGTACCATGCCCGCCTGATTCGTGGGCCGGTGCCGGTACCTCCGTCCCAACCGCGATTCCGCGCCCGGGGCGACGGCATCGTGGAAGACTCGCTCAACGGCCTGATGTGGCAGCAGACCGAGGTCGCCAGTCCCATGGATTGGGCACAGGCTCTCCAAAGCGCTGAAAACCTCACCCTCGGCGGCTTTCAGGATTGGCGTCTGCCCAACATCCGGGAATTGCGATCGCTGAATGATGAAGGCCGCAGCGGGCCTTCGATCGACACCGCCGCCTTCCCTGGGGGCAAGTCGGCGCGCTATTGGACTTCCACGCTGCAGAACAACCGGACCACCCATGCCTGGTTCGTCGAGTTCATCAGCGGCATCACCAGTCAGACGCCTCGAGAGACCTTGCTCTGGGTGCGTGCCGTCCGGGGCGGCTTCACCAATACGCCACCGGTCCTGAACCCGATTCCAGAACCGGTCCTGCGCCCTGGTGTGAACTTCCGTTGGACCAATGCCGCAGTGGATTTGGAAAACATGCCTTCGCTGCTGCGCTTCCGGGTGCTGGGTGAGACCAACGGGCTTTCGATCGACCCGCAAACCGGGGTGATGGTTTGGCGAACCCCCGTGTCCCTGGTTCCGGTGATCCAGCAGGTGGGTGTCTCGGTGATGGATGCTGGCAATCCGGCCCTCGGGGCGACGCAGTACTTCCGCCTGAGCGCGCCGGCGCTGGCGCGGGCCCCGAGCATTCGGGCCACCTTCGGCGATTCGGGAGTTTTGAATCTCCGGATCGATGGCGAGGTCGGGCCATGGTACCGCCTGCAGGCGTCGACCAACTTCACCTCGTGGAATGAGTTGGGACAGTTCTTGCCGACAGAATTCCCTTGGACCTGGATGGATGAGGGAACGGCGACCGCTGCCCCGTGGCGATTCTTCCGTGTCGTCGCTGAACCGCCTCCCGTCTCCTCTCCATGAAGACCATCCAAAGCCTCACTGCGGTGCTCAGCCTGCTGGTCGGCGGAACCAACCTCCGGGCCCATGACCTTGCCGAGGGCGAGACGCACCACGGGAACGTGGGGGCTCGGATCAAGTCTTCACGTCCGGATCAATTGCCTCTCAAAGTGGCCGATGCAGCGGCCCAGCGTCTTGGTCTGTTCAGCCGATTCGGACCGACGGTTCGGGCCACCACCAATGCCACCCACTGGATCGTGGAGAGCGACGGCATGCCCGATCATCGCATGATGGTGGGCATCACCGCGTGGCAGCAGCAGGTGCCGTTGCCGCAGCCTTATGTGGGCGACAATGCCTGGAGGATTCCGCGTTTTCCGGTGCCGGCCGCGCAGCCGTTTTCGGCCAAAGACCATTTCTTCCGTGGGGCGATCGCGATGGCGGTCAATGGCGTGCCCATCTTCAATCCGATCAAGAACGACGGTCGCACCGACACGTTCTTGGCCGGCGAACTCGACGAGTTCGGCGGACACTGCGGCCGCGCCGACGACTACCACTATCACATCGCCCCGACCCACCTGCAGGAGCGGGTGGGTCCGGGGCAGCCCATCGCCGTCGCCCTCGACGGCTATTGGATTTACGGCTTCGACGAGCCCGATGGATCCCCGGTCGGCCCGTTGGACAATTTCAACGGACACAGCACCCCGGCCCTCGGCTACCATTATCATGCCACCCGGAAGTACCCTTATCTCAACGGCGGATTCCATGGCGAAGTGGTCGAGCGGGAGGGGCAGGTGGATCCGCAGCCGCGCGCGTTTCCGGTGCGTCCGGCACTGCCACCCTGGCGCGGGGCCAGGATCACCGGTTTCGATCGCAGTCCTTCCAATCACTTCCATCTCGAGGTGAAGACCGCCACCCAGACACATCACCTCCGATACCGACTGAACACCAACGCGACCGTGACCTTCGATTGGGTCGACGGGGACGGTCATACCGCTTCGGAGACTTACTCGCTGCCTTCTGGAACAGGCGCGGAAGCCGATGGGGGGAATCGAGGCCGGCCCCGTCGCCGCCGCCAGCCATGATGGCCGTCCGTCAACGGATCCTCGGTTTGTTGTTGGGAACGGCGCTGGTGGCGGTCGCCGAAGCCGCCGACAAGCCGACTCGCCGCAGCAACGCCGCGGTGATCGCCGCGGAAGTGCCGAAGATGCCCTTGCGGGCGTGGTTGTGCCGACCGGGTGCCCAAGAGATGTCGCTGAGTCTTTTTGCTCAGGAGGCGTTGGAGGTTCGGGTCGCCTGGGCCTTGGCAGGGGCTTCCCAGTTGAATCACTCCGAGTGGCTGAAGCTGGAAGCGGGCGACACACGGGTGGTGCCGATGACGGGCCTTCAAGCCAACCAGGCGTATGCCTACACGGTCGCCACACGAGGTGGGATCGGCGTCGAACCGGGAGCGCTGAAGGGAACCTTCCACACCCAGCGTTCCAAGACCTCCAGTTTCACGGTGGCCCTGCAGGCCGACAGCCACCTCGACAGCGGCACCGACGAGCCCATCTACGACCGGACCTTGGCCAACATCCGGGCAGATGCACCGGATTTCCTCATCGATCTCGGGGACACCACCATGGTGGACAAGTTCGGGGGATTCTACATCCGGGCCGAGTCGCAATACATCGCCCAGCGGCATTTCCTTGGCCGTATCGCCGGTGAGGTGCCCATCGTGTTGACGCTGGGAAACCACGACGGTGAGAAGGCGGAACGCTTGAACGGTCACCCCGACTCGATGCCGTTGTGGTCCCTGCGCATGCGCAGGAAGTACTTCCCCAATCCCGAGCCCGGGGGAATCTATTCAGGCAATGTCACACCACGGGAAGGTGCCGGTTTGTTGCAGGATTATTATGCCTGGGAGTGGGGTGGCGCCTTGTTTGTGGTGCTGGACCCGTTTTGGTTCACGACCTCGCGCCGGAGGGATGATCCGTGGTCGATGACCCTGGGGCCGGAGCAGCACCGGTGGTTGTCGAAGGTCCTGGAGACGAGTCGGGCCCCGTTCAAGATGGTCTTCATCCACCACCTGGTCGGTGGTCGTGATCGTGAGGTGCGGGGTGGTGCAGCCATCGCTCCGTTGATGGAATGGGGAGGTCGCAATCTGGATGGTTCCGATGGGTTTCGCGAACATCGCCCCGGATGGTCCATGCCCGTGCACGATCTGCTTCGGTTGCATGGGGTTTGTGCGGTGTTCCATGGGCATGATCACTTGTTCGCCACCGAGATGCTGGACGGCATCGTCTACCAGGCCGTGCCGCAGCCAGGGCACCCGCGGGCCAACGCCCGGAGCGCCGGCGATTACGGATACACCGGGGAGATCCGCGAGGGGTCCGGGCATTTGCGGTTGAGATTCGCGCCCGAGCGGGCGGAGGTGGAATTTGTCCGGGCGGCCTTGCCCACACCGGATCCGTCGAGTGTCACCAACGGACAAGTCGCACA